>JAFTGE010000090.1 GCA_017458085.1 Oscillospiraceae bacterium
CCAGCAGCGGCAGGGCGATTTTGCCGTACAGGGTTTCGTCCGGGGCGGCCTCCTCCGCGCGGCGGACAAAGCCCTTGGCCGAACGCATGGATTTGAGCAGGGTGATCTCGCCGGGCTTGAGCTTAGCCTCGCCGGTGACAGCGTAGAAGTGCTTGCCGATGGCGGGGACACGGGTGGCCTTGCGCAGACCGCGGGCGCTTAGGTATGCGCTCAGCAGCAGTCCCACGACCGCGGCGGACGATATGGCGCACAGCGGCATGTGCAGCGCCGCCGAATCGGACAGGGCGACGATCAGGGCGTCAAGGCCGGTAAAGAGGCAGGTGATTACCGCCAGACTGTCCGCGCCGACACGCAGGCGGAAAAGCTTGGTCACGCCGTTGGTGACCACATCCAGGGCCAGCAGCATTATCGCGGCCTGCATACCGAAGCAGAGGGCCGCGGCCACAGGCAGCGTTTTCAGCATGCCGGGCACCGGCGCTTCCAGCGACACGTAGCACAGCAGCGCCAGCAGCACGCCTGCGATGCGCGTGCGGTATTTCATCGAGCGCAGGAACGAGCCGTAATAGCGGGAGGCGGCGGCGGGCGTCACCTCCGGGCCGAGATCCTCGGTGGAGTCGGCCATGGTCTCGGCGGTAGCGCCGCGGACCGTACCGCGCACACGCAGCCATGCGGAGGCCAGCAGGGACAGCACATACTCCCGGAAGGTGGGCGGGACATAGAGCTCGGAGTCCTTATAGCTGCGGTCACGGCGGCGCTCACCGGCTCCGTCGTCCTCGTCGGCGTCTGCCGGCTCGTCAAAGTCGATCTCATCCATGCGCTCCCGGTCAATATAGTCGGGGGTGATGGTGTAGTCGGCCTTGGGCGCGTAGTCGGCGGGCTCGGCGTCGCTGTCGGTCAGTCCGACGGCGCTTGCCTCCTCCGCGGCGGGGGCAGCTTCACGCTCCCGCGGCTCATAGCTTTTGGCACGGCGGCCAAAGAGGGACTTGTGTTTTTTCCTCTCCGGCTCAAGATTGTCTTCCCGTTCGGCCAGGGGATCGTCATAGTCGGGCGTCCACTGGCTGGGGTTATAGCCGGTCTGCTCGGCGGGAATGTAATCGTCATCCGGACTCAGATCAATGTCGCTGCCGCCATAGGACATGGTGGCCTGCTGACGCTGGCCGCTGAGATTAAAGCGCTCGTCAATTTCCGGCTCCTCGGAGCGGGGACGGTAGCTGCCGGCGGTGCCGGCGCTCTCCTCCTCGTCAAAGCGCATACCCAGTAAATCGTCCAGATCGTATGTATACCCTGTGCCGCCTTTCCGCTCCCGGGCGGGAGCTTCAGCCTGCATCTGGGCGACGATGTCGCGGGCCTCGCGCTCCATCTGTCCGATGGAGCCGCCGTGGGCTTCGGCAGGGGATACGGACTGCGCCGCGCCGCTGTCGGCGGGGGCGTTCCAATCGTCGGTGGTGGAAATGTCAACCGTGCTCTCCCGATCCGTCGAGAACAGCCTGTCGTCCTCATCGGAGGGAACATAGTAGTCGTCATCCTCCGCAACCGCCACGGCCGTGTCCCCGCGCTCCCGGCGGGCGGGTGTCCTGGCGGGATTCAGCAGGGAGGCAAAAAAGCCCTTGCGCTGCGGTGCGGCGCTGCTGCGCTCCCGGCGGCGCGGCGGTTGGGGCTCGCGTTCCTCGTCCTCGTCCGGGGGCAGAATGTCCTCCGTTTCGCCGTGGAGAAACTCCTCCACAGCCTCGTCGGACACGGGGTCGGACGCTGTCCAATCCGCGGTGTCCTGCTCGTCATAACGGGTCGGCAGCTCCGGCAGCGCCTCGCTGTCAGCCGCGGTTTCCATCGTAAAGGCGGGCGCTTCGGCCGGAACGGGTTCATCGGCAGAAAGACCGTCAAACTCAAATTCCGCCAGAATATCATCAACAGAGAGATCGCTGTCAGAGAAGTCAAGATCCCAATTGTAATCGTCCATGAACTTCCTGTCCTTTCTGAATCGGAATGGATCAAATCCTTACAGGCTGCGCTGGCGGAGAATTTCGTACAGGGTGACCGCTGCTGCGGCGGAAGCGTTGAGGGAGCTGACCTGTCCCTTCATGGGCAGGCTCAGCACAAAGTCGCAGCTTTCCTTGACCAGGCGGCTCATGCCCTCGCCCTCGGAGCCGATCACCAGGGCGATGGGCCCGGTCAGATCGGTGCGCCACAGGGGGCTTGCCCCGTCGGCGGCGGTGCCGTAGACCCAGAGTCCGGCGTCCTTGAGTTCCTTGAGAGCGGCGGAGATATTTGCCACGCGGGCGATGGCCATATGTTCGGCGGCGCCGGCGGAGGATTTGTCCACGATGGCGGTCAGCCCCGCGCTGCGGCGCTTGGGGATGATGACGCCGTGGGCGCCCACGCATTCGGCGGAGCGGATGATGGCGCCGAGATTGTGCGGATCGCTGATCTCGTCGCAGACGACGACAAAGGGGGCCTCCCCGCGTTCCTTTGCGACGGCGAGAATATCCTCTACCGAGCAGTATTCCCGCACAGCGGCCAGCGCAACGACTCCCTGATGGGCCTTGGTGCGGCTCATGAAATCGAGCTTGCGCCGGTCGGCCTCGACCACCACGATGCCCTTGTCGCGGGCTTTGGAGGCGATATGACCGAGGGTCTTGTCCACATCGCCCTTGGCGATGAAGATCTTGTCGATGGCACGTCCGGCGCGCAGGGCCTCGATCACGGCGTTTCTGCCTTCGATGATATCGTTTGTCAGTTCCTCGCGGGTATTTTCCTTTTCTTTCTCCACTTTTCTGAACCTCGAAATAATTACTTAGTTTACATATTACCATACTCTTCATTTTTTTGAAAGACCCAGTTTGCAAATTTACAAAATTTTATAGACTTATTTTTTTGAAAAGCGTATAGTGGTGGACACACAAATGTTATATGAAATTCAGGAGCCTTGTCATGATTGATCCGAGAAGGAAAATTGAACAGTACTGCTACCGCCACCCGAACTTCGGCATCCCGAACCTGATGCGGTATCTGACGATTGCCAACGTGGTGTTCTGGATCCTGGGGGTCATCTCCCGGCCATTCCTGAGCTATATCGTTTTTGACCCGGCGCTGATCCTGCGCGGACAGGTCTGGCGTCTGGTGAGCTTTATGCTCTACCCGCCCAGCACCAGCATCATTGCCGTTCTGGTGTTCTATTTCTACTACTGGATCGGCAGCTCGCTGGAGGCCCAGTGGGGCACGGGGCAGTTTACGATCTACTTCTTCACCGGCGTGATTTTGACGGTGCTGTACGGCTTTATCACCTATTTTGTTACCGGCTATTCCGTGCGTCTGGATTCCAGCTACATTTATTTGAGCATGTTCTTCTCCTTTGCGGTGCTCTATCCGGATATGCAGGTGCTCTTTATGTACATCATCCCCATCAAGATGAAGTACCTGGCGATTTTGGACGCGCTGTTCTTCCTGTACAGCATCTTCACCACGCGCTTCCCGTTCAACCTGCTGCCGGTCGTGGCGGTGCTGAACTTCCTGATCTTCTGCGGTGCGGATCTGTGGCGGATGCTGCCGCGCAAGCAGAGCAAGAGCACGGTCAATTTCCGGCGTGAGTCGGCGCGCATCCGGCGCGAGCAGCAGGATCGGCTGTATACGCACAAGTGCGCGGTCTGCGGCCGGACAGATGTCGAGTACCCGAATCTGGAGTTTCGTTACTGTTCCCGCTGCGTGGGGTATCATTGCTTCTGCGCGGACCATATCAACAACCATATTCATTTTACCGAGTGACAACCGTGCGAGTAGAAAAAATCCTGCATCTTGCGGCGGTTCTGCTGTCCCTGGCCGTCTGTGCGGCGCTGGGGGTAGTGGTGTATTTTGCGCTGAACAATAATCTGCGCGCCGATCGACTGCTTGCGGCGGGGGACTATGAGGCTGCCCGCGTCTATTACGAGAAGGCGCACAACCAGAGCGGCGTGGACCGCTGCGATGCCTACGAGCTGGAGGAGCGGTATCTCAACGCCCGGCGCATGCTTCAGGTGGGCAGCCTGGACGCCGCGCGCGAGGCGCTGCTGGCACTGGGGGATTACCGGGACACGAAAAATCTGATCCTCGCCTGCGACTATATGGCCGCGGGTGTGTTGGCGGAGCAGGGGGAGTACGAGCGGGCGCGGGAGATGTACCTTGCGCTGGGGGACTATCCCGGCTGTGCCCAGCGGATCGAGGAACTCAACGAGCCGCTGTATGAAATCAGCCAGGAATTTGCCGACAGCTTCGAGCTGGAGGAAGCCTGCCGTCTGTGGCGGCTGCTGGGCGACTATGCCGACTGCCGGGCGCTGCTGCGGCGGACGGAAGCGCTCCTTGACTGGCTGGCCGATCCGGAGCGGGAGCAGATTCTGGACCCGGCCAAGAACTTTAACAGCAGCTATTATGATTACACCTACGTCAATGAGCTGGGCTACCTGGTCGTGCCCAACGAGTTTGACGGCGAGGTGAAGGTCTTTCTCTATTATCCCGGCGGACGTGACGAGCCGCTGAACATCGACTTTTTCTCCTACTATCTGATGAATCCGGCGCCCAATACGATCGCGCTTTTTCTCTACCGCAACGGCCTGACGGCCATGGAGGAGAAAAACACCGCCGCCATTGAGCTGTTGGAGCGGGCGGCGGCGGAGCGCGGCGTCTTCCTGCGTGAGGTCATGACCGTCGGCTCCAGCCTTGGGGCGTACCCGGCCATGTTCAGCGCGCTGTACACCTGGCAGGACTTTGGCATTCGGGTGCCCTGTGTGTTAAGCCTGGACGCCGGCAGCGACTGGCAGGAGGCAGAGCTGCTGCTGAACCGGACCCAATGCCGCCAGATCGCCGCCGAGGGAACACAGTTCTATCTCTTTGAAAGCCCCTGGGTCGGCACGGATCGCAGTGCCATTCGCATGATGGTGGAGGAGGGCATGGATGTCACCATTGTCGGCTGCGTTTATGACGATCATATGCAGATCACCTTTGACGCCATGGGCATGGGTGTGATCCACTGGGCGCTGGGCGATCGATCAGAGCCCTGCCCGCTGGACATATACATTTTCCGAAAGCTCTATGAATAAGGTATACAAAGGCCCCGGTTTTCCAGAAAGGAAAACCGGGGTCTTTGTATAGATTCGTCGCCGGTGAGTTTAGCTGTTCGCCGTGACGGAACCTGCGTAAATCAAGAACCATTTCTCTTTTCTTGTCTTGCGAGAAATGAGAAACGGTTCTTGAACTCCATAGAG
>JAFTGE010000015.1 GCA_017458085.1 Oscillospiraceae bacterium
GCCACCATCATGACCGACACCTCCATCGCCGACAAGGTGTACATGGAGCCGCTGACCCTGGAATACATCGCCAAGATCCTGCGCTACGAGCGGCCCGACGCCATCGTGCCCGGCATCGGCGGGCAGACGGGGCTGAACCTCGCCATGCAGCTGGAGAAGAAGGGCGTTTTGAAGGAGTGCCGCGTGCAGCTGCTGGGCACGCCCAGCCGCAGCATCGAGCGCGCCGAGGACCGCGAGCTGTTTAAAGAAATGTGCCAGTCCATCGGTGAGCCAGTCATCCCCTCCGAGATCACCTACTCTGTCGACGAGGCAAAAAAGGCCGCGCTGGACATCGGCTACCCCGTGGTACTGCGCCCGGCCTTCACCCTGGGCGGCACCGGCGGCGGCTTTGCCAACGACGAGGAAGAGCTCGAGGACATCGCCCGCAACGCCTTCCAGCTCTCCCCGGTGCACCAGGTGCTGGTGGAAAAGAGCGTCAAGGGCTACAAGGAGATCGAGTTTGAGGTCATGCGCGACGGGACGGATCACGCCATCACCATCTGCGGCATGGAAAACGTCGACCCCGTGGGCGTGCACACCGGCGACTCCATCGTGGTGGCCCCGATCATGAGCCTGAACGACCACGACCTGAAAATGCTCAATGACAGCGCCATCAAGATCATCCGGGAGCTGGGGATCGAGGGCGGCTGCAACGTGCAGTTTGCCCTGCACCCGGAGACCAGCGAATATTTCCTCATTGAGGTCAACCCCCGCGTCTCCCGCTCCTCGGCACTGGCTTCCAAGGCCAGCGGCTACCCCATCGCCCGCGTGACGGCCAAGATCGCCGTGGGCATGACGCTGGAGGAGATCCAGATCGCCAACACCAGCGCCGCCTTTGAGCCGAGTCTCGACTACGTGGTGGCGAAGTTCCCCCGCTTCCCCTTCGACAAGTTCCCCACCGCGCCCAACCAGCTGGGCACCCAGATGAAGGCCACCGGCGAGGTCATGGGTATCGGCTCCAATCTGGAAGAGTGCATGCTCAAGTCCGTGCGCTCGCTGGAAATCGACGTGTGCCACCTGCACATGCCCAAGTTCGACGGCTGGAGCCGGGACGAGCTGCTGGCCTACGTGAAGGAATTTAAGCACGACGGCATCTTCGCCGTGGCGCAGCTGCTGCGCCTGGGCGTGAGCGTGGAGACGGTGTACGCGGCCACCATGATCACGCCGCTGTTTCTCGAGAGCATCCGGAAGATCGTTCAGATGGAGGCAAAGCTCGCCGCCGCGGTGCGCGATGTGGAGCTGATGAAGCAGGCCAAGCGCATGGGTTTTTCGGATAAGTACATCGCCAAGCTCTGGGGCATGAAGGAGCTGGAGGTCTACGGCCTGCGCCGCAGCCTCGGCATCGCGCCCCAATACCGCATGGTGGACACCTGCCACACCGGGGCCTACATCCCTTACTTCTACTCCTCCTACGAAGGGGAGACGCTGTCGCGCCTGTCAAACAAGAAAAAGATCGTTGTACTGGGCGCGGGGCCAATCCGCATCGGCCAGGGCGTGGAGTTTGACTACTCCACGGTCCACGCGGTGCAGACCATCCGCAAGGCGGGCTATGAGTCCATCATCATCAACAACAACCCCGAGACCGTCTCCACCGACTACACCACCGCCGACAAGCTCTATTTTGAGCCGCTGACGGCGGAGGACGTGATGAACATCATCGCCTTTGAAAAGCCCGAGGGCGTCATCGCCTCCCTGGGCGGCCAGACGGCCATCAACCTGGCCCAGCCGCTGATGGAGCGCGGCGTGAAGATCATCGGCACCGACTGCGCCGCCATCGACCGGGCCGAGGACCGCGGCCAGTTTGAGGCGCTGCTGCTCTCCCTCGGCATTCCCCAGCCGAAGGGCTGCGCCGTGACGAATATCGAAGACGGCGTCCGGGCCGCGGCTGAGATCGGCTACCCCGTGCTGGTCCGTCCCAGCTTCGTGCTGGGTGGGCGCGCCATGCAGATCGTGGCCAATGAAAAGCAGCTGAGACAGTACCTCAAGAGCGCGGTGGAGATCGACGTGGACAAGCCCGTGCTGGTGGACAAGTACATCATCGGCAAGGAAGTCGAGGTGGACGCCATCTGCGACGGACGCGACGTGTTCGTGCCCGGTATCATGGAGCTGGTGGAGCGCACCGGCATCCACTCCGGCGACTCCATCAGCGTCTACCCCTCCTTCTCCATCTCCGACAAGGTCAAGGGCATCATTTTACAGTACGCCAAAAAGCTCGGCATCGGCATCGGGATCGTGGGGCTTTACAACATTCAGTTCATCGTCGATCAGGACGAAAACGTCTATATCATCGAGGTCAATCCCCGCTCTTCCCGCACCGTTCCCTTCCTCTCCAAGGCCACCGGCTACTCCCTGGCGGACATCGCCACCGAGGTCATCCTGGGCCGCAGCCTCAAGGAGCAGGGCATCTTCGACCTCTACCCGGAGGAGAAAAAGCGCTGCTACGTCAAGGTCCCCGTCTTCTCCTTCAACAAGATCAAGGGTCTCGACGCCTACTTAAGTCCCGAAATGAAGTCCACCGGCGAGGCCATCGGCTACGACGACAAGCTAAACCGCGCCCTCTACAAGGCGCTGCAGGCCGCGGGTACCCGCCTGCAAAACTATGGCACCGTGTTCGTGACCGTGGCCGACAAGGACAAGGGCGAGGCCCTGCCTCTGGTGCGGCGCTTCTATAACCTGGGCTTCAACATCGAGGCCACCGAGGGCACCGCCCGCTTCCTCAAGGAAAACGGCATCCGCACCCACGTGCTGCACAAGATCGGGGACGGCTCCAACGAAATCCTCGACTCCATGCGCCAGGGGCACATTGCCTACATCATCAACACCCGCGACATCGGCGCCCTGGACGAGGCCAACGACGGCTACGTCATCCGCCGCTACGCCACGGAAAACAACATCTCCATCTTCACCGCGCTGGACACCGTGCGGGTGCTGCTGGACGTGCTGGAGGAGACCACCCTCTGCATCTCCACCATCGACGCATGATGAGAGAGGGCCTGTTCCAAATTGCGGCCAACACCGCGCTGCGGCCGGATGTGTTCCGGCTGCGGCTCACGGGCGACGTCTCCGCCTGCCAAACGCCCGGCCAGTTTGCCGCGCTGAAGCTGGAGGGGCAGTTTCTGCGCCGTCCCTTCTCCGTCTGCGACGTGGACGGGGAGAGTCTGACCCTGGTGTATCAGGTCAAGGGCCGCGGCACCCAGGCGCTGAGCCAAATGCGGGGCGGCACGCTGGATGTGCTGACCGGCCTCGGCAAGGGCTTTGCCGTCGACAAGGCCGGGGCCTCCCCCCTGCTGATTGCGGGCGGTCTGGGCTTTACGCCGCTGTACTGGCTGGCAAAGACGCTGCCGGTCCGGCCCACGGTGCTGCTGGGCTTTGGCCGCGGCGAGGACATTTTATATGAAAACGAATTTCGCGCCCTGGGCTGTGAGGTGCTCGTCTGCACCGAGGACGGAAGCCGGGGCTTTCCCGGCCGGGTCACAGAGGCCATGGCGGGCCTGACGCCCAGCTTCTTCTACGCCTGCGGGCCGGAGGGAATGCTGAAGGCCGTGGAGCGCACCGCGCCCTGCGACGGGCAGCTCAGCCTGGAGGCCCGGATGGGCTGCGGCTTTGGGGCCTGCATGGGCTGCGGCCGGGAGACTGTAAACGGCGTCAGGCGCGTCTGCCGCGACGGTCCGGTGTTTCAGAAGGGGGAGATCGTATGGGGAGACTGAGCGTCAAGCTCTGCGGGATCGAGCTGGATAACCCCGTGATCCCCGCCAGCGGCACCTTCGGCTACGGCCATGAGTTTGCCGAGATCTACGACATCAACTGCCTCGGCACCTTTTCCTTCAAGGGCACGACGCGCGACCCCCGCGCCGGCAATCCCACGCCGCGCATCGCGGAGGCCGCCTCCGGCCTGCTCAACGCCGTCGGCCTGCAAAACCCCGGCGTGGACGCCGTCATCGCAAACGAGCTGCCGCGGCTGCGGGCGGTTTTCCGCAAGCCGGTGATCGCCAACGTCAGCGGCTTTTCAACCGAGGACTATGTCTACACCTGCCGGCGGCTCGACGCCTGCGAGGAGGTGGGCTGGATCGAGCTGAACATCAGCTGTCCCAATGTGCACGGCGGCGGCATGAGCTTTGGCACCGACCCCGCCTGCGCCGCCGCCGTGGTGAGCGCGGTGCGCAAGGCCGTGACCAAGCCCCTGATCGTCAAGCTCACGCCCAATGTGACGGACATCGTTTCCATCGCAAAAGCGGTGGAAGACGCCGGGGCCGACGCGGTGAGTCTCATCAACACGGTGCTCGCCATGCGCATTGACCTAAACACCCGGCGGCCCGTGCTCACCAATACCACCGGGGGGCTCTCCGGCCCGGCGGTGTTCCCGCTGGCGCTGCGGATGGTGTACCAGGTCTCCGCCGCAGTGAAGATCCCGGTGGTGGGTCTCGGCGGCGTGAGCTCCGCCGAGGACGTGATCGAGATGATGCTCGCCGGGGCCACCGCCGTCCAGGTGGGCGCTGCCAATCTCGTCCGCCCCACCGCGTGCCGCGACATCATCGAGGCCCTGCCCGGGGTGATGGATCGCTATGGCATTGAGAATTTAAGAGATATTATAGGAGGCGCACATGGCTAAAGATGTGATCATCGCCTGCGATTTCGCGGGCGCGGAGGAGACCTTCGCTTTCCTCGACCGTTTCACGGAGGAAAAGCCCTTTGTGAAGATCGGCATGGAGCTGTACTACGCGGCGGGGCCGCAGATCGTCCGCGATCTCAAGGCCCGCGGCCACAAGGTCTTCCTCGACCTCAAGCTGCACGACATTCCCAACACCGTGAAAAAGGCCATGCGCGTGCTGCGCGACCTGGGAGCCGACATTGTGAACCTCCACGCCGCGGGCACCGCCGCCATGATGGAGGCCGCCCTGGAGGGTCTGACCCGCGCCGACGGGACGCGGCCGCTGCTGATCGCGGTGACGCAGCTGACCAGCACCGACGAGGAACACATGCGCGAGGAACTGCTCATTGACCGGCCCCTTGACGAGGTGGTGCTGCACTACGCTGAGAATGCGCGGCGCGCCGGCCTCGACGGTGTGGTCTGCTCCCCGCTGGAGGCGGGCAAGGTGCACGCGCGCTGCGGCGAGGGCTTTCTCACCGTGACGCCCGGCGTCCGCTTTTCCGACGGCGACAAGGGTGACCAGAAGCGGGTCACCACCCCGGCGCGGGCCCGCCAGCTCGGTTCCGACTACATCGTGGTGGGCCGCCCCATCACCCAGAGCGACGACCCCGTCGCCGCCTACAGAAGATGTGTAAAGGAGTTTCTGGGATGACTAACGAGAGCATGAGAGAAGAAACCATCGCGAAGGATTTATTGAAAATCAAAGCCGTGTTCTTCCGGCCGGACGAGCCCTTCACCTGGGCCAGCGGCATCAAGAGCCCGGTCTACACCGATAACCGCCTGACACTCACCGACGTGGCGGTGCGCGACGACGTGGAAAACGCCCTGGCCGAGGTAGTGCGGGAGCACTACCCGGAGGTGGAGGTGCTGATGGGCACCTCCACCGCGGGCATCGCCCACGCGGCCATCGTGGGGCACCTGCTCCGGCTGCCCATGGGCTACGTGCGCGGCGGCGCCAAGGATCACGGACGCAAAAACCAGATCGAGGGCAGGCTCCAGCCGGGGCAGAAGGTCGTGGTGATCGAGGATCTGATCTCCACGGGCGGAAGCGTTCTCGAGGTGGTGGACGTGCTGCGCGAGGCCGGGGCCGAAGTTCTGGGCGTGGCGAGCATCTTCACCTACGGCATGGAAAAGGGCCGCGCCCGGCTGCAGGAGGCCGGGGTCAAGAACGTATCGCTGACCAATTTTGACGTGATCACCGCCGTGGCCGCCGCGGAGGGCTACATCGCCCCCACGGACCGGGCGCGGCTGCTGGCCTTCCGGGACAATCCCGCCGACGAGCGCTGGATCGGAGGCAAGGCATGAGACACCTGATCGACATTCTCGACCTCGATGTAAATGAGCTTCAGGCGCTGATGGACACCGCCAACGACATCATCGAGCACCCTGCGGACTACGCCTCACGCTGCCGGGGCAAGAAGCTCGCCACGCTGTTTTTTGAGCCCTCCACCCGCACGCGCCTGAGCTTTGAGGCCGCCATGTACGAGCTGGGCGGCCAGGTGCTGGGCTTCCCGGCGGCGAGCATCTCCTCCGCCTCCAAGGGGGAGAGCGTTTCGGACACGGCCCGCACCGTCAGCTGCTACGCCGACATCATCGCCATGCGCCACCCGCTGGAGGGCGCGCCGCTGGCGGCCTCGCTGCGCTCGGAGGTGCCGATCATCAACGCGGGCGACGGCGGGCACAACCACCCCACCCAGACGCTGGCGGACCTGTTGACCATCTACCGGGAGAAGGGGCGGCTTGACCACCTGACGGTGGGCTTTTGCGGCGACCTCAAATACGGCCGGACGGTCCACTCGCTCATCAGCGCCCTGTCCCGCTACGAGGGGCTGCGCCTGGTGCTCATCTCCCCGGAGGAGCTGCGCATCCCGGGCTACGTGCGCTACAATACCCTGGAGCCGCTGGGCATCCCCTTTGAGGAGACCGCCGATCTGGAGGGCGCCATCGGGGGGCTCGACATTCTCTACATGACCCGTATCCAGCGCGAGCGCTTCGACGACCCTGCCGTCTACGACCGGCTGGAGGGCAGCTACATCCTCACGCCGGAGAAGCTCTCCCTGGCCAAGGCGGACATGGCGGTGCTGCACCCCCTGCCCCGGGTCAACGAGATCAGCGTGGCTGTGGACGACGACCCTCGTGCCTGCTATTTCAAGCAGGTGAGAAACGGCAAATACATGCGCATGGCCCTGATCCTCAAGCTCTTAAAGGAAGCCGAGGAACACCCCGAAAACGAGCGGCGTCTCGACCGCGGCGATCTCATCCGCGGACTCCAGTGCCGAAACGGGCGCTGCATCACCCAGTACGAGCAGGAGCTGACGCACCTGTTTAAGCTCACTGACCCCGCCCACGGCATCCGCCGCTGTGTTTACTGCGAATCGCGGTTTAAAGGCTGAGGATTCCAAACTTGAAATCCTGCCAAAATACATGAAAAATCGGGCGCAAAAGCCCGATTTTTCATCTTGTTTCCCGCTTGTTTGACGCCCTTCGATATGGTAAACTATCCGAGTCACGGAAAGGAGAGGCGGCATGCGCATTCTGATTGTCAACGACGACGGTATCTTCGCTCCCGGCATCGAGGCCCTGGCCGAGACCGCCGCACAGCTGGGCGAGGTGTATGTTGTCGCGCCGGACAAGCAGTGCAGCGGCATGAGCCAGAAGCTGACGCTGTTTGAGGAAATGCCGGTCAGAAAGCAGCCCTTCCCCGTTCCGGTCCGCGGCGCGTGGAGCGTCGGCGGCACCCCGGCCGACTGCGTGAAGCTGGCCCTGGCGGTGCTGCTGGACGAAAAGCCGGACTATGTGTTCTCCGGCGTCAACGACGGCTGGAACACGGGCTTTGACGTCCGCTATTCCGGCACCATCGGCGCCTGCTTTGAGAGTGTGATGAACGGCATCCCGGCCATTGCCTTCTCCGCCAAAAGCCGCGCGGACCTGGCCCTTGCGCGGCAGCACATGCCCGCCATTGCGCGGGAGCTGATCGAAGCCGGTCAGGGGCCGGATGAGATCTGGAACGTCAACTTCCCCGGCGCGGACGTGTTCCGGGGCATCCTGCGCAGCCGGCGCCTCGCCCCCCAGCAGCTGTATAACAGCGTTTTCTCCGGCCGTACGGAAGACGACGGCACCGTGGTCTACAGTCAGAAGGGCGTACCCATCGGCCCGGAGGCTGCGGTCCCGGGCAGCGACATCGCCGCAGTACTGGACGGATATATCTCGATCGGAACGATCCGGGCCGGGCTGTTATAAGTTTATAAGAAGACTTTATACGAAAAAGGTCGATTGCTGTCTTGTCAAAGGCATTGGAGAATGGTAGAATAGATGTTGTGCTCTTTGCATGGGCACGGCACAAGCCATGGTATTCAAAGGCGCAAGCCTTGAAGATATTACATTTAGGAGGACATCCCTACATGAAGAAGATCGTTGCACTGCTCCTCGCTCTTGTCATGGTGCTCGCGCTGGCCGCCTGCGGCTCCAGCTCCGCCCCCGCCGCTCCTGCGGCCGCTTCTGACGAGACCGGCAAGCCCCACTTCGACAAGCTCACCCTTGAGTTCGTCCCGTCCAAGGACGCCGACGTCATCATCGCCGGCACCGCCAACCTCCCCGAGCTCGTCAAGGCTGAGATGGCCAATCTCGGCTACGACATCGACGAGGTCGACATCACCGTCGGCACCAGCTATGCCGCCACCGGTGAGGCCATGTCCGCCGGTTCCATCGACGTGGGCTGGCTCCCCGCCGGCACCTACATCCTGTACTCTGACGATGTCGACGTTATCCTGACCGCCACCCGCAACGGCCTTTCCAACGACAGCGAGAACCCCGCCGACTGGAACGGTGAGGCCAACAAGACCCTCAAGAACGGCCCGCAGGTCACCTACTACCGCGCGCTGATCTACGCAACCCCGTCCGCCTACGGCCAGGAGCTGGCCGCCAAGGTCAACGCCGGCGAAGCGCTCACCTGGGACGATCTGAACGCCGCCAGCTGGGCCGTGCTGAACAACTCCTCCAACGCCGGTTACATCTACCCCACCATGTGGCTGATGAAGAACTATGACGGCAAGAAGCTGACCGATCTGGACAAGGTCACCACCCTGGAGGGCTACGGCCCCGCCTTCTCCTACGCCGCCGCTGAGTCCGTCGACATCATCGTCTGCTACGCCGACGGCCGCAACGACTACGAGGCCTCCTGGACCATTCCCGAGAACGAAGTCGATGAGACCGGCAAGCAGGGTCTCGGCCGTCCCGACTCTATCTGGAACGAGCTGAACGTCATCGGCGTGACCGACGGCGTCTACAATGACACGGTCTCCATCTCCAAGTCCAGCCCCTACTACACCCCCGAGCTGGTCGACGCGCTGCAGCAGTGCTTCATCAACATCGCCGCCACCGACGAGGGCAAGGCCATCTTCGACATCTACAGCCACACCGGTTATGTTGTGGCGACCGACGCCGACTATGACAACTCCCGCCTCGCGATGGAGCTGATGGAAGGCTGATTTCCCAATTTCGCACACGGTTTCGCCCCCTGTATCAACTGAATACAGGGGGCGGCTTCTGTTGCAAGCGCTGAGCGGCGCGCCGCGTGCCGCTGACCGGTTCCAACAGAGCAACCACAGGAAAACAGGAAGGGAGAGAGCCGCCGCATGATTGAATTTAAAAATGTCTACAAGACCTATCCCAACGGCTTTACCGCACTCAAAAACGTAAACCTGCAGATCGAGCAGGGCGAATTTGTCGCCATCATCGGTCTGTCCGGCGCCGGTAAGTCCACGATTCTGCGCTGCATCAACCGCATGCACGACGTGACCAAGGGCACCCTCACCGTCGACGGTGTGGACGTCAGCACCCTCAAGGGCGCCGAGCTGCGCCGCTACCGCCGCAAGGTGGGTATGATCTTCCAGAGCTTCAACCTGGTCAGCCGCTCCACGGCCATCAAAAACGTGCTGACGGCCGACGTGCCCGACATGGGCTTTTTCAAGGTGCTCTTCGGGATCTTCAACAAGGACCAGAAGATGCGCGCGCTGGAAAGCCTGGACAAGGTCGGCATCCTGGACAAGGCCTATACCCGCTGCGACCAGCTCTCCGGCGGCCAGCAGCAGCGCGTGGCCTTGGCCCGCACGCTCAACCAGAACCCCAAGATCATCCTGGCCGACGAGCCGGTGGCCTCTCTCGACCCCATCACCGCCCGCCAGGTCATGCAGGACTTCGTGCGCATCAATAAGGATTATAACATCTCCATTCTCCTGAACATCCACCACATCGACCTGGCCTTGCAGTACTGCGACCGCGTGGTCGGCGTGCGCGCCGGCGAGATCGTCTTTGACGGCCCCGCCTCCACCATCACCCAGGAACAGATCGACTACGTCTACAACGGCACCAAGGCGCCCGTGCTGGGCGATGGGGAGTGAGCCGATGGATAACGAAAACAACTCCCTCGTCAAGCTGACCTGGTTTGACAGGATCTTCAAGCCCCAGGTCATCACGCTGGAAAACGGGCACAGCACCATCCGCCGCCGCAGCCGCGCGCCGCTGATCTTGGCACTGCTGGTGCTGGCCGTGGTGTTGTCGCTGCGCATGACGGGCTTTCATCTGAGCGTGATCGCCAACAACTTTTCCAAGCTGGTGGATCTGCTGGTCAAGATCTTCCACCCCAAGTGGAGCTTTTTCAGCAAGGTCACCGGCCCCCTGGTGGACACCGTCAAAATGTCCGTCCTCGGCACCGTGATCGGCTGTGTGATCGGTCTGCCAGTGGCGGTGCTGGCCTCCACCAATATCTGCAAAAACCGCGTCGTCGTCTCGGTTCTGCGCTTTATTCTGGCCATGATCCGCACCCTGCCGACCTTGGTTATCGCGCTGGTCTGCGCACTGGTTTTCGGTCTGGGCACCTTCGCCGGTACGCTGGCGATCTCGGTGTTCACCTTCGGCATCGTTGCCAAGATGCTCTACGAGAGCATCGAGACCATCGACATGGGCCCCTTTGAGGCTATGGAGGCCATGGGCGCCAACAAGTTCCAGGCCTTCTGGTCGGCCTGTGTGCCCCAGATTCTGCCGGTGTACCTCAGCCACAGTCTCTACTGCTTTGAGATGAACGTGCGGGCCTCCGCCATCCTCGGCTATGTCGGCGCGGGCGGCCTCGGCATCACCATCAACGAGCGCATCGGCTGGCGTGACTATGAGGGTCTCGGCATGGTGCTGCTGGCGCTGTTCGTGGTGGTTGTGGCCATCGAGTTCTTCAGCGAGTACCTGCGCGGCAAGCTGAGCTGAGAGGAGGGACGACATGGCTGAAAAATTGGAAAAAATCGAACAGGTCATCGATGAAAAGCTGACCGCCGCCGAAATGTATGCCCGGCGTCCCCGCAAATGGTGGCTGTACACGCTGATCGTTCTCATCCTCGCGGTGGTCATCAGCTGGTCCGGTTCCAGCCTCAGCTACACCGGCATGACCTCCACCGGCACTCAGGTCGCCAAGGGTGTCGTCAACGGCATCACCCATCCCGATATGCAGCTGCTCTTCGGCACCGGCGACACCGACGTGCCCTACCTGCTGCTGCAGACCATCGCCATCGCCGTGCTGGGCACGCTCTTCGGCGCGATCCTCGCGATCCCCTTCGCCTTCCTCGCCTCCACGAACATCCTGCCCAAGCCCATCGCCTACCTCTTCCGCGTGGTGATCCTGCTCATCCGCACCATCCCCAGCCTCGTGTGGGCGTTGATGTGGATCCGCGTGACCGGCCCCGGCGCTGCCTGCGGCGTTATCACCCAGTCGGTCTGCTCGATCGGCATGATCTCCAAAATGTACATCACCGCCATCGAGGATCTGGACACCCGCATTCTCGAAAGTCTGGACGCCATGGGCTGCACCCCCTTCCAGAAGATCCGCTACGGCGTCATCCCGCAGCTCACCGCCAGCTTTATCTCCACCACCATCTACCGCTTCGACATCAACCTCAAGGACGCGACCACCCTCGGTATCGTCGGCGCGGGCGGCATCGGCGCCTCCCTGGTGCAGTGCCTCAACTCCCGCCGCTGGGCCATGGTCGGCTCCTTCGTGTGGGGATTGATGGTGCTGGTGCTGATCATCGAGTTTGCCTCCACCCGGGTGCGTAAAAAGCTCGCCCGCGGCGAATAATCCCAAATCCCATCAAAGCTCTGCCGGAAGCGCAGAGCTTTGATGCCCCAAAGGAACAGTATGGAACGGAAGCTTACGATTTTCTTCACCTCTGACAGCCACGGTTACTTTGCGCCCACAGATTACGCGCGCAGCTGCCGTGCCGATACGGGCCTGAGTAACTGCGCGGCGAACTTTCAAAACGACGGCAATACCCTTGTGATCGACGGGGGCGACACCCTGCAGGGCAGCCCCTTCACCTACTGGCTCTACAGCCGCAGCCAGGCGCGCAGCCTTGTCCCCGCGCGGCTTCTCAATCTGGCGGGCTACGACTTCATTACCCTCGGCAATCACGACTTCAACTACGGTATTCGGGAGCTGGAGCGCTATCTGGATGCGCTGGACGCAAGGTGCCTCTGCGCCAATGTCCGGGGGCTGCGCGGGGTTGAGCCCTATGCCGTCGTCACGCTCGAAAACGGCCTGCGCGTGGGTCTGACCGGTGTCACGAGCCACTTTGTGCCGCGCTGGGAAAAGCCGGAAAACATCGAGGGTCTGACCTTCACCGACGCGTTCGACGCGGCGCGGGAGGCTCTGGCGGCGCTCAAAAAACAGCGCGTCGATCTGACGGTGTGCATTTACCACGGCGGCTTTGAAAACGACGTGGAGAGCGGTCGGCTCCTCTCCGACAGCGGAGAGAACCAGGGCTGGCGCATGTGCCAAGAGCTGGACTTTGACGTGCTGCTCACCGGGCACCAGCATATGGCGCTGGAAAACCGCTGCATCGGCGGCACCTTCACCTGCCAGCCGCCGGACAAGGCCCGGCAATACATTCAAATGGACGTGCGCGTGGGCAGCGACGGCGTCTCCGCCGTGTCCAGGCTCTGCCCCGCGGGTGACCGAACTGTGCCGGAGATGGCGGAGTACCTCGCCCCGCTGGAGGAAGAAACCGCCCGCTTTCTCGACACGCCGCTGGGTCACCTCGACCGGGCGCTGCCGCCGCGTGAGCCGCTGGACATGGCGGCAAACGGTTCTTTTATCGCGAACTTTTTCAATCAGGTGCAGCTGGACGCCTCCGGCGCGGACATCTCCGCCACCTGTCTGGGCAGCGATGTCAAGGGCTTTGCGCAGGACGTGACCGTGCGGGACATCGTGGCGACCTATATCTTCCCCAACACCCTCAAGACGCTGCGGGTGGATCGGGCGGTGCTCAAGGCCGCGCTGGAGCGCAGCGCCGAATACTTCGATCTGGATGAAACCGGCGCGCTGCGGGTCAGTGAACGCTTCTTAAAGCCCCTGCCCCAGCATTATAACTTCGACTACTTTACCGGACTTGAGGCCACGGTCGACGTCCGCCGCGCGGTGGGCGACCGGGTCGTGTCCATCCGCTATCAGGGCGAGGAACTGCCCGATGATCGCATACTCTCCCTCTGCCTCAACAACTACCGTGCCGCCGGCTCCGGCGGTTACCCCTTCTATGCCGACTGCGAGATCCTCCGCGAGCAGCCGGAGGAGATTTCCGAAATGATCATCCGCTACGTCGATCGGGAGCGTGACATCACCGTCGATCCGACGCAGTGGCTTCATCTAATTTACTGATAAGGAGAAAGAAATGAGCAATCAGGTTTTTAAAGTCGTTCTACTGCAGGCGCTGCCCGCCTCCGGCAAGTCCGAGGTGCGCAACTTCATGGCCAACGTTGAGGCCGAGCGCCTCAAGAACGAGTTCCACATCGGCGCCAATCTCCAGCTGGACGACTTTCCCTATGTCCACATGATGCGCCGCATCGACAACGAGCTGGAGGCCATGGGCCAGGCGCGCATCTTCTACCCCGGCGAGGAGCCCTTCACCGACGGGCGCGACTGGGGCACCCTCTGCAACCTCCTCAACGAGGACTACCACGATCTGTTAAACCGCGTCGTGGTCAAGCCCGACTCTGCAGCGGAGTATCTCTTTGCGCGCATCGACCGCGCCGGTGCCGGCGCGGGGATCAAGCCCCGCCTGGGCCTGCTGGACGAGGGTGTGCGCGCAAAGCTCGCCGCCATTCTGGAGAAAGAGGCCCGCGGCATGCTGGACGAGAAGCAGGCCGCCTATCCCGATTCCTTTGAGGACAAGACCATCATCATCGAGTGCGCCCGCGGCGGGCCCGACGGCTCTGCCATGCCCCTGACCGGCACCTTTGGCTACCAGTACTCCCTGCCGATGTTCTGCCCGGAGATTCTGGAAAACGCCGTCATCCTCTACATCTGGGTCACGCCCGAGGAATCGCGCCGCAAGAACGCCGACCGCGCCGACCCCAACGATCCCGGCTCCAACCTGCACCACGGCGTGCCCATGGCCGTCATGCTGGGCGACTACGGCTGCGACGATATGGAGTATCTGCGTGAGCACTCCAAGGCCAACTGCGTCAGCTTTGAGGCCCACGGCAAGCACTGGGACATCCCCATCGGCGTGTTCGACAACCGCGTGGACAAGACCTCCTTCCTGCGTGCCACTCCCGATCAGTGGGACGCCGACAAGGTGGCCAATGTCACCGCCGCCATCCGCGCCGCCACCGACGCGATGTACGAAAATTACAAGAAGTAATACTGATATCCGATAAAAACAAGACAATCTTTGCGGCCAGAATTGTACCAGGGGTTATTTTGGTAAGGAGGAATTAATCCTTATCAAATAACCCCTGACTGCAGCTCATTTGTGGCAAAGCGAACCGGCGGTTGGGAGAAAGAAAAGTGAATATCGCATGACTACAGGGCGGAAATCTCCGTCCTGTAGTCTTTTTCGCCGAAAAACGATTGCCTTTCTTTTCTTGACATGGTAAACTGACTCTGCCACACAAACTCAATATTGTAAGTGTCCGTCAGGGAATGTGTTTTTACTCTGGTAAAAATGCATTCTCCATCTTTGCATTCCTTGATGGACATGTAAAAGAGTTTGTGTGGCAGCAAACGGAGCGGTGCGTTTTTCAGTGCGCAGTCGTTCCGGCTGCGCACTTTTTTGTTATGTGGAGGAAAGAGAATGCCAGAACAGACAGAGAAGAAACTGACAGGGTATCCGTCAATCGACAAGCCGTGGCTGAAATACTATCCTGAAGCCGTAGATATGCAAGAGGTGCCTTCGCCCGATTGCAGCATGGTAGATTTTTTGCGGCAGTGCAATGCTGAAAGCCTGGATTTACCCGCACTGAATTACTTTGGCGCAAAAACTTCCTACAAGAACTTGTTTGAAACCATAGAGCGGACAGCAGCCGCTTTGCAAAAGCACGGAGTAAAGAAAGGCGACTTTGTCAGTCTGTGCGGATTGAACACGCCGGAATTTGTTGTTCTCCTTTATGCCGTGAACAAAGTGGGCGCTGTCAGCAACTGGCTGGGCTTGACCTCTCCTGTTTCGGACTTGAAAGAGCAGTTTGTCTCCACCGGGACAAAGCTGGTGTTTGCGGTAGACCTCGCCTATAACATCATGAAAGAGGCCGCGCAGGATACCCAGGTTCAGGAGATTATTTCCGTTCCCCTCGGAACCTCCATGCCGCCCCTGCTGAGAGTTCTGTATGGGCTGAAGAACCGCCAGCCGAAATTGGGCGCGAGAAGTTGGAATGATTTTCTGCGCTCCGCAGAGGGCAGCACGCCCCAGCCCGTCGAAGTAAAGGGCAATGATCTCGCTATGCTCGAATACACCGGCGGCTCCACTGGTGTACCGAAGGGCGTCATGCTGTCCAATAAAAATCTGAATTCGTATTACATCAACTTCATAGGCTCAAATTGTCGTGGCTACACCAACTACCGCAAAGGCGAACGATTTCTGGCCTGTGTTCCGCTGTTTCTTGCTTTTGGCGTCAGCACATCCTGTCATGGGTGTCTCGCACATTCTTTGGAACTCGTTCTCGCCCCTGATCCGAAACCGGAGGCACTAGGGAAATTGGCACTCAGAAGCAACCCGAATCATATTATTGCCGGACGGGTTCAAATTGACGGTATCATACTCGCGGCAAACAGAACCAGAAAGAATCTATCTTATATTCATTCCGTCATGTATGGAGGAGAAGCAGCGAATAAGGATTGGGAGAGGGAATCAGAAGACAAACTCAAACCACATCACGTGACGGCGAGATTGCTGAACGGGTATGGCATGACAGAAACCACAGCGGCGATACTGTTTACGCCGCTCAATACCAGTGGAGGCCTCATTCCGTTTGAGCATATCAACGTCAAAATCACCGACCCTGACGATCCTCATACTGAGTTCGGCTATGACACGGAGGGCGAACTCTGCCTTTCCTCCGACACCGTAATGATGGGGTATTTTCAGAAAGAAGCCGAGACGGAAAAGGTTATCTTTGAGGAGAACGGACAGCGCTGGCTCCGAACACAGGATCTGGCAATGATTTCCACGGATGGTCGCGTTCACATTACGGGAAGAATCAAACGGATCTACCATAAGCTAAGCCCTGAAAAGCTGGGTGTCCGTGTCTATCCGATGCGGATCGAAGAATGCATATCCGAGGAGCCCGAGATCGAGAAGTGCGCGGTCGTAGGCATCAAGGACGATAAGACAGCCTATCGGACCATTGCCTATCTGATGCCTAAGGCGGGCAATGATGATCGCAAGGAACTGGAAAAACGGGTCGATCAACGATGCCGTGCCGAGCTCCCGGGAAGTCATGTTCCCGATGAGTATATTTTCACTTCGGACTTTCCATTAACAAGAGCAGGCAAAATCGACTATCGTGCCTTGGAAGAAATGGCTGCTTCCATCTGATAATCGCGTCCCTCTCTAATGAACATCTTGATATAAAACCAGACAATATTTGTCAATCAAAAGAGCGCACTTACTCACCATCATTTGGCGGTGTAAGTGCGCTCTTGTGCCGGTATTCTTTTCGTTGACAAAAGCTGTCTGTTTTTGTAGAATATGCTTGCCCGCAAGGGTAAGGCGTTGCCAAGCGAAAAAAGGCGGTTCCGCCACATCTCCGAAAAGGAGGTGTTGCTATGCCGATTACGTTGACGTTCCATATCTTCGGATTGACCGTAACGATCACCGTGAAAAGCAGAGACCGCCACTCGGCCAAGTGACGGTCTCTATTCCATAGAATAGAACATCGCTAGGGCGGAGCCGCTTTTCGGCAACGCCTTTTTACATACTCATTATAGCGAGGATATCACATCTTGTCAAGGAAAACCCATCTGGAAAGGCGTAGAATAAAATGCACCTTGACAAAACGCTTGCCAACCTTCGTTGGCCTCCTTGACCATATATCTCCATTATGCTCTGCGGAGTTCGCCTTGTCTGGCGCGACAAGGTGAATTGCCGCGTAGCGGCAAGAGAGGGCGGCCTGGGCCGTTCTGCCGCGCAAATCTTTGTCTACTTTCTATCGGATATTATACTAGTTTCCCATTAAAAGTAGACAACGTCTACTTTTAATAGCGCGTAAGCGCGTCGGAAACTGTATGAGACGTCATCTGCGCTTTCGCGCAGATGGGCGACGCATCAAGCGGCGCCTTTTCAATAAAAAGTGTCTA
>JAFTGE010000091.1 GCA_017458085.1 Oscillospiraceae bacterium
CGGCGCTGCCTGGACAAGTGACCAGCCAGCGGCGCGACCGAAGGGAGCCTTCCGCGGACAGTTTCGCGGGCAGGTATAGACACGGACCAGACCGGCACCATGTACGACGATCGCGATGACCAGCCTACGGTCTGTGACTACGTTCAGCGCGTTTAGCGCTCTTTTCTTTCTGGAGCCGGGCGCGAACCATCTTTCTTTTCGCGCAAGATCGAAAAGAAAGATGGTGGGCGCATTACGCACGGCATGTCTTGCCAACACCTAATATCCCCGCCGACAAATATATCGTCTCCTTCTCCCCCGTTGCTTTCCGCATACCTATCATACCACTCCCTGTCGTATCCACAGAAAACAAAGCCTCGTTCGCTTTTACAGTCCACAGTTTCTGTCTCCATAATTTCGTTTACATAATCATAAAACCTCGGACGAATACATCCGAGGTTTTATGATTATTTCGATTTTTCAGGCTTTACTTGATTTCCAGTCTGCGGCTGGCAGGAATCTCGGCCGCCTTTTTTGGCAGCGTAAGATTCAGCACGCCGTCGGTGTAAGCGGCCTCAATGCCGTCGACGTTGATGCCCGAGACATCGAAGCTGCGGCTGAAGGAGCCGTAGTAGCGCTCACGCTTGACGTAGTTGTTCTTCTCTTCCTTGCTGTCGGCCTTGCGCTCGGCGCTGATGGTCAGGCAATCGTTCTCCACGTCGATCTTGATGTCCTCCTTCTGGAAGCCGGGCAGCTCGCACTCGAGCTTGAAGGCATCGCCGGTATCGATGACATCGGTGCGGAAGGCGGAAACTGTGGGGACGTTCTCAAAGAAGCGGCGGTCGAACTCATCAAACATGCGGAAGGGGTCGAAGGTGGAAACACTGCGGCCATGACGATCAAACGGAATCAGTTCAAACATAATCTATACCTCCAATTTATTCTTAACACTTTTATTTTTGTAAGGAACTTCATTTCTCTCGTTTCTTACTGTATATAAAATACCTTACAAATATTAAGAAATATAGCATAAATTATGAACAGAATATGAATATTAGCACTCAACAATTTTGAGTGCTAATATTTCTTCCGGTTGAATTACCAGCTTGATTATAAGGCGATGGGGACCGCGTCCGGCTCGATCGGGCAAACATAGCCGTCGGCCGACCGTTCGGCAAACTCCGCTCTCGCCGCGGCAAGCAGCGCCTCGTCAGTCAAGAGATCGATTGCCGTCGCCGCAAGGACCTTTCCCGCCAGCAGCATTCCCTTGTGGGCAAAGCTGCTTTTCCCGCAGGCGACCACCTGCCAGGAATGGCCCGGTACGTCGGCGGGCCAGGTGACCGCCTCGATCTGCGATGTGGGTGTCTGCCAGCTCACATCGCCCACATCGGTGCTGCCGGGGGTAAAGCCGGTGCCCGAATATAGAGGCAGGACAAAATCGTTCAGCGGCCGCGTCATATTCTCCGTCAGCTTCCGCACCGTCCGGGCGATTCCCTCGTCAAAGCGTGCGCCGATGCCGGGCGGCGTGCTGCTCTGGGGATACGTTGCTTTCAGCGTCGCGGCGTAGGCCCGCTCCTCTTCCGTGTAGCTTGGCGCGCCGATCTCTGTCAGATTTTTGTACAGCGCCTTTTCGATCGCAAAATTGGGCAAAAGCTCCGCCGTACCGTCGATAAAGAGGCGCTCAAAGCTGGTGCCGGTCATCAGCGCCGCACCTCTGGCAATATCGTCCACGCGGGCCTGGAGCTTGACAGAGTCAGCCACCTTGTTGGCCCTGACCATATACAGCACCGAAGCCTTGGCCTGCACCACGTTTGGCGAAATGCCGCCGGCATCCGTGATCGCATAGTGGATGCGGCAGTCGTCCGTCATATGCTCGCGCAGAAACTGCACGCCCACGTTCATCAGCTCCACCGCGTCAAGGGCGCTGCGCCCGTTGTAGGGTTCAGAAGCCGCGTGCGCCGCCACACCAGAGAAGGTATAGAGCACCTGGATCGAGGAGTTGTTGGTGCCGGTTTTGACCTGGTTGACATCGCTGGGGTGCCAGCACAGCGCCGCGTCAAGCTGCCGCCAAAGTCCCTCGCGCGCCATATAGGCTTTGCCGCTGCCGCCTTCTTCCCCGGGGCAGCCATAAAAAATCACCGTGCCGGGGCGTCCGCTCTCCTCAAGATAGCGCTTCACCGCTACAGCGGCAGCCAGCGACCCCACCCCCAGCAGATTGTGCCCGCAGCCATGGCCGACGCCGCCCGGACTCACCGGGTCCCAGACCGCAGCTCCCGCCTTCTGGCTCAGGCCGCTCAGCGCGTCGAACTCGCCCAGGATGCCGATGACCGGCCGGCCGCTGCCGTACGCGCCGCAGAACGCGGTTTTGATGCCGCAGAGGTTTTCGGTCACCGTAAACCCCAGTTCCCGCAGCGTATCGCAGTACAGCGCGGCGGAATGGAACTCCTTGAGCGACAGCTCCGGGTTTTCCCAGATGCGGTCGGCCAGCTTTTTGTAGAATTCCGCCATAGAATCCACAGATTCTATGGCGGCTTTTTTCAGATTTTTCTCCATCTTACAGCACCTTGGAAAGGAAGTCCTGCAGCCGGGGATTCTGGGGGCTACCAAAGATCTGCTCCGGGCTGCCCTCCTCCAGCAGCTTCCCGTCGGCCATGAACAGCACGCGGTTACCGACCTCACGGGCAAAGCCCATCTCGTGGGTCACAACCGCCATCGTCATCCCGGCATGGGCCAGCTCCTTCATAACGTCCAGCACCTCGCCGACCATCTCGGGGTCAAGGGCGGAGGTCGGCTCATCAAAGAGCATCACGTCCGGCTCCATCGCCAGGGCGCGTACAATCGCAACACGCTGCTTCTGGCCGCCGGAGAGCTGGATGGGATACGCGTCGGCGCGGTCTGCCAGGCCGACACGGTTCAGCAGCTCCAGCGCCTTGGCCTTTGCCTCCTCTTCGGGCACCTTCTTGACCCGAATGGGCGCCAGGGTCATGTTCTCCAGGATCGTCTTATGCGGGAACAGGTTAAAGTGCTGAAAGACCATGCCCATCTTCTGACGGTGCAGGTCGATGTCCAGCTTCTTTCCGTCCGGGCCCTTCTTCTGCGTAATATCCACACCCTCAAAAATAATGGAGCCGGACGTGGGGACCTCCAGCAGGTTCAGCGAGCGCAGAAAGGTGGATTTTCCGGAGCCGGAGGGCCCGATAATGACCATCACGTCTCCCTTGTTGATATCCACGGTCACGCCGTCGAGCGCCTTGATCTTTCCTTTATTATAATATTTTTTCAGATCCTTGACCTGAATCAGTTTATCGTTTGTCACCGACGCTCATCTTCCTTTCAAAGTGTGCAATGATCTTGCTGGTTGGATAGGTCAGGCAGAAATACAGCGCCGTGGCAATAATCAGCGCCTCGCCCATGCGGTATGTAGCGCCCTTGACCGCGTTGACCGCCGACATGATATCCTGCACGCCGATGGTGTAGCAAATGGCGGACTCCTTGATGATGGTCACGAACTCGTTGGCGATGGCGGGCAGGATGTTCTTGATCGCCTGCGGCAGCACCACAAAGCGCATGGTTTTCCATGCGTTCAGCCCCAGGGAACGGGCCGCCTCCGTCTGGCCGCCGTCGATGGACTGGATGCCGGAGCGGATGATCTCAGACAGATAGGCGCCGGAGTTGAGCGACAGCGCCACCACCGCCGGGAAGAAGCGCTCAAAGCGGATAAAGCCGAACAGCTTAAAGCCGGGCAGCACCTTGACGCCGTCGAAGACCACATAGAAAATAATGAAAATCTGCACCACCATGGGGGTCGCGCGGAACAGCTCCACATAGGCCGTGGCCAGTGCCTTGAGCACCTTCATTTTCCCCATGCGGCAGACCGCCAGAAACAGTGCCAGGATAAAGCCGAAGATAACGGTCAGCGCCGAGAGCGAAACCGTGCAGGCAACACCCTGCAAAAACAGCTGCCAGTATTCAAACGCTTTGGAAAAGCCTTGCGCAGTAAGCATAGTCAGGTCTCCTTATACATACAAAGCGCCTCCGCGTTCAAACGTGGAGGGGCTTTGTATGGTTATCATTCTATTTTTCGGGCGGCAGAATCCTTAGTCTTCCAGCAGGCCCTCAAAGATTTCGCCGGTGGACAGCTCGTTGGCCTCGGCCACGAACTTATCCATGGAGCCGTCGGCCAGGGCCGCGGCAACTGCCTCGTTCACAGCAGCCAGCAGCGCCTCATTGCCCTTCACCACGCCGACTGCAGAGCCTTCGGAATCATAGGGAACCTCCAGCACGACAGCCAGATCGGGATAGCTCTTGGCATAGTTCTCAGCGACGGCGGTCTCGATGTAGGCGCCGTCCAGCTTGCCGCCCAGAAGCTCCGCGATGATATCGGTGACCTTCACGAGCGCGACGATGTCGGCATCGGGGGAATACTCATTGGCCAGGTCCATCTGGATGGAGCCGTTCTGTGCGCCGATAGCGTACTCGGCCTTGTTGGTATCGTCCAAGGAGGCGAACAGATCGACCTTATCCTTGACAGTCACAAAGGACTGACCGCCCTGGTAATAGATATCGGAGAAGTCCATGGCGTCGGCGCGCTTGGGGTCGGGGGAAAGGCCGGCCATGCCAAGATCCACGCCGCCGGCGGCCAGCTCATTGAGCACGCCGTCAAAGTCCATGGGGATGATGTCCAGCTCCAGACCCATGTGATCGGCGATGTACTGCGCCAGCGCAACGTCGAAGCCCGCCAGGGAAGGCGTGCCGTCCTCGCCGATGGCGTAGAACTCATAGGGCGCGAAGTCCGGGCTGGTGGCAACGGTCAGCTTGCCGTCGACAACCGTATTATACTTGTTGGCGCTGGAAGAAGAGGTGCTATTTCCGCAGGCCGCGAGAGCGAACACCATGACCAGAGCCAAAAGCAGAGCAACAATCTTTTTCATCTTTCAAGTCCTCACATTCCGTCGAATTCATTTTACTTTCTTGTCCTTAAGACGCTATGGATCATAGCACGCTGGAAATTCCTTGTCAAGGCTTTTTTGAAATTTTATTCGTATTTTTCTGAATTTTGTTTTTGAATTATTCAAAAACACGGTGAATATTCACTTTTTGAGTGAATATTCACCGTGTTAAATAGCGATTGTTTCTTCCAGAACCTACAGAACCATACCGATCACAATGCCGGTAATTGCCGAAAGCACATAGCTGATGGCCACAACGGAAAGGTTTTCCTTCATGTCGCGGTTAGTGCGAAACAGCACCAGCATGCCGATGCCCGCGTTGGACAGCAGTCCCGCGAACAGTCCGCCCAGCCCCACAATGCCGGTCAGATAGGCCTGCGTAATGATGACCGACACCGCGCAGTTGGGAATCAGCCCCAGCAGGGCCAGCAGCAGCTCGCCCGTCACCGGCCGGGAAAAAACCGACGCGCTCAGCCGCTCGGCGCCCACCAGCTCCAGGATCAGCCCCAGCGCAAAGCCCACCGCAATCAGCATCACGGCGATTTTTACCGTGTGCACCAGGGCCGCGTGCAGGGCGCTTCCCTCCTCATCCTCACATTCACAGTGCTCCCGCTCACAGAAGTCGTGGATGTTCTTATCACGGGCAAAGCGCCGCCCAAACAGCGCGTCCACCGCGTAGCCCAGCGCGATGCCAAGGCCCGCCTTGGCCGCGACGATTCCGGCGATCTGGCCGATGCCGATGCCGTTTTCCTCCGTCAGCGAGGACAGCATCACCGGCAGCATCTCGTCTGAGGTGGCAAAGAACACGGCCAGCATCGTCCCGACCGTGATCGCGCCGGTGGAAAAGAGCGTGGCCGCCGCGCCGGAGATGCCGCACTGGGGCACCGCGCCCAAAAGTCCGCCCACCGCGGGGCCGGCCTTTGCCGAATAGCTGCGCAGCACGGACTCATCCATGCGCTTGCTGCGTTCCAGCAGTTCCATCAGCAGATAGGCGATAAACAAGATAGGGATGCTGAGTGCCCCGTCCTTCAGGGCATCCAGCGCACAGTCAAGGATCAGCTCAAGCAAAATCTTTTTCTCCTTATAATAAGTCAAGCTTTTGTATCATATACGGTCGCTCCCCGGTTTGTCAAGGGCAACCGCTTTGCAATCCGCAAATTCCATGTTATAATGGCGCATCATATTTCTTCGGGAGGCCAGTCCATGAACATCTGTGTTTTCGGCGCGTCGTCCGCGCTCATCGACCCCGCCTACTTCGCTGCCGCGGAGGAGCTCGGCTCCCTGCTTGCCCAAAACGGTCACCGCTTAATTTTCGGCGGTGGACGGGACGGTCTCATGGGCGCCTGCGCCCGGGGTGTGCTCAAGCAGGGCGGACAGCCCTTGGGCGTGGCCCCGCGCTTCTTTGACGAGCCGGGCGTCCTCATGACGGAAGAATGCGCGTTTATCTTTACCGACACCATGTCTGAGCGTAAACGCATCATGGAGGATAACGCCGACGCCTTCATCGCCCTGCCCGGCGGCATCGGCACCTATGAGGAGTTTTTTGAGACCCTCACCCTCAAGCAGCTGGGGCGGCACAGCAAGCCTATGGCCCTGCTCAACACCCTCGGTTACTTTGACCCCTTCCATACCCTGCTTCAATTTACCGCCGCGTCCCGCTTTATGAGCGCGGATGTCCTCTCCCTCTATGCCCTCTGCGACAGTCCTGCCCAGGCTCTGCTTCACGTCGAAACCCCCTCTGCCCCCGCCGCGCCTCGGGACATTTCCCGGTATAACCGGTGATCTTCCCCTCGTTTTCCAGCGGAAAACGAGGGTTTTTTCATCTGTCCTATTGAATTCAGCCGATAGTTTTGTTATCATTAATCATTAAATAAAAAAGAAAAGTGAACCTGATATGAAAAAGAAGGACTGGAAAATTCCCTACACCAGGCCCTGTGTTTCGCGCGAGCTGTCGGAGCTTGGGCTGACTCCCCTGCTGTGCCAGGTGCTGGCCCTGCGTGCCGTGGAGACCGCGGCCCAGGCCAAGGCCCTGCTCTACGGCGGGGAGGAGTGCCTGTACGATCCCATGCTCATTCTCGGCATGGACTCCGCCCGTGAGCGTGTGCTCCGGGCCATCCGGCAGGGGGAGACCGTGGCGGTCTACGGCGACTATGACGTGGACGGCATCACCTCCACCTGCCTGCTGACCGACTATCTGCGCGGCAAGGGTCTGACCTGCCACACCTATATCCCCGATCGGAATGAGGAGGGCTACGGCCTTAACTGCGGCGCGCTGGACGCGCTCAAAGACAAGGGCATCACCCTGGTCATCACGGTCGACTGCGGCATCACCGCGGTGGAGGAGGCCGCCTACGCCAAGAGCATCGGCGTGGACATGGTCATCACCGACCATCACGAGTGCCGCCCCGACGCGCTGCCGGAGGCCTGCGGGCTCATTGACTGCAAGCGTGAGGGCGACAGCTACCCCAACCCGAATCTGGCCGGAGTGGGCATGGCGCTGAAGCTGGTGTGCGCCTGCGAGGGCGACACCGCCGCCATGCTGGACCGCTACGCCGATCTGGTCGCCGTGGGCACCATTGCCGACGTTATGCCGCTGACCGATGAAAACCGCTATCTGGTGCGGCTCGGCCTGCAGCAGATCGTGCGCAGGCCCCGGCCCGGCATCGCCGCCATGCTGCGCGAATCGGCCATCGATCCCGCGCGGCTGACCGCCTCGACGGTCGGCTTTACGCTGGCCCCACGGCTCAACGCCGCGGGGCGGCTCGGTCAGGCGGGCACAGCGGCAAAGCTCATCCTCACGAAGGACAAGGACGCCGCCGCAGCCCTGGCCCACGAGCTGTGCGAGCTCAACCGCCAGCGGCAGAGCATTGAAAACGAAATCTGGAAAGAGGCCAACGCCATGCTCCAGGGGCAGGTGCCCGACGGACCCATCGTCCTGGCCAGCGACCACTGGCACCAGGGCGTGATCGGCATTGCCGCCTCGCGCCTGGCCGAGCAGTACTCCCTGCCCGCAATTATCGTGTATTTAAACGA
>JAFTGE010000016.1 GCA_017458085.1 Oscillospiraceae bacterium
CGCCGGAACGCAGGCCCTGTTCAATCAGGGCAATGGCGTCCAACAGACCACGCAGATCCAGTGCCGAGTCAGAGATTTCCGCGCTTTCGGCCTTGCGCTGCAGCTCGGCATAAAGCTTGACAAGCTGATCACGGATCTTGACCTTGATTGTGGGATAGCGGCGAGAGATCAGCTTTTGCAGGTTTTCCTCGGAAATAACGGGCATGTCGAGCACTGCAAAACGGGAAGTCAGGGCCTCGTTCAGATCGCGCGTGCCGGCGTAGCCGTAGTTCATGGTAGCAATAAACCGGGTCTCGGGGCGCAGATCGATCTTCTCATAGCCCGGCACATCCAGACTGCGGCGAAAGTCCAGCGCGGCGTGCAATACGGCCAGCGCCTCGTTCTTGGCCATGTTGATCTCGTCCAGCACGCCAAAGCCGCCCTTGGCCGCGCACAGCCAGATAGGGCCGGGGCGGAAGGAGACAGCCCTGCCGTCGTAAGTGTCGGTGCCAACCAGAGCGGAGGCATCGGTGTTAATGTGGAAGGAGACGTTCCAGACCGGGCGGCCGAAGAGCGCGCCAAGGTTTTCGCACAGCACGTTTTTACCCGTGGCCTTGGGACCGGCCAGCAGCAGGTTTTTCCCGGCCAGCAGCGCCGCTAGCGCCAGCTCCCAAACCTGCTTGCCATAGTAGGCATATTCCGGCTCCGGGATGCGCGCGGAATCCTCCTGTGCAGCCGGGTACTGGGCGCGGAAAGCGCGTACGCCGTCAAGCAGGGCGGGGGACACGCCCTCTTCCTCTAAAAACTTGAACAATTCATCCATTTTGCGGTGTCTCCTTTATAGTTCATCCTGATAATCACAGACAAGAAACAGCGGCTTAACCACCACGACTTCGTCATATTCCTGCTGTGAGACTTTTACGCTGGAATTGAGCGCGCGCAGGTCCTTCTTCATGACGGTCAGCGCGTCGGCACAGCTCTGGGCTCTTCCCTCGCGCAGCACACGGATCATGCGCTCGAGCACCAGCGGATGGGCATACTGTGCGGGAACCGGGCAACCGCCGAGCGCATCGACAAAGTCACGGGCGGCGGCGACGGCCTTGTCCCATTCCTGCTGGGCGTATTTTTTGCTGGTCCACTTGCTGGGCAGCAGCCCGGACGTCAGTAAAAACAGGAAGATCACGCCGCCGCAGAGCAGGAAATACTTGGCCTTGCTGTCGTGCGACAGCATCCCGTACAGCCCGTAGGCCGCGGCCAGCACACTCAGCACAGCAACAACGGTGCTGGCGACCAGTACGCCGGGCTTGAGGTTATCGACCACACGCTTCTGCTTGGCCGCGTTGACCAGATTCGTGGCAAGACCCGGACGCTGCCCCAGATAGGCCTTCCAGCTTTCCAAGGTCTGAACCGACTGCTCCGCCTCCGGCGATAGTTCCTTGAGATAACGGGCCTCCTCCGCGGCTTTGGCGTCGGCCAGACGCCGCTCGGCCTTGGCACTGTGCGTCGGAATACGGGAATGGGTGCGCTCGATTTCGGCCAGGAGCTTATCACAGTCGGCCTCATGCTTGAAGCGGCACTGCTTTTCCTTTCCGTTTCCGTATTGCACCACCAGATAGGTCATGGAGCCGAAGATACCCTTGCCGGAAAAACCGCCCTCGCTCATGGCGACGCGCTTGAATACCCGGCGGATCTCCTTCCACGGAATATAGTAGTGCCGCTCGTGAAAACGCGCGCCGACATATAGGGCGTCGTTGCCGACACCGCAGGGACCGAAGCGCTTGCAGGCTTTGCAGTCGGCCTCCAGCGCTTGGCGCGGGAGCGTTTTTGTTCCCAAAGGGGTGGGTGCAAGAATCATGGTATGCCTCCTGATTGTAAACAGAAAATACACAGGCTTCATTTCACGGCGCAGTGCATGCGCCGTGAAATCAGGTCTGCCATAAAACGGCGCAAAGGGCAGGAGAAATATTCTCCTGCCCTTCACCTTTTCATACTTGAACAATCACGTAGCGCCAGCCGAAGCTTACGCGACCTTGGCGGCCTTGTCGGCAGCCTTCTTAGCCTTGCTCAGGAACAGGACGAGCATCGCGGCGGCGAAGACCAGGCCGACGGGGTAGCCGACAGCGGCATTGTTCTTGAAGAAGGGGATCAGACCCATGCACTCGCCGGCCATCATGAAGTAGGTCATGGAGACAGCGCTCATGAAGGTGGCGGGAACGGCGCAGATCCAGTAGTTCTTCTTGTTCTGAGCCAGGTACATGGCGCCGGCCCACAGCACGATCATGGCCAGCGTCTGGTTGGACCAGCTGAAGTAACGCCAGATAACCTGGTAATCGATCTTGCCCAGTGCGTTGCCGAAGCCGAGGATGGCGCCGACGCCGAGCACGGGGACGCACAGAGCCAGACGGTTCTGCCACTTGCCCTGGTCGAAGTTGAACCAGTCGGCGAGAGTCAGACGGGCGCTGCGGAAGGCGGTGTCGCCGGAGGTGATGGGGCAGGCGATAACGCCGAGCATGGCGAGGATGGTGCCGAGCTTGCCCATGGTCATGGTGCAGATGAGGTAGACGGAGTTGTTGTTGCCGCCGCCCAGCTCAGCCAGTCTGTCAACGCCGAGCAGGGTCGCGCCGGCCGCGGCCCAGATCAGAGCGATGATGCCCTCGGCGACCATGGCGCCGTAGAACACGAAGCGGCCCTGACGCTCGCTCTTGAGGCAGCGGGCCATCAGAGGAGACTGGGTAGCATGGAAGCCGGAGATTGCGCCGCAGGCGACAGTGATGAACATGAAGGCCCAGATCGGGGTGTGGTTGGGGTGAATGTTGGCCCAGTTGTTCCAGATTTCGGGGATGGGCTGGCCGCTGGTCAGGGTGCCGAAGCAGACACCGACGGCCATGATGATCAGGCAGATGCCGAAGACGGGGTAGATTTTGCCGATGACCTTGTCGACGGAGATGAAGGTTGCGGTGAAGTAGTAGGCGATGATGATGGCGAGCCAGAAGACCTTGTTGGTCAGCAGGCCGGCAGCGCCGCTGTTGGTGGTGAGGGTGACGATCAGACCGGCGGGGCCGACAGCAAACACGGTGCCGACCATGATCAGCAGGATCACGGAGAAGACACGCATGACGTTCTTCATGGTGCCGCCAAGATAAATACCGGTGACCTCGGAAATGGAGGCGCCGTTGTTACGCTCGGACAGCATACCGGCAAAGTAGTCATGCACCGCACCGGCAAAAACCGTACCGAAGGTGATCCACAGGAAGACTACAGGTCCCCACATGGCGCCGGACAGAGCACCAAAGATGGGGCCGAGACCGGCAATGTTCAGCAGTTGAACAAGGAACAGCTTCCACTGCGGCATGACAACATAGTCAACGCCGTCATTGATTGCGACAGCCGGAGTCTCCCGGTCGTCAGGACTGAAGATTCCGTCAACGACCTTACCGTAGAACAGGTAGCCGCAGATCAGAACCGCGAGACACAGGAAAAAGCTAATCATACAATTTCCTCCCAATGTATTTTGCGGGGCTATTCATAATTTGTTCACACCCCATTCGGCATGTTACACGTAAAAAATAGGAAAATCAATAGTCATTTTTGACAAATTTGTCATAAAGTTTTTGTTAATTGCGGATTGTTCTCAGACCACTGAAAGGGGCAAAGTGGTATGTTGGCAATGGAAAAGTATAAATGCAGGGGGGATATGCTGTGTTTTCGGGCTAAAAAGATGACATTAACATAATATGATCGGATCGGAAAAGCTGCGCGGGCGACATGACTGACAGCGTATTTCTGTATGATACGTGAGGCTCAAAATCTTTGATTTCTTTAAACCGAACTTATGCACAGCAGACGTGTTTTTTGCCAAATGGCACAAAACTGGCAGCGTGCTGCAGCACGATGCCTCACCGATAAAAAGAAGCATATTATCGGTGAATAGTATTACTGCTGCGGCAAGACTGTCGGATGGATCAAAAAACAGCCGCCCAGACAGGGCGGCCGTTCTTTGATGGCAAAGGTATCGTGTTTTGATAGAATACGGCTCAAGGGGGGCACAATGGCGAAAGCGCATGTCAATTAAAAATCTCATGTTTTCCTTCTTGTGCAAATACCTCACCGAATTTCAACTTTTTAAACAACCCAAGATTGTAAGGCTGTCCAACAACGACTGTATAATGATCGATGTGCTCTAAGCTGATCAAAACCGCATCCGTTTTCTTTCCATCAGCAGTACTTAGCATCGCATCCCATGCGATGCCGCTTGCTCTGATCTTTCCTTGTTCAGCTTCTTCTTTGTGGTGCTTAACCAGATTCTGTATAACATCGACTGAATCGGGGAATTCGTTGTTCTGATCTTCATATGCAGTAAGTGTGATTGATCCGTCTGCAAGCATGACAGCACCAAATGGGTAGAATTCGCCACGTTTCTTCAGTTGCTGCTTAGCAAATGACAACAATGTGTCGAGAATTGTCTCGCACTCTTCTTTAGGTGTCACATTAATTCCTCCTCTTATACAGCTCTATACTAATAATACTATTTGTCCCATCCAAAGGCAACCAAAAACTCAATTTGAACAATACCCCTCTGTGAGAACGATTTGTCCGGGAGAGGGGGGCCGGGAACACCCGAAAAAGCAAAAATGCCGCTGCGGAAATGACTCCGTAGCGGCTGCTTTTTTGTGGCTGGATAGCGGAAAGCCCTGAAATCAAGGCTTTTTCAGGCAAAAGAAAAAGGTAGGTAATTCTATCAAAATTACCTACCTTTTATGGTGGAGGTGGGGGGAGTTGAACCCCCGTCCGAAAGCACTTTGACAGAAACTTCTCCGGGCGCAGACGGTTATTTCCGTTCCCTTGTCCGAGCGGGAGCCGTCACCCTCGGGGACTTGGTAGCTTCATTGTGCATGGCGCGCTCAAAGCTTTGCGCGCTCACGTTCACCACTCATCGACGCGCCGTCCCGGGCCGTGGTACTCCCGGGTGGAACGCTCGCGCTAATTAAGCAGCGAGAAGAACTCTATCGTTGTTGTTCTTTAATTTATAAAGGTTGCCCATTTTAAGGATGGTAGGCGCATCCGCCCGCTATTCCTGCCTCCACACCCCCGTCGAAACCGTTACACCCCCGCGGCGTCAGAATAGCATCATAAGGTCAGGTGTCCACGCAAGGCGTGAACACCGCGACCGATGACGCTGTTCTTCCTTTCCAACTCAGACGCGCTGCGCTGGGCTCTGAGTTGGTAGTGAACAAATGGGATCACCATGCGAGAAGGGAAGAATGTGTATATGAGAGAAGGATGGATAACTCCACTCTCCACACTCCAAACTGAACTTACTCCTTGACCGGGTCGGGATAGTCCACACCAAAGGTCTCGACCGTGACCTTCTTCATGACCTGGGGGATACGGGGACGATCATTATAGTCGGTGCGGACAGAGCAGATCTTGTCCACAACCTCAATGCCCTCGATGACCTTGCCGAAGGCGGCATACTGGCCGTCGAGATGGGGGGAGTTTTCATGCATGACGAAGAACTGGCTGCCGGCGGAGTTGGGAGCCATGGTGCGGGCCATGGACAGAACGCCGCGGTCATGCAGCAGGGGGTTGTTAAAACCGTTGGCCTTGAACTCGCCCTTGATGCTGTAGCCGGGGCCGCCGACGCCGGAGCCCTTGGGATCGCCGCCCTGGATCATGAAGCCGGGGATGACACGGTGGAAGATCAAACCGTCATAGAAGCCGGATTTGACCAGGGAGATAAAGTTGTTGACGGTGTTGGGGGCAAGCTCGGGATAGAGCTCGGCCTTCATGACGCCGCCGTCTTCCATTTCAAAGGTTACGATCGGATTGCTCATTGATAATTCCTCTCTTTCATAGCTCTGTCAATATCGCGTTTGGACTCGCGCTCGGCGGCGCTGTCCCGTTTGTCGTGCAGCTTCTTGCCCTTACAAAGCCCTAACTCCACCTTGACACGGCTGTCCTTGAAGTACAACGACAGGGGGATCAGGGCGACGCCATCCTGCATGACGCGGCTTTGCAGCTTGAGAATCTCCCGCTTATGCATGAGCAGCCGCTTGGGACGCATGGGATCTTTATTGAAGATGTTCCCGTGCTCATAGGGGCTGATGTGCAGGCCGCGGGCAAAAAGCTCCCCATCCTTGACCGTGCAGAAGGAATCCTTCAGGTTTACCTGCCCGGCGCGGATGGATTTGACCTCGGTTCCGAAAAGCTCGATACCGGCCTCGAAGCGGTCGAGAACAAAGTATTCATGAAAAGCCTTGCGATTTTTGGCAATCTCGTTGATCCCGGTCTGCTTCGGCACAGCGCTCACTTCCTTTCGGCAGCGCAGATCGTATCCCGCGCTGGAAGGTATTATAGCATAGAGCGAAAGAGAAGAAAAGAGAAAAATTGTAAACGCTGCAGAGGCTGAGAAACAGAAAAATGAAATCAAATTGCAATATATAGAATCAAAATATATACTTTTGAGAAAGATAAATGCAGTAATTTCGGGAGAATTTTTAAGCTTTTTTGAATTTTTCAGGTAAAAAATATGGAAATCGCCAAAACGATGTGTTATACTACAAATGCGCATTATGTAAATCTTATTACTGTAAATTGGATGCTTGTCTTCATCCAGAGAGAGGGAAACCGCCATGGATCTGACGGAGAAACGGCTCAGCGGTGAGCTGAAATACAGCGGCGTGATCGTGACGGTTACGCTGGATGAGGCACAGCTCTGTGACGGCCGGATCGCCAAGCGCGAGGTGGTTCACCATCCCGGCGGCGTTTCGGTGCTTCCGGTGGATGAAAACGGCGACTGCTATATGGTTCGGCAGTTTCGCTACCCGGTAGGGCATACGGTGCTGGAAATCCCGGCCGGTAAGCTCGAGGCGGGTGAGGAGCATATGAGCTGCGCGGTACGGGAGCTGTCGGAGGAGACGGGCTTTCGCGCGGATGAATTTGTGGACCTCGGCTGCTTCTACACATCGCCCGGTTATTCGGACGAACTCCTTCACGTCTACCTCGCCAGGGGCCTTCACGCGGGAAAGAGTCATCCGGATGAGGGGGAGTTTCTCAACGTGGAGAAGATCCCGCTTTCCACGCTCGTGGAAATGGCCATGAGCGGGCAGATCATTGACGCAAAAACGGTGATCGCGATTCTCAAGGCCAATCAATATCTTGGGGAGAAATAAACTGAGACTTGCGTCTTGACGGTATATGTGGTAATATCAAAAATTGGTGAGCCTTTGCCGGGCAATATCCGATCTCTTGGGAAGGTGCAACACGTGGAAAAGTATGTAATTAACGGCGGCACAACGCTGCACGGTGAAGTTGAAATCAGCGGGGCCAAGAACGCAGCGGTCGCCATCATTCCGGCGGCGCTGATGGTCGACGGCGTCTGCGTGATCGAGAACATGCCGCAGATCAGCGATACGGAAATGCTGCTGACCATCCTGCGGGAGTTGGGGGCGAAGATTCGCTTCCTCAATCGTTCCACTGTTGAAATCGATTGCACCGATGTTCGCAATCAGGATGCCCCCTATGATCTGATGCGCAAGATTCGCGCTTCCTATTATCTGATCGGCGCGATGCTGGGACGCTTCGGCAGCGCGAAGACCACGATGCCCGGCGGCTGCAACTTCGGCGTGCGGCCCATTGACCAGCACATCAAGGGCATGACCGCCCTGGGCGCCGACATCGATATCCGCTATGGCTTTGTCTATGCCGATGCGCGGGACGGCAAGCTGCACGGTGCGCGCATTTATCTGGACAAGGTCTCTGTCGGCGCGACAATGAACATCATTCTCGCCGCGACACTGGCCCAGGGGCGTACGATTATCGAAAACGCCGCGCGTGAGCCGCATATTGTCGACCTTGCCAACTTCTTGAACTCCATGGGCGCTGACATCCGTGGCGCGGGTACGGACACCGTGAAAATCAACGGCGTCGAAAAGCTCCACGGCGGTTCCTATGCCATTATCCCGGACCAGATCGAGGCCGGTACGTATATGATGGCCGCCGCCGCCACCGGCGGTGAGGTTTTGATCAAGAACGTCATTCCCCGCCATCTGGAATGCATCAGTGCATAGTTGCGCGAGACCGGCACCATCGTGCTGGAAAATGGGGACTCCGTTCTTGTCAAGGGTGCCAGCTCTCTGCGCCGCGTCAATGTGAAGACGCTGCCTTATCCCGGTTTCCCCACGGATATGCAGCCGCCGATGTGCACGCTGCTTTGTCTGGCGGGCGGCACCTCGGTCATCACGGAGGGCGTCTACGATAACCGCTTTAAGTATGTCAATGAGCTGCGCAAGATGGGCGCTGAGATTCAGGTCGATGGCCGTGTGGCTGTTGTGGAGGGCGGCCGCCGCCTGACAGGGGCCAATGTTATGGCCTGCGATCTGCGCGCCGGCGCCGCCATGGTCATTGCCGGTATGTGCGCGCAGGGGACGACCATCATCGAGGATGTCCACTTCATTGAGCGCGGCTACGAGAATTTTGTCGGCAAGCTCAATGCGCTGGGCGCTGATATCAAGATCGTTGACTATCCGGAGCATAACGACGCGATGGACAAGATCGTCTCCATTGTTTGATGAAGGTTCATGTATTTGCCAGCGGTTCCGGCGGCAACTGCCTGCTTGTCTCCGACGGGGACACGCATCTGCTCATTGACGCCGGAATCTCCATGAGAAGGGTGGAAAGCTCCCTGTGTCAGGCGGGCCTCACCCTGCACCAACTTGACGGAGTGCTCATTACCCATGAGCACTCTGATCATGTTTCGGGCCTGAAAATGCTTCTGAAGCACAGTAAGTTGCCGATCTATGCGCCGCACACGGTGGCCTCGCGCCTGGGCGGGATGATGCCCGACGCGCTGGAGCTGACCCATGTCATCCCGGTGGGGGAGGCGTTTCCCGTCGGCTGCGTCTCGGTCACGGCCTTCCACACTCCACATGACACGGATGAAAGCGTCGGCTATCGTATCGAGGGGACCGGCGTATTTGCCATTGCCACCGACATGGGGCATGTGACCGACGAGGTGTTCGGCGGCCTTCGCGGCGCGGACACGGCGCTGATCGAATCCAACCATGACCTTGACATGCTGCGCTTTGGCCCCTATCCCGTTCCTCTCAAGCGCCGGATCCTTTCCGATTATGGGCACCTGTCCAATCCCGACTGCGCACAGCTTGCCAGGCGTCTTGCCGAGACAGGGACGAGGACGGTGATCCTTGGCCATCTGAGCCGGGAGAATAACCGACCGGAGCTGGCGCTGTCTGAAACGGTTCGGGCCCTGGACGGCTTTAACACGTCGGTCTGCTGCGCGCCGGTTTTCGGACACTTGTGCCTGAATGTGGGAGAAGAGCCATGCTTTGTGTGAAGCTGATCTGTGTCGGTAAAATGCGCGAGCGCTTTTATATCGACGCCTTTGCCGAATATGCCAAGCGGCTGCAGGGCTACTGCCGATTGGAGCTTGTCGAGCCGCAGGAGCAGCGTCTGCCGGAGAATCCGTCTCAGAAGGAGATCACTGCCGCGCTGGATAAGGAGGCGCAGGAGATCCTCAAGGCCGTCCCCTCCGACGCCTATGTGACGGCGCTGTGCGTGGAGGGGAGGCAGCTTGACAGCGAGGGCGTTGCGGCGCTGATCGCGGCGCGGGAAAACTCCGGCAAGCCGAAGCTCTGCTTCATCATCGGCGGCTCCTACGGCCTGGCCGACAGCGTCAAGGCGCGTGCCGATCTGAAGCTGAGCATGTCGAAGATGACCTTCCCGCATCACCTTGCGCGGGTGATGCTGGCCGAGCAGATCTATCGCGGCTTTAAAATCAATGAGGGCTCACGCTATCACAAGTGAGCCCTCGTTTTTTGCGCTTGAAACACAGGGGGAATAATGGTATACTAAACAAAACTATGTGACCTGTTAGTTCAGCCGCGTTTGTGCGGCTTTTCCCAGCGCCATGGATCGGAAAAAATGTGAAAGGAAGTTGTACCATGTTCAGAACTTATAAGGAAGAATACCAGCACTGGCTTGACAGCCCCGCGCTCAGCGAGGAGGAATGGGCGGAGCTTGACGCGATCCGCGAGGATGAAAAGGAAATCGAGAGCCGATTCTTTGCACCGCTGGAATTCGGCACCGCCGGTCTGCGCGGCACCATGAAGCTCGGCCTGCACCACATGAATATCCATGTCATCCGCCATGCGACCCAGGCCTTTGCCAATGTCATCGCTGCCGAGGGCGAGGAAGCCAAGCGCAAGGGCATCGTCATCGCCCACGACTGCCGTATCAACGGCGAGCTGTTCTCGAAGGAGGCCGCCTGCGTTATGGCCGCCAACGGCATCCGCGTGCGTATTTTTGACGCGCTGCGTCCCACGCCGGAGCTGAGCTTTGCCGTCATCCACTACGGCACTGCCGCCGGCCTGAACGTCACCGCCAGCCACAACCCCAAGGAGTATAACGGCTACAAGGTCTACTGGTCTGACGGCGCCCAGCTGCCCCCACAGAAGGCCGAGGCCATTGCCCAGCAGATGGAGGCCATTGACATCTTCACCGGCTTTAAGACCTGCGACTTTGACAAGGCCGTGGCCGACGGCATGATCGAGATCATCGGCGCGGAGACGGACGAGCTGTTTTTGGAGAAGGTCATGGAGCAGGCCATTGACAAAGAGGTCGTCAAGGAAGTAGCCGACGACTTCCGCATTGTCTACACTCCCTTCCACGGCTGCGGCCACAAGCTGGTTCCCGAAGCGCTGCGCCGCCTGGGGATCAAGCACCTCTATCCTGTGCCCGAGCAGATGGTCATCGACGGCAGCTTTCCCACCGTTGTCAGCCCCAACCCGGAAAATCCCGAGGGCTTCTATCTGGCGGTCGACCTGGCCAAGAAGGTGGACAGCGACCTGATCATCGGCACCGACCCCGATTCCGACCGGATCGGCACCATGGTGCGCACCGGTGAGGATGAGTACACCACCATTACCGGCAACCAGATGGGCGTTCTGCTGCTTGACTACATTATCCGCGCCAGACGTGCCACCGGCACCATGCCCGAAAATCCCGGCGCCCTGAGCAGCATTGTCTCTACCGGCATGGTCAAGACGGTCTGCGAGGCCAACGGCGTCCACTTTGAGGACACCTTCACCGGCTTTAAGTTCATGGCCGAGCGCGTGGCAGTCTGGGAGGCAGCCAAGAGCTACAAGTATATCTTCGCCTTTGAGGAAAGCTACGGCTACATGATGGGCGACTTCGTCCGCGACAAGGACGCGGTCACCGCCTCCATGATGGTGGCTGAAATGGCGGCCTACTACCACAAGCAGGGCATGACCTTGATGGACGCCATGTACGCGCTGTATGAGAAGTACGGCTGGTTCAAGGAGAAGACCCTGAATCTCGTGATGCCCGGCCTCGACGGTCTGCAGAAGATGAAGGAGCTCATGGCCGAGCTGCGCGCCAATCCCCCCAAGGAGATCGGCGGCCAGGAGGTCATCCGTACCCGCGACTATGCCGACGGCAGCATCTATGTGGCCGAGCTTGGCAAGGTCGGCACCACGCCCTTCTTCGGCTCGAACGTGCTGTACTTCGAGCTGGCCGACGGCAGCAGCTTTATCGTCAGACCCTCCGGCACCGAGCCGAAGATCAAGATCTATCTGCTGGTGCGCGGCGAGGATGAGGCCCAGTGCCTTGAGCGCGTTGCCAAGTACGAGGCCTTTGCCGAGACGCTGAAGAGATGAAAAAATACTGGGAACTCTTCCTGGCCTTCGCCCGGGTCGGTGTGATGACCTTTGGCGGCGGCTATGCGATGATCCCGATTCTCGAACGAGAGATTATAGACAAACATCACTGGGCAACCAGTGAGGAGTTGATGGATTATTATGCCGTGGGGCAGTGCACGCCCGGCGTCATCTCCGTCAATACCGCGACCTTTATCGGCTATAAATATGCCGGCGTCTCCGGCGGGATCATAGCTACCCTCGGCGTTGTGTTTCCGTCGCTGGTGATTATCACGGTCATTGCCGGCATCCTGACGAGCTTTGCCGACGTCCCCGCGGTCAAGAGCGCATTTGCGGGTATCCGTGTCTGTGTCTGCGTGCTGATTTTCAACGCGGTGGTCAAGCTCTGGAAAAAGGCCGTTGTTGATAAGGCAACGCTTGCGATCTTTCTGGCTGTGTTTCTCCTGTCCGTATTTCTGGATGTGTCGCCTGTCGTGTTTGTGGTGCTCAGCGCCGCGGCGGGGATCGCCCTGACGAGAATGGGGGTGCGCGGGAAATGATATTGCTGCGCCTGTTCTTCGAGTTTTTTAAAACCGGCCTGTTTGCTGTCGGCGGCGGCATGGCGACGCTGCCGTTCATGTACGATATTGCTGACCGCACCGGCTGGTTTACCCATGAGATGCTCGCGGACATGATCGCCGTCTCGGAATCCACGCCGGGACCCATCGGCGTCAACATGGCCACCTATGTGGGCTATGCCACGGCGGGCATCCCCGGCTCCGTTATCGCGACGCTCGGTCTGATTACACCCAGTGTCATGATCATTTTGCTGATTGCGCGGGCGCTGAAGGCCTTCAGGGATAACCCCACGGTGGATGCCGGGTTTTACGGCTTGCGGCCCTGCTCGGTGGGCCTGATCGCCGCGGCCGGCGTGCTGGTGGTCCGGCTTGCGCTGCTTGATACCGCGCGCTATGCTGCCACCGGCGTGCTGACGGACCTGTTCAATTGCAAGGCCCTGCTTCTGGCGGCGGTGCTGTTTGTCTGCACCCGCTATGTCAAAAAGCTTAAAGGACTGCACCCGATCGTGTTCATCCTTGGCTCCGCTGTCGTTGGAATTGCGTTCTCGTTTTAGAGAAACAGCAGCCCCGTTCCATAGGCCAGCATGGCCGCAATACTTGCGCATAGAAGGCGCCCTGTGATATGCAGGGTGCCTTTTAATTTGCTTCCGGCGAGGACAGACTGCGTCTGAAAGTACACCGAGATCCCGCCCCAGCCCAGCAGGAAGGCTGCCAGTGCCAGCGTTTCCGGTGCAAGCGGCAGCCCCTGCATGGCGCCGGCGCCGCTGCCCAGCTCAAACAGCCCCGTCGTCAGCGCGTGCACGGCATGCAGCTCCCAGCCGAGCTTTGCACTGAGAAAACCACAGAGAAGCGAGATAAACCCGCGTGCGTCCAAGACGGCCAGCAGGACCGAGAAGCACAGCACGAAACCGCATACGTTCAGCACTGCCCCCACGGAGCGGCGCACCGCCTCGGACAGTGCCGCTGCGCTGTCGGCGCTGTCCAGCTGTACGGGAGCAAGCTCTGTTACATAGCTGCGGTTTCTGAAGAACAGTCCGGTCAGCAGCGCGGACACGATCAGGACGACATAAAGCAGCAAGCCCGCGCGTGTTGACTGAAAGACGCCGACTCCCACGGTGCCGATAATGAACGCGGGCCCGGCGTTGTTGCAGAAGGCAAGCAGCCGTTCCCCCTCCGAGCGACTGATTGCGCCGTTACGCTCCATATCGGCGATGTAGCCCGCGCCCGCCGGATAGCCTCCTGTCAAACCGATCAGCAGCGCGGAGGCGCCGGCGCCGCTGACGCCGTACAGCCGCATGGCGAAGGGGGCAAGCGCCTTTCCCAGAATGCCGGGCAGACCCAGACTGTTGAGAAGGGAGGAGAGCACAAAGAAGGGAAACAGCGACGGAATAATCAGTCTGCCGCAAACGACAAGCGCCTTGCGGCAGGCATCCGCTGCTTCTCCCGCGGTCAGCAGCAGCGCTGCCAGTAAGCCCAATGCAAGGACGAGCGCAATGCCTTGCTTTGTCTTTTGTCTGCGTGTTATACCCATAGCACCGCCTCCTTGTCCGTGTATCAAGTTATGTTTCTTCGCATAGGTTTAATACGGAATTGAGGTGTTGTCCTTGAAAAAGAACAAAGAATTGACTTGGGCGCTCGCCGAAAAGCTCGACCTGCCCGGCGATCTGGTGCCCGGCGCGGGCCGGGTGACGGTCAGCGGCGGTCGGCAGGCGGTGATCGAAGGACACCGGGGCATCCTGGATTACAGTGAGGAGCGCGTCACGGTCAGCTTTGTCCGCGGCCGACTCAGTTTGCTCGGTTCGGGACTGCGGCTGAAAGCAATGAACGGGGATGAGCTGCTGGTCGAGGGTGAGATCCAGACGGCGGAATGGGGCTGAATATGGAACGAATCAGTGATGCACTGCGCGGAACGGTTCGCATTGAGATTTCGGGCAGTTTTCCGGAGAGCCTGCTCAACACGGCGGCACTGTCGGGCATTGAGGTATGGAATATTGAGTGCCTGGACGCCTGGACCGTATGTCTTGATTGCTATGAAAACAGACTGCCGGAACTGGAGTCGGCGGCCATGGACTGCGGCTGTGACCTCAAGGTGCTCTCGCGACGGGGCGGTCGGGGCAGCCTGCGCTTTGCCCGCCGTCGGCTGGGCCTTTTGATCGGCCTGGGGCTTGCGGCGTTGCTGCTGTTTGCCTCATCGCTGTTTATCTGGCGCATCGACATTCGGGGCAGCAGCCGTCTGAGCCGCGGAGAAATTTTACGTGCACTGGAGGATAGCGGCGTCAGCGTCGGAAGCTTCTGGCCGGCCCTGTCTGTGGAGCAGGTGCGCAGTGAAATGATGCAGCGCCTTCCGGATGTGGGGTGGATGACGGTCAACGTCAGCGGCTCGCGGGCTGTGGTGCTGATCCAGGAGCGTATTTCCCGGCCGGAGATTTATCGCGAGAGCGGTTCGGTCGACCTTGTCGCCGCCAAGGGCGGATTGATTCGGCGCATGAACATCTTGGCGGGTGCGCCGAAGGTCAGCGCCGGTCAGGTGGTTATCCCGGGCGAGCTGCTGGTCAGCGGTCAGCGGGCCAGTCTCACCGACAGCGGCGAGAGCGTGCGCGCCCGCGGAACGGTCATGGCGGAGACCTGGGTCGAGCTTAACGCCGTGTGCCCCCTGGAGGAGGAGCTGAAAACACCCACCGGGTTCAGCCACAGCCGCTTTGCGCTGATCTTTGGAAAAAGACGTGTGAATTTGTATTTTAGTAGTGGAAAAGCTATTGACGCGTGTGATAAAATTATTTCGGAGTATACCCTCGGTATGGAGGGACTGTTCTCCCTGCCGATCCGGGTCGTTCGGGAACGGATCGTGCCCTGCCGGTATACAGTGGGCGACGGCTGCGACCGTGAGGCGATGGCCAGGCGACTGTATACGGGGCTTGAGCAGGATACGGAAGGGCAGATCTTGCAGTACAGCCTTACGGAGGGAAGCGACGGCGGGCTGTATGTGCTTACACTGCGCGCCCATTGCAATGAGAATATTGCCGCGCCTGTTGAACGTACGCAGCAGGACGCGGGGAAGGAATACTATGATCGATAAAACCATCGAAGTCGAGAGAATGGAGCATGTGATCAGCGTCTTTGGCTCCTTCGATCAGAATCTGCGTATTATTGAAAACGAACTGAGCGTCAAGGTGCTCGACCGGGACAATCAGATTCATATCTGCGGTGAGGCCGAGCAGGTCATGCTGGCTGAAAAGGCCATCAATGGCCTGCTGACCCTGGCCGCCAAAGGGGAGAATATCGACGCGCAAAATGTGCGTTATATTCTCAAGCTTGTCTCCGAGGGAAAGGAGACCAAGATCAATGAGTTGGCGGGTGATGTGATCTGTATCACCGCCAAGGGTAAGCCGATCAAACCGAAGACCCTGGGACAAAAGGCGTATTGTGACGCCATCGCCCACAACACTGTCACCCTCGGCATCGGCCCGGCCGGTACAGGCAAGACCTATCTTGCAGTCGCGGCGGCGGTGGCGGCCTTCCGTGCCGAGGAGGTCAACCGCATCATTCTCACCCGACCGGCGGTCGAGGCGGGGGAGCGGCTCGGCTTTTTGCCCGGCGATCTGCAAAGCAAGGTCGACCCTTACCTGCGCCCGCTGTATGACGCGCTGTTTGATATGCTGGGCGCGGACACTTACCAGAAGTATCTCGAGCGCGGGAATATCGAGGTCGCGCCGCTGGCCTATATGCGCGGCCGTACCCTGGACGACAGCTTCATCATCCTTGACGAGGCGCAGAACACCTCCCGCGAGCAGATGAAGATGTTCCTGACCCGTATCGGCTTCGGCTCCAAGGTGGTCATCACCGGCGACATTACCCAGATCGACCTGCCCGAGGATAAGACCAGCGGCCTCAAGGTGGCCATGAAGGTGCTCGACGGGATCGAGGATATCGCGATCTGCTCGCTTACCGGGGCGGATGTGGTGCGCCACCGTCTGGTGCAGAAGATTATTGAGGCCTATGAGGTTTACGACAAGAAAAACCCCGCTCCGGCGGCGAACAAGCCGGCGCCGAAGCGTTACAGGAGAGGTTAAAGCATGAAGCATGAGGTCTATGTATCCCGAGAGAAAACGGGACTGGGTCATAATGAATCGGCGGCACTGATCAAAAAGGCGGCTGCCATGGCCCTGGATGCCGAGGGGGTGGATGTGCCCTGCGTGATCAGCGTAATGCTGACCGATGACGAGGGAATCCGGACTGTCAACCGGGAGTTTCGCGGTGTTGACCGCGCCACCGACGTGCTGAGCTTTCCACTCAACGAGCTGACGCCTGGCCACTTTGATGCCGACGTCTGCGAGCGGGATCTTGACACAGGCAGCATTCTGCTGGGTGATATGATGATCTCGATTCCACGCTGCCAGACGCAGGGGGAGGAATTCGGTCACGGCTACAGCCGGGAGATTCAGTATCTGACCGTGCACTCCGTGCTGCATCTGCTCGGCTACGACCATGTGGACGAGGGCGAGATGAAGCGCCAGATGCGCGCACGGGAGAAGCGCATCATGGGCGACGAATAATACCATTCTACAGGAGATACTCAAATGACAAAATCAGCCATGATCACCATTTGCGGTCGGCCCAACGCCGGCAAATCCACCCTGACCAACGCCTTGGTGGGGGAGAAGATCGCCATCGTATCCGATAAACCGCAGACCACCCGCAACCGTATCACCGGCATCGTCAGCCGGGGGGATACGCAGTTTGTGCTGATGGACACGCCGGGTTTCCACAAGCCCCGCACCCGCCTGGGCGACTATATGGTCAACATTGTCAAGGAGAGCGTGGCGGATGTGGACTGCGTGCTGCTGATGGTGGAACCGGTAGCGGCCATCGGAGCGCAGGAGGAGGCACTGATCGAGCGCTTAAAGCAGGTCGGTGCGCCGGCGGTGCTGGTCATCAACAAGATTGACACCGTGGACAAGGCCCGGCTTCTGGAGGTTATGGCCGTCTACAGCGCGGCCTTTGACTTTGACGCCATCATCCCCATCTCCGCCAAGACCGGCGAGGGGGTGGACGAGCTGCTGCAGGAGCTGGACAAGTATGCCGAGGAAGGGCCGCACCTGTTCCCGGACGACATGATCACCGACCAGCCGGAGCGACAGATCTGCGCGGAGCTTGTGCGCGAAAAGCTGCTTCGCAATCTCAACAAGGAGATTCCCCACGGCACCGCCATTGAGGTGACGAAATTCTCTGAACGCGATAACGGCATCATTGACCTTGAGGTCACCATCTTCTGCGAAAAGGACAGCCACAAGGGGATCATCATCGGCAAGAAGGGCGCCATGCTCAAGAAGATCGGTGAGCAGGCTCGGCAGGATATCGAGGCGTTTATGGGCACGAAGGTCAACCTGCAGACCTGGGTCAAGGTCAAGGAGAATTGGCGTGACTCCATGGCGTCACTCAGAAACTTCGGCTTTACCGATCAGTAAAACTTACCAGCATTACACGCGCCTCTTGACAGATACTATAGTCAGTATCGAAACGAGGTGACGCGCATGAGTGCCGACGCAATCTGGCAGGCTTTCTCTGAAACCGGTGATCCCGTGTATTATCTGCTCTATCAGGCGGTGAGGCACGAGAAGGCGGGGAAAGCCAACGAGGGACAGGCCCGGACTTGAGTGTCGCGGGCCGAGGATGGAACATACATAGATGTTTAAAACGGTAAACGCGCTGGTGCTGCGGGAGGCAAGGTACAAGGAGGCTGACCGCATCCTGACCCTGCTGACGGACACGGACGGCAAGATCACGGTAAAGGCACGCGGCGCTTTGAGAAAAAGCAGTAAAACCGCCGCCGCGACCCAGCAGCTGACCTATTCAGAGATGACGCTGTTTGGCAATCGCGGACGCTATACGGTAAACGAGGCGGTGGTCAAGGAGCCTTTTGCCGGTCTGCGCGAGGATATGGAGAGCTTGTCGCTCGGCGCGTATTTTGCCGAGTGCATCGAGGCCTTCAGCGTGGAGGACCAGCCGGACGCGCAGCTTTTGCAGCTTGGCCTCAACTGTCTCTACGCGCTCAGCCATGCCCTCTGCCCGCGGGAAAAGATCAAGGCCGCCTTTGAACTCAGACTCATGTGCCTGTCGGGTTACACGCCGGAGCTGACGGCCTGCGCCGTCTGCGGCGAAGAACCGACCGAGCCGGTGCTGAGTCTCGACCATGGGCAGCTGTGCTGCCGCCGCTGCGCCTATGACAGGGGAGAACGGACGGAGCTGGACGGCGCCGCCCTTTCTGCTATGCGTCATATCTGCGCAGCGCCTGCAAAGCGGCTTCTGGCCTTCCCGATCACGGATCAATCCCTCCTGCGCCTGGAGGAGACGACAGAGCGCTATCTGCTGCGCCATGCCGAGCGCGGCTTTTCTACCCTGGACTATTGGAAGAAAATCAGAATCATATGACCACAGGATAATTATTATGAGCTTTTCGGAAAAATCACTCATCACGCTGGAGCTTCCGGCGGTTCTGACCATGCTCTCCGCCGAGGCGGTCAGTGAACCGGCCAAGGCCCACGCCCTTGCTCTGACACCTGCTACCGACGAGGCAGAGGTGCGCCATCGCCTGGGCGAAACGACTGCCGCCAAGACCATGATGGTCGTGCGCGGCAGCCCGTCCTTCTCCGGCGTCAAGGATGTGCGTGCGTCGCTGGCCCGCGCAGATCTCGGCGGCGCGCTCAACACGCGGGAGCTGTTGGATATTGCCCGCGTTCTACAGGCGGCGCGGCTGGTTCGCGGTTACATTGCGGACGACACCGTGGGGAAAACGCCCATCGACTACCTCTTTTACGCTCTGCATGCCAACCGCTTTTTGGAAGATAAAATCACCGGCTCCATCGTGGGGGAGGATGAGATCGCGGACGCGGCCTCCTCGGAGCTTGCCACCATCCGGCGGCAGATGCGCGCTGCGGCGGCCCGGGCGCGGGACGCTTTGCATAAGATCATCTCCTCTCCCAGCTACGCCAAGGCCCTGCAGGAGCCGATCATCACCCAGCGCTCCGACCGCTACGTGGTACCGGTCAAGGCCGAGTATAAGGGCGCGATCTCGGGCCTGGTGCATGATATCTCCGCTTCCGGGGCAACGCTCTTTGTTGAGCCGATGGCTGCGGTCAAGGCCAATAACGAGCTCAGGGAGCTGGCGGCCAAGGAGCGTGCGGAGATCGACCGCATATTGGCCGAGCTTTCCGCCGACTGCGCCGAGCACCGCGACGGGATCACTGCCGACTTTGAGGTGCTGGTCAAGCTGGACCTGATCTTCGCCAAGGCCAAGCTCTCCTATAAGCTCAACTGTGAGCAGGCATCCATGGAGGGGAAGGGGATCGTCCTGCGCCGCGCGCGGCACCCGCTGCTCGATCAGAGTAAGGCGGTGCCCATTGATGTGGAACTGGGCGACAGCTTTGACACACTGGTGATCACGGGCCCGAACACCGGCGGCAAAACGGTCTCCATCAAGACCATCGGTCTGCTTGCCGCCATGAACCAGTGCGGCCTGCACGTTCCCGCCGCGGACGGCAGCAACCTGCCGGTTTTTGCCCATATCCTTGCTGACATTGGCGATGAGCAGAGTATCGAGCAGAGCCTGTCTACCTTCTCGGCCCACATGAGCAACATTGTCAGCATTCTTTCCGAGTGCGACGACCGTTCCCTGATCCTCTTTGACGAGCTGGGCGCCGGCACCGATCCCACGGAGGGGGCGGCCCTGGCCATCGCCATCATTGAGTATGCCCGGCGTCGCGGTGCGATCATCGCCGCTACCACGCACTATGCCGAGCTCAAGGTCTACGCCACCAATGAAGCAGGGGTCCAGAACGCCTCCTGCGAATTTGACGTGGAATCTCTGCGCCCGACCTATCATCTGCTGGTGGGAATTCCGGGCAAGTCCAATGCCTTTGCTATCTCCAGGCGGCTGGGTCTGGGCGACGATATCATCGAGGATGCGAAGAACCGCGTCAGCACCGAGAGCGCAAGCTTTGAAGCCACCATCGAGAAGCTGGAGCAGACGCGTCTGCTGCTGGAGAAGGATCGTAACGAGGCGGCGCTCAAACTGCGTGAGGCACAGGAGAGCGCAAAAAAGGCGGCGTTCCTGCGTGCGGAGCTGGAGGTCAGGCTCGACAAGGCGGATCTCAAGTCCCGCCGGGAGGCCGAACGGATCATTCAGGACGCCCGCAATACGGCGGAGGAGGTCTTCCGCGAACTGGATGAGATGCGCAAAATGGCCGACGAGGATGAGGATGCCCGCCGCGTCAATGAGGCGCGCGCTCAGCTCAGACGGCAGCTGAACCTGTCGGAGGAAGCGCTGCATAAGGATTTGGGTGAGGAGACGGAGAACAAGGTTTCCTCCCGCCCGGTAAAAGCGGGTGACACCGTGCAGATCAAAGCCATGGGCATGAAGGCGACTGTTATCTCGAAGGCCCCGGACGGCACCCTGAGCCTGCGCGCGGGCATCATGAACGTGACCGCGAAGGAGGACGAGGTGCTGCTGCTGGAAAACGAGAGCCAGCCCAAGGTCAAGAGCGTGGCACGAAGCACCTCTGCGCTGCATAGTATGAGTATTGCCCCGGAAATCGACCTGCGCGGCATGGAGGCGGTAGAGGCGGTCCTGGCCGCGGAACGTTACCTCGACGCGGCGGTGATGGCAAAGCTCAAAACCGTGACCATCATCCACGGCAAGGGCACGGGTGCGCTGCGCAGCGCGATCCAGCAGATGCTCAAGAAAAACAAGCTTGTCAAATCCTTCCGGCTGGGCCGTTACGGCGAGGGAGAGAGCGGCGTGACCGTGGTCGAACTGAAATAAAATGGGAAAAGCGCTGCGGCAAATGCTGTGTAAAATCACGAAACGGTCGAAACCTGTTGACGATTGAGCGAAAATTTGATAATCTAATAGCACAAGTTCTTATTCTGAATAAGAGGTGGCAAGTATGATAACCAAAGAGGTAGTCATTAACAATCAGGTAGGTCTGCATGCCAGACCCGCGACTTTCTTTATCCAGAAGGCCAACGAGTTCAAGAGCAGCATCTGGGTCGAGAAGGAAGAGCGGCGCGTCAACGCCAAGAGCCTGCTGGGTGTGCTTTCCCTCGGCATCGTGAAGGGCACCGCCATTACCATCATTGCCGACGGCACCGATGAGCAGGAGGCTATTGACACACTGTCGGCGCTGATCGACTCCGACTTTTCCGAGTAATCCGACACATAGGCAGGGGCGTGTGAGTTTTTTCACACGCCTCCTTTTTTGACCCGAAACGGGCAATTTGAAACAGTAAGGAACGCACCGGCTCTATGAGTAACGAAAAGAAAGCAATATTGGAGATGCTCCTGTGCGCCGCGCTATGGAGCGTCGCAGGCATTTTTATCAAGCTGATCCCGTGGAACGGGTTTGTCGTGGCCAGTCTGCGCAGTTTGATTGCCGGCATTACGATCTATATCTGCATGCGGCTGATGGGCCTGCGCTATGTGTTCAATCGCAATACGCTCATCGCAGGCTTTTTCTCAGGCTTTACCTATTTGTGCTTTGCCGTTTCCAATAAGCTGACCACCGCGGCCAATGCCATTGTGCTGCAGTTCACGGCGCCGGTGTTCATCGTGATTTATTCGGCGCTGTTTTTTAAAAAGCCCGTGCGCAAGCAGGATCTTGCCGTTGTGATCTGCACCCTGTTTGGGATCTCACTGTTCTTTCTGGACCAGCTCAAGCCGGGCTATATTCTCGGCAATTTTGTGGCCATTGCCGCCGGCATGTTCATGGCCGGTATGTATGTAACCGTCGGTGAGATCAATGAGCAGGAGCGCTTCTCCGGCATTGTGAACGGCCAGGCGCTGACCTTTCTGGTGGGCCTGCCCTTCGTTTTCACAACGCGTCCGGTGTTTAGCGGCTCGGCCATTTTGTGCATACTGATCCTGGGCGTATTCCAGCTGGGACTATCCTATGTGCTGTATGTCAAATCCAGCCGCTACTGCCCGCCGCTGGCCTGCAGTCTGCTCGGCGCGGTGGAGCCGCTGCTCAATCCCGTCTGGGTCTTCCTGTTTGACGGGGAGCGGCCCGGCATCTTCGCTTTGATCGGCTCCATCATCGTCATCGTCTCCATCACGGTGTGGTGCGTGCGCGGCCAGGAAAAGGCGGAAAACAAACAAGCCTGAGGTACTTATGAATCCAGTGCTCGATACCCTCGCGGAGAAGGCCAACCGCCTGCCGCTGCTGCCGGGCGTGTACATCATGCTCGATGAGCAGGGGCAGGTCATCTACGTGGGGAAGGCCAAAAAACTGAAAAACCGCGTCAGCAGCTACTTCCACGGCGAGCATCTGCCCAAGGTTGCGGCCATGGTGGAGAAGGTGCGGGATTTCCATGTCATCGTAGCCGGCAGTGAATTTGAAGCGCTGGTGTTGGAAAACTCCCTGATCAAGCAGCATAAGCCCCACTATAACATTCTGCTCAAGGACGACAAGGGCTATCCCTTCATCCGGCTGGACATGCGCGAGGAATATCCTGCCATGACCCTGGTCAGCCGCGCGGGGAAGGACGGCGCGCGTTACTTTGGACCCTTCGGCGGGCGAAGCCAGACACGGGACATCATCTCCACGGTCAGCAAGGCGCTGCTGCTGCCGGATTGCAGCCGCAAGTTCCCACGAGACATCGGCAAGGAGCGCCCCTGTCTCAACTATCACATGGGCACGTGCGCCGGCTGGTGCCTGCGGGACAGTGACGGAGAGGACTACCGCCGCCGTATGAGGCAGGCGTCGCTGATCCTTGACGGCAAGAGCCGGGAGCTGATCGACGATTTGCGTGGCCAGATGGAGCAGGCGGCGGAGGAGCTGCGTTTTGAGCGGGCGGCGGAGCTGCGCGACAGCGTGCGGGCCATTGAGGGCCTTGCCAACAAGCAGCGCGTGATCGCCACCGCCTTTGCCGACACGGACGCCATCGGCTTCTGCCGCGGCGCCAAGAGCTGCTTTACGGTGCTGCACTTTGTGGACGGTAACCTTGTCGGCAAGGAGGCCGAAATGATGGACGAGCCGCTGGAAGAGGATGCCGAGGCGGTCTCCGGTCTCGTGCGGCAGTATTATACGGCGCACCGCGGCGGCTGGCCCAAGTCCATCCTGCTGCCGGTGGAGATCGAGGACGCCGAAGAGCTGGAGCAGCTGTTCAGCCAGGTCTCCGGCCGAAGAATCTACATCGAAACCCCGAAGCGCGGCGAGCGTATGCGCCTGATCGAAAGCGCCACGCTCAATGCGCGCGAGGAGATTCAGCGCCGCACCACCGCTGCCCAGCGACGCAGCAAGACGCTGGAATGGCTGCAAAAGGCCCTCGATCTGGAAAACCTCCCGCGGCGTATCGAAGCCTTTGATATCTCCAACCTGGGCTCTACCGGCATTGTCGCGGCCATGACCGTCCATGTGGACGGAAAGCCGCTCAAGCGCGATTATCGAAAGTTTCGTATCCGCGGCTTGGAGGCTCCGGACGATTACGCCAGCATGTATCAGGCGGTCTATCGGCGTTTTCACCATTATGTGGAGCAGGACGAGAAGTTTAACGAGCTGCCGGATCTGCTGCTCATCGACGGCGGCGACAGCCATGCCGCCATGGCCGAGCAGGCCCTGCGGGATCTGGGGCTTTGGGTGCCGGTTTTTGGTATGGTCAAGGATGACCGTCACCGCACCCGGGCGCTGATCCGCTCCAACGGGCAGGAGATCGGTATCAAGGGCAATCAGGCGGTTTTCTCCCTGGTTGGCGGCATTCAGGAGGAAACGCACCGCTCCGCCATCGAGTACCAGCGCTCCCTGCGCAACGAAAGCTTTGCCTCCCGCCTGGATGAGATCCCCGGTGTCGGGGCCAAGCGCAAGGCAGATCTGATCAAGAATTTTAAATCGCTCAAGGCGATCCGGGAGGCAAGCATCACCCAGCTGGAGCTTGTCGTTCCCAAGAATACGGCCCGCGCGATCTATGATACCTTTCATCCGGAGGAGGGAAGCACATGCGCGTCATCAGCGGAAGCGCCAGAGGAAGACGGCTGAAAACACCGGAGGGCATGGACATCCGCCCCACGACCGACAATGTCAAGGAGTCGGTTTTCAACATTCTTCAATTTGATATCGAGGGACGCCGCGTGCTGGATCTCTTTGCCGGCACCGGGCAGCTCGGTATTGAATGCCTCAGCCGCGGGGCGCGGGAGGTCGTGTTCATTGACCGCAGCCGCGACGCGGTCAGAATCATCAAAGATAACCTCAAAGCCTGCGGCTTTACGGCGCCGGTTTTGCAGCAGGATTCCTTGGGCTACCTCAAAACGGGTGGAAAATTTGACCTCATTTTTGTCGATCCGCCCTATGATTCCGGGCTGTATGCAGACGTGTTGGAAACCATCAATTCGGTTGACATATTGTCGGATGGTGGTATAATACTGTGTGAATCACGACGGGAGAACGATCTGCCCGAAATGCGCGCGCCCTATCGAAAAGGGAAGGAATATCATTACGGTAAGGTCAAGCTTTGCCTGTATCGCAAGGAGAATCAGAAATGAAAACCGCCATCTGCCCAGGCAGCTTTGATCCGATCACGCTCGGACACCTGAATATCATCCGGAGAGCGGCGGCAATTTTTGATCAGGTCGTGGTCTGTGTCACGCTCAATTCCGCGAAGACCTCGCCCATGTTCTCCAACGAGGAGAAGATCGAAATGGTGCGCAAAGCAGTGGCCAAATATCCCAATGTCACGGTGGATAGCTGCAACTCTCTCCTGGCCGAGTTTGTCAAAAAGTATGAGTCGCCGGTGCTGATCAAGGGCCTGCGGGCGGCGTCGGACTTTGACTATGAATTCCAGATGGATCTGGTCAATAAGCGCATTAACCCCGGGCTGGAGACCATGTTCCTCACTGCGGATCAGAAGTATACCTTCCTCAGTTCCTCCATCGTGCGGGAAATGGCCCATTACGGCGCCGATCTCAAGGGCCTTGTGCCGGACGAGCTGATCGAGTTTATAGAAGAAAAAGCGAGAATGCAGAGGAGATAGAGCCATGGCCAACAACGACATTATTGAACTGCTGGACACCCTGTACGGTATGGTTACCGAGGCTTGGAGCGTGCCGCTCGGCAATGACAAGTGCATCATTGAGCGGGAAAAGGCCATTGAAATCATCAATGAGATCAAGGCCAATCTGCCCTCCTCTATTGCCGAGGCGCAGCGGCTTGTCTCCGCGCGGGATGAGTTTATCGGCAACGCCAAGCGGGAGGCCGAGGCTCTGCGCAAAAATGCCGAGGAACAGGCGCATACCATGATCGAAGAGCAGGAGGTCGTGCGTGTGGCCCGGGCCCGCAGCAGCGAGATGATCGCCTCTGCCGAAGCCAAATCCAAGGAGCTTCGCCGCCTGGCCAGCGAGTATGTGGATGATCTGATGCGCCAGACGGAGCAGAGTATGAGCGAGGCGCTGAACACCATCCGCTCCGCCCACAATTCCTTCCAGGCGCTCGGCGGCGGTGTCGCGCAGCAGCAGCCGGCCCAGCCGGTCAAGAAGCAGGCGCCCGTCAAGCAGCCCGAGCAGCCGCAGAAGCCGAAGAAGGCTGAAGGCGTTTCCACCAGAGTCCAGCGCATTGAGCGCGGTGAGGGAGAATAGTACGAAACCACAAGATACATTGTTTGAAGTTCCACCCAGGACACAAGTGCTTGGGTGGAACTTTTTTGCCCGAAAAAGTGCAATATAATTTCAAAATATAACAAAAAGTTTCTCTTGCTTTTTCTTTTGTGCCCTCATATAATATCAGTTGTAGTGGTTAAAAGTGGGGCGAAATGGGTGAATAACCCACAATTGGGGGGCGCAATTTCATGACCGGCGAATACCAGCACTCTCTTGACAGCAAGGGGAGACTGTTTATGCCTGCCAAGCTCAGGGACGAGCTGGGCGAGGTTTTTTATATAACAATATCGATGGATCGCTGCCTTTGCGCGTACAGCAGCGAGAGTTGGGACGCCCTGTCCCAGCGCGTCAACGCCATGCCGTATGTCAAGCAGCGGCGCATGCGGCCGCTCTTTGCCCATGCCGCGCGCTGTGAGCTGGACAGTCAGGGGCGTGCGCTGATCCCGCAGAATCTGCGTGAGTACGCTGGCTTTACCAAAAATGTGACGGTGGTCGGCTGCAACAACCATGCTGAGTTGTGGGACAGTGAGGCGTGGAGCGCCGTCTTCGAGCAGGAGACAACGCCGGAAAATATTGCCGCTGTCATGGAGGAACTGGAATTTTGACACAGGAAACCACAGAGCAGACACCCTGGCATGTTTCGGTGCTGCTGCATGAATGTATAGAAAACCTGAATATTCGGCCCGACGGAATCTATCTGGACGGGACACTGGGAATGGGCGGCCATTCCTATGAGATCGCCTCCCGGCTCTCTACCGGTCGGCTCATCGGTATTGACCGGGATGAGACGGCCATCGAAAGAGCCGGAAGGCGTCTTGCGCCTTTTGAGGATCGGGTGACGCTCGTTCACGGTAATTTTTCCGATGCCGCCGCGATCCTGGAAAGCCTCGGTATTGATGGCGTTGACGGTATGCTTTTTGACCTCGGCGTCTCCTCGCCGCAGCTGGATGAGACCGAGCGCGGTTTCTCCTATATGGCCGACGCCCCGCTGGACATGCGTATGGATGCGGGAGACAGTCTCACCGCCTATGACGTGGTCAACACCTGGGACGAAAACCGCTTGAACCGCATTTTGTGGGACTACGGGGAGGAGCGTTACGCCCGGCGTATCACCGCCGCGATTCTCATGAGGCGTGCGCAAAAGCCCATCGAGACCACCCTTGAGCTGGTGGATGTGATCCGCGGCGCGATGCCGGCCCCTGCCCTGCGCGAAAAGCAGCACCCGGCCAAGCGCAGTTTTCAGGCGATCCGCATCGCGGTCAACGACGAGCTTGGCGCGATTCGCACCATGATGGAGACGGCGCCCGATAAGCTGAACCCCGGCGGCAGGCTTTGCGTGATCAGCTTTCACTCGCTGGAGGACCGGATCGTCAAGAGCGGCATTCAGGCCCGCGAGAACGGCTGTACCTGCCCGCGGGAGGCGCCGATCTGCACCTGCGGCTTTGTGAAGACCCTGCGCAGCGTCACACGCAAGCCCATCCTGCCGAGTCCTGAGGAGCTGGCGGCCAATCCGCGCTCGCGCAGCGCCAAGCTTCGGGTGGCCGAGCGCGTATGAAGAAACGTGGCACTGTCGCAGCGCGGCTTTTTCGCGCCGTATGTCTGAGCTTTTCTGCGCTGCTGCTGGTTATGAGCCTGCTGCAGCATGTGCGTTTGACAGGCTGTGAAGCGGAGATCGAGCGTTTGCAGCTTGCGTTGAGCGAGGAGCGGGACAGACAGGCGCAGCTGGAGATTCGCATAAGCATGCTGCTGCCGCTGAGCGAGCTGGAGGCTTACGCCGTGCAGGTCCTCGGCATGCAGCACCCGACACAGAGTCAGATCACCTGGCTTGACAAGGTGGGATAAAGATACGAACCGCCGAATAAGATGAACCAAATTCATCGGGCGGGGGCGTATCATGAAAACAGAAAGTACAAGCAGCGTTGTTCCAAACCGGCAAAGCCGGCAGATGCTCCGGCGCGGCGCGGTTTTGGCCGCTGTGTTTGGCATCGGCGGTCTGGCGCTGCTGCTGGCCAGGCTGTATAAACTACAGATTGCTGATCATGCGTTTTATGAATCGCTTGCCATCGAGCAGCAGCTGCGCTCCACGGCCAGCGCGACGGATCGCGGTCGGATTCTTGATATTAACGGCAACATCCTTGCCGTCAGCGCTTCGGTGGATAACGTCTACCTCAGCCCTGCGGAGATTGCCCGCGAAGGGGAGGATCGGGCGCTGATCGCCCGCGGCCTTTCCCAGATCCTGCATCTGGATTATAACGACGTCTATGAGAAGACCGGGCGTCAAGGCAGCTGGTATGTCACGGTCGCCCGAAAGGTCGAGCAGGAAACAGCGGATGAGATCCGCCGCTTCAAAACAGAGAATAACCTGAAAGGCGTTCGCCTGGAGACGGACACCAAGCGCTATTATCCCAATTCCAATCTGGCAAGCCACCTCATCGGCTTTGTTGGTATCGATAATTACGGGCTTGAGGGGGTGGAGGCGCAGTATAACGACGCGCTCTCCGGCACGGCGGGGAAGACCCAGCGCGCTACCAATGCCTACGGGACGGAGATGCTCTTTACGGAGTATGAGCAGTATCTGCCCGGAGAAGGCGCGCATGACGTCGTGCTGACACTCGACGCCACGATCCAGTACTATGTAGAAAAGCACCTGCGTCAGGCCGTCGCGGATTACGATGTGCTCAACGGCGCGGGCGCCATCGCCATGAATCCCAAGACGGGGGCGATC
>JAFTGE010000092.1 GCA_017458085.1 Oscillospiraceae bacterium
TAACCCACTATGACACTTTCATCCCCGGAGGGCTGCAAAGTGCCGTGGGCTCTCCGAGGGAATTGCGGGCCGCCGCTGCCGGTGGCAGATGCAGGCGGCACGCAATTTCCGCAGCCGCACGATTTTCGGTTCCATGCGAACGCGGAGCCGGAAATCTTTTCTGCGGCAAGGCGGAGGCCGCAGAGCATAATGGAGATATATGCTCAAGGCCGCCAACGATGCATGGCACAAATCCAGCCGTGAAGATCGCCCGATTTCTATTGATCTGTAGCCTACGCTTTCAAAATGATAGCACACGGTTGAAGGTATGCTTTCAATTTGAAAGCACGGATCGGCGGCGCGAAGCATGCGGCGATCCGGCGAAGGGGTACAGGGGGAACTGGTGTTCCTCCTGTGCTCTCCCGCCTTGCCGCAGATGCGCTTTCCGGCCCCGCATTCGCTTGGGGCCGCAAACCGCGCGGCTGCGGAAATTGCGTGCCGCCTGCATCTGCCCCCGGCAGCGGCGGCCCGCAATTCCCACGACACTTTGCAGCTCTCCGGGCTGAAAGTGTCATAGTGAGTTACACACTTTGAAAAAGCTGTGGAACGCGTCCCCAGCCCCCGTAAACAACCAAGGACAGGAGGAAATCTATGAGTAAAAACTATGCTGTGGCCCGCGTGGTGCAGTATACCCAGGCGAGTATCAGCAAGGCGGAACGCCATATCGAGCGCAAAAACCAGAGCTACGAGAACATGAACGTAGATCTCTCACAAACGCCCCAAAACGTCCATTTCAAACGCTGTGAGGATGCGACCTATAATCAACACCTGAACAGGCTGGTTGAGGAAGGCACCGTTTCCCTGCGTGGTTTGAAACAGGATGCCAAGGTCTTCGATGAGATGATCTTTGACGTGAACACCGCGTATTTCGAGGAACATGGAGGGTATGACTACGCCATCAAATTCTACTGGGAAGTGTACCGCTTCGCCCAAAAGGAGTATGGTGTGGAGAATATTGTCTCCGCGGTCATGCACGCCGACGAGCTGAACAGTGCGCTGACGGAAAAGCTGGGCTACCCGGTCTACCACTACCATCTGCACGTTGTAGCCCTGCCTGTGGTGGAAAAAGAAGTCCGCTATTCCAAGCGATGTAAAGACCCGGAGTTGGTGGGCAAGGTCAAGGAGGTCATCCATCAGATCAGCCACTCCAAGAAGTGGGCGTCCCAGAAGGTCACGGACGAGGATGGAAAATCCCATATCATTAAATCCTACAGTTTGCTGCAAGATCGCTTCTTCGAGCACATGCGGGACGCCGGGTTCGAGGACTTCGAGCGCGGTGAGCGAGGCAGTACGGCCCAGCATCTGTCCGTCACGGAATATAAGGTCAAAAAAGAGACGGAACGGTTGGAGAATTTACAGATCACGGCCAAGGTTATGGAGGATGGTATTGACCTGCTCACCCAGCAGACGGAGGAAGCCCAAAAGAAAGCTGACAAAGCACAGGCGCGGGTGGACAGGCTTGTCCCCAAAACGGAACAGATCGAAGACCTGGCCCGTGAGTACACCGGCAACGCGGATCAAGTGCTGCCTCAGCCGGACGTGCTGGAATCGGCCAAATCCTATCGGGAGAAGAAGGCCATGCCGCTGTACCGCAAGATCATCAGCGTGCTGCGCAATCTTTTCAATAAATACCTGACGCTGAAGCACGACTATGAAGATCTCCAGCGCAAATACGAGAGGGAGATCGACAGTGGAAATCAGTTGAGGAAGACGATCAAAACGCTGCGCGAGGAAAAGGACAGTCAGTCCGGCATTGTCGCCAAGTTCTATGCACTGTGCCGCGGCTTCGGAGAAGACTATATCGAGTCTCAGGCCATGGGCATTCTGGAACGGGAAGCACAGGAGCGGCAGCAGAAGAAGCTGGCGCGCAAACGCCATGAGCGAGACGCGAGATAAAGGGTGCTCATTTTTGATCGCCCTTCATTCCGAAAAGAAAAGAGGTGAAAAACACAATGAATGAAACAATGGAACTGCCGGAATGGTTCGACGGAAAGAAGGTCAACGAGATCCTGTTCTCGCAGGAGTTTCTGGAGGAGCACCCGATGGTCTGCGTGAAGGGCACCTTTTTCACGGTGGAGAAACGGATCACCGATGAGCGTGAGCTGAAAAAGCTGATCTATGACAAGCTGAAAGGAACGGTCAGCAGCGGCGTGGCCAAAAAGCTGGACAGTATCCTGGAGGTGCTTCGCTCGGAGGCCTATGTGGAAGATCTGCCCTTGCAGACTGACCGCATCCATGTGGCAAACGGTACGTTGTTCCTAGATGGCAGGTATACCGAAGAAAAAGATTATTGCCGGAACCGGCTGACGGTGGCCTACAGTCCCGATGCACCGGAGCCTGTACGCTGGCTCAGCTTTCTCCATGAACTGCTGGACGAGGAGGCCATTCCCACGCTGCAGGAGTATATGGGCTACTGCCTGATTCCCACGACCAAGGCACAGAAGATGCTAATGCTGGTGGGTAAAGGCGGTGAGGGCAAGAGCCGGATCGGGGCGGTGCTCCGGTCGATCCTCGGCGACAACATGGTGAACGGGAACTTAAACAAGGTGGAAACCAACCGCTTTGCCCGCGCCGATCTGGAGCATGTGCTGCTGATGGTGGACGATGATATGAAGACCGAGGGGCTGCCTCAGACCAACTATCTGAAATCCATCATCACCGCGGAGTTACCCATGGACCTGGAGAAGAAGAGCCAGCAGAGCTACCAGGGAGAGCTGCACTGCCGCTTCCTCGGCTTCGGCAACGGCTCGCTGAAAGCCCTCTATGACCGCAGCGACGGATTCTTCCGCCGCCAGATCATTCTGACGACCAGACGAAAAAGCAAAGATCGCGTAGACGATCCCTTCCTCTCGGAAAAGCTGATTGCCGAGAAGGAGGGGATTTTTCTTTGGATGTTGGAGGGCCTGAAACGCCTGATCGCCAACAATTACAAGTTCACGATCAGCGAGAAAGCGAAAGAGAATATGACCGAGGCGGTGACCGATGGAAACAACATCGTTGAGTTCATGGCCTCAGAGGGCTATTTCCGGTTCAAAGCAGATTACGAGGTCAGTACCAAGGATCTCTACGCAGTGTACAAGCTCTGGTGTGAAGACAACTCTCTCAAGCCATTGAGTGAAAGGAGCTTCAGCCTGTTCCTCCACGAAAACGAGGATCGCTATAATCTGGAGGCCACCAACAAGATCTATATTGGGAACGGCCGGCGAGTCCGGGGCTTCCTGGGCATCGAGCTGTTGTTCAAGCCCAACAATTTTTGAAAAAGAAACTGAAATCCCCATGCGATGTACAAACACACCACGATACATGAAGGCCCGACTGCATGGGGATTTTTACGCATCTGTTCCGGTTGCCGCGTCAGCGGCGAGGAACAGGCGTTTCAATCATTTTTTACTATGAAAGCACGAGCTTTCATAGTAAAAGATCCGTACATGCGTACCAGCGTACGGGTCAGTCCGCGCTGCAGTACACATGTACGGATGTACGGATATTTTCAATTCTTATCTATTTTTTTATGAAAGGATTTTTACCATGAATACAACAAGAAACGAGATCAAAGCAAGGATCGTCGGCGCAGGCCTCACCATGCAGGAGACTTTGGATCGTCTCCACAAGCAGTTCGGGTGGAGCGATTCGGCTTCCAACTTTTCCAACAAGCTGCAGCGGGATTCGCTGCGCTATCGGGAGGCTGTGGAGCTGGCCGACGTGATCGGGTACGAGCTGAAATGGGTACCCAGAAAGCGAGGTCCTGCCGATGACTAACGCCGACATTGAAAAGATGCCCTATTCCCTGAACGCGCAGCAGGTGGCGGAGATCCTCGGCATCGCCAAGAACTCCGCCTACACGCTGATGCACAGCGAGGGCTTTCCCACGCTGCACATCGGGCGTCGGTTGGTGGTTCCCAAGGAGAAGCTGCTCCAGTGGATGGACGATCAGCTCGAATAAGCAGAAAACCAGTCGGGACTTGCTCCCGACTGGAATATACTGTGAAAGCTGCGCTTCCACAGTATATACTGATTCAAGCGCCCGTTCCTCGCCCTGGCGGGGCAACCGGAACGGATGCGCAAAAAATCCCGTGCAGCGATGCATGGGATTTTTATTAGAAAACACTTGAAAAACCGAGAAAGTTATGTAAACAATATATTCCGAGAAACACAATGCTCTGAGGAAAGGAGTTATTTTGTCAAACAAACGCTGTAACGGCGAAGGCAGTATCCAAAAAAAAGAAAAGACGGGCGCTGGGAGTGCTCTATCATGTTCGGCTTCCAAAAGGACGGCCGGAGAAGGCGAAAGTCCTTTTATGGCAGGACTCGCAAAGAGGCGCTGGACAAGATGCACGACTTCAAGCAGAAACTGGAGGCCGGGCTCATCACCCTGGACGAGCGGCCCCTGGTGCAGCCGGATATCCTGTTCTCCCAGTGGGCGGACACCTGGTATGAGGGGCACAAAGACAGCATTTCCAAGACGACCCAGCAGAGCTACAAGTACCCGCTGGCGACGCTGAAGGAGAAGATCGGCGACCGGCCGGTCAACACCATCAAGGCGATGGACATCGAGGACCTGCTGCGGGATCTGCGGAAAGAAGGTAAGTCCGACAGCTATGTGGCCAAGGCTCGCGGCATGCTGTTCCAGATCATGAACAAGGCCGAGGCCAACGAGCTGATCCGGCGCAACCCGGTGGCCTGCGCGGAAAAGATGCGGGCCAACAAGCCCATGGAGGCCAAGGAAGCGTTCACCGCCGAGGAGGTCAAGAAGCTGATGCAGGAGCTCCCGCACGACAAGTACGGGGACAGCATCCGCCTGATGCTGGGTACCGGTATCCGCATGCAAGAGCTCCTGGCGCTGGAGCCACGGCTGATCGAAGAGGACGGTTCTGTGATCCACATCCGGCAGGCGGTGAAAACCGTGTCCGGCAAGGTGGAGATCGGGCCGCCGAAGTCACGGGACAGTCTGCGAGACGTGCCCATCCCCGAAGGTATGCGGCCAATGGTCATGTCGCTGCGGGACACTGAGGACACATATATCTTCCAATCGCCCAACAAAGAGCAGCCCTTCGACCCCAAACACTATCGGGACAAATTCAAGCAGTATATCGCTGATATTGATGGAGTCCGTGTGCTGACGCCGCATTCCTGCAGACACACTTACGTCTCACAGCTGCAGGCGCTGGGCGTAGACTTGGCGACCATCCAAAGCATGGTGGGTCACGCGGATCTGGACATGACGCAGCACTACCTGCATGTGCAGTCTCCGGTGAAGCAGAAGGCGGTGGCAGCCTTTGACCAGGCATTTTTGGGAAACAATCCGCGTTCCAGTCAAATTCCAGTCAGCCCGTGAGATCGGAATTCGCAAGATATGGAAAAAGTCCTGAAATCTTGCGATTTCAGGACTTTTCCTCAATAAAAACACGTCACAATGGTGGAGATAAGCGGGATCGAACCGCTGACCTCTTGAATGCCATTCAAGCGCTCTCCCAGCTGAGCTATACCCCCATGCGCAAGGAGTATATTAGCAGAAAGTGTCCGAAATGTCAAGCACATTTTTTCCGAAGAATTACATTTTTTTCGAGCAGTTAAAACGGCCAGGTGGGAAGCCAGGAGAGCAGGCCGGTGGAATGCACGGGAAGGCCGGCCAGAGCGGGGTAAAACAGCGCAAAAACGGCCAGACTAAGCGCAGTATAGCCCAAGGCAAGCACTTGGCCATAGGGCAGGCTGCGGCGGGATATACTGAAGCAGCGGCCCAGGGAGAGGGCAAGGAAGATGGTGCAGGGGAAGTAGTGGTAGGCGAAGGTCAGGCGGGGTACTAAGACCCAGGGCAGGAGCTGGGCAAGATACCCCAAAAGGATAAATCCGGAGGCGGTATCGCGGCGGTATACGGCGAGGAAGGCCAGGACAAACAGGCTCAGCAGGCCGCCCCAGCACAGAACCGGATTGACAAAGGCGCCGAAGCTGGCGTGAGTACCGTCGGGGAAGTATTCGAGGTAGTAGAGGATGGGACGGATGTCCAGCAGCCACTGATACCAGGTGGAGGAGTAGGGGTGGGTAGCCACGAGGCCGGAGTGGTAAGTGAACATATACTGCTGGTTATCCAGCACCATTTGGATATAGGCAGGGCTGAAGGGGTTGGTCTTTCCGGAGGCGATACCGTAAGGAAGATAGGACAGATCATAGATCAGAACCGGGAGCAGAATGAAGAACACCACGCAGAAGCCGCAATGCTTCAGGAAGGACTTCCCGTCCATCTCCCCTTTTCTCAGGCGGCCAAGCACCCAGATCAGCCAGATCACAGCAAGACCCGCGCCGGCATAGAGGCAGGTCCACTTGCTGGCGGCGCCCAAACCGAAGAAGAGTCCGCACAGGGCAAGGTCACGTTTACGGCCCTCGGTGATAAAGAGGTACATAAACAGGTACATCAAAAGGATGAAGAAGACAGCGTAGGTGTCGATCGTGGCGATGCGGGTCTGGACAAAGTGCATGAAGTCCGTGGCCATCAGGAGGGTGGTTGCGGCGGGGGCGGTATGGCCGCCGAAGAGCTTTTTGGCAAAGACATACAGCAGAGGGAGCATCAAAACGCCCAGGAGCGTGCCGGAGAAGCGCCAGCCAAAGGGGGTCATGCCAAAGAGGGAGATACCCAGACCGATGATGATTTTGCCCAGGGGCGGGTGGGTAATCTCATAGGGGTAGACCCCGTTCAGATGCTCCCAGGCGGTGCGGGCATGGTAAATTTCATCGAAATAGGAGGAGTTGAGGAAGTTCTGCTTTTCCGGGGCCAGGGTCTGTTCATCGCAGAGGGCAGCCGCGGAAGACGTCAGAGGAACGATCTCCCCTTCCTCGGTCAAGGCCACGACCTCCCCCAGCCAGACATTGCCATAGCCGCTAATGCACAGGGTGCCGCCGGTGATATAGTAGTCGATATCCACGTCGTGCCACTTGAGCACGTCGGCATGGGACTGCTCCAGCTCACCGAGAGAGAAGCTGTCGGAGCCGTCGGTGGTGTAGTCCAGGGTATAACGGCCGATGCCGACGCCGGTGTAGACCATCAGATGGGACGCCGTGCCGCCGTAGAGATCCAGGTCCAGCTCCACAGTGCGGCCCTCCATGTTAACAAAGCTCTGGGGGGCCTTTGTATCGCCCAGGCGGGTGAAGGCCAGCACGCCGTAGACCAGGGTGACGACGGCCATGAGCAGAGCGTCAAGGCGATCCAGACGTCTATTCGATTTTTCCCCGCGCAGGGAGCAATCGCGCAGATCTGGCAGCAGCAGGAAAAACAGCGTGATCAGCAGGAAGGTCAGCGCGGGCAGGATATAACGGGTCAGATGATTCATGGCGGTTCATAGAGCGGCCCCGGAGATTCCGGGGCCGTTTCTCTTATTCAAGGGTTTTCAGGATCTCGTGCAGCTGGTGCACGTCGCGCAGGACATAATCGGGCTTGCGCTCGGCAGCGTCGACCATGGCCTGGTCCGTCTCCCCGGAGAGGACAAGAACGGAAACGGAGCCTGCGTTCTGGGCCACGGCGATGTCGGTATAGAGCCGGTCGCCCACGGCGCATATCTTCTCGTTGGGGATGCCGGTCATGGCGGAAATGACGTCGATCATGTTGCGGTTGGGCTTGCCGATATAGGTCGGCTCCCGTCCGCTGGAGGCGGTCAGCAGCGCGCAGATGCTGCCGCAGTCGGGAAGCACCTCGTCATTGGGCATGGGGCAGACCCAGTCGGGATTGGCGGCGATGAAGGCCGCGCCGCGGCGCAGGAAGTGGCAGGCGCGGTCCAGCTTCTCATAGACAAGCTCGGTATCAAAGCCCTGCACCACCACTTCGACGGTGTCAAACTCGGTATGGCCGAGGTCGTCGTTGACAAGGTTCACGCCATAGCTTTTCAGCTCCCGATAAAATGCCTTCGTCCCGGCCAGATACACGCTCGCGCCGGGATGACGCTGATTGAGATACATGCCGGTGGCCATGCCGGAGGTGAAGACATTCTCCCGCTGGCAGGGAAAGCCCAGCTTCCGCAGACGGGTGATGTAATCCTCCCCCGCGCGGGAGGAATTGTTGGTCAGATAGATATACTGTTTCCCCAGACGAGGCAGGTCCTCCATCAGGTCGATGGCGCCTTCATACACATTATCCCCGAGATAGAGCGTACCATCCATATCAAAGAGGAACAGCTCGGTATTTTTCAATTTGTTATAGTCCATATTGCCTCCGATTATTTATATTTTGGGAGAACGGATAAGCGCAGGGGCAGCGAGAGGAGCGTACCCATATCGGCGTTTCTGCTCTACTCCTCGCCCCAGAGGAGGGCGCACTTGACGGCCTTGCTCCAGCCGCGCAGGAGCGTCTTACGCTTTTCCTCGTCCATCTCGGCGGTAAAGACGCGGTCGACGGCCCAGTTGTTCTTGACGTCCTCCAGGCTCTCCCAATAGCCGACGGCCAGGCCCGCAAGGTAAGCCGCGCCAAGGGCGGTAGTCTCGATGCAGCGGGGGCGGTAGACATCGGAGCCGATCAGATCGGACTGGAACTGCATGAGGAAGTTGTTGGCGGAGGCGCCGCCATCCACCTTCAGCTCCGCAATGGGGATGCCGGAATCGCGCTCCATGGCGCGGACGATATCGTGGGTCTGATAGGCCAGGCTCTCCAGCGTGGCGCGCACCAGATGGGCGCGGCTGAAGCCGCGGGTGATGCCGACGACGCAGCCGCGGGCGCGCTGGCTCCAATGGGGCGCGCCGAGTCCGGTGAAGGCCGGGACCACATAGCCGCCGGCGGTGTCGGGCACCTTCTCGGCATACTGCTGGCTCTCCTTGGCGGAGGTGATAACGCCCAGCTCATCCCGCAGCCACTGGATGGCGGCGCCGGCGACAAAGATGCTGCCCTCCAGCGCGTACTGCACCTGATCCCCGGTGGAGGCGGCGATGGTGGTGACAAGTCCGTTGCGGCTCATGACCGGCTCGGCGCCGGTGTTCATCAGGAGGAAGCAGCCCGTGCCGTAGGTGTTCTTCATGGTGCCGGGCTCAAAGCAGCACTGGCCAAAGAGGGCGCACTGCTGGTCACCCGCGGCGCCGGCAATGGGGATCTCCCCGCCGAACATCTCAAAATCGCTCTTGCCGTAGACATAGGAGGAGGGCTTGACCTCCGGCAGCATGGAGACCGGAATGTTCAGCAGCTCCAAAAGCTCCGAATCCCATTCCAGCGTATGGATGTTAAAGAGCATGGTGCGGCTGGCGTTGGTGTAGTCGGTGACGTGAACTTTCCCGCCGGTGAGCTTCCAGATCAGCCAGGTGTCGATGGTGCCGAAGAGGAGCTTGCCCGCCTGGGCCCGGCGGCGCGCGCCGGGGACGTTGTCCAGCAGCCACTGGATCTTGGAGCCGGAGAAATACGCGTCGGGCACAAGGCCGGTCTTTTCGCGGATGCTGTCGCCGTGGCCGTCCGCCACCAGCTTGTCGATAATGTCGGAGGTGCGGCGGCACTGCCAGACGATGGCGTTGGCGATGGGCTCCCCCGTCTCCTTATCCCAGACAACGGTGGTCTCGCGCTGGTTGGTGATGCCGATGGCGGCGATATCCGCCGCGGTCACGCCAAGCTTGGCCATGGCAGCATGGGCGACCTCATAGGTGGTGTCCCAGATCTCGTTGGCGTCATGCTCCACCCAGCCGGGCTGGGGGAAAATCTGCCGGAATTCCTTGTTGACAACGGCGCAGATATTGCCGGACTTATCAAAGAGGATACACCGGCTGCTGGTGGTTCCCTGGTCCAGAGACATGATGTACTTCATGGTGGGGGTGACTCCTTTGTATGTATTTTCAGTTAATGAACCAAAGCCTTGATAAACGCGGGGCGCTCGACCGGTGTGTCAGACAGCTCATAGCAGGCGCGCAGGAGCCGGGCAGCTTCCTCCGCCTTCTCAGGCGTGGAGGCGTGGATAGTGGCAAGGCTCTCCCCTTTTTCCACCCGGTCGCCCACCTTCTTGTGCAAAAACAGGCCGACAGCCAGATCGATGTCGCTCTCCTTCGTGGCACGGCCGCCGCCCAGGTGCATGGACACGAGGCCAACCTTCTCGGCCTCGATATGGCGGACATAGCCGCTCTGCTCACTCAGAGCCTCAAGCTGCACGGGAGCCGACGGCAGACGTACAGGATCGTAGACATCGGCGGCGCTGCCGTCCTGCGCGGCTACCAGCTCGGCCAGCTTTTTCAGCGCCTCCCCACTGTCCACCGCTTCTTGCAGAAGGGCGCGGGCCTGCTCAGTCGTTTCGGCAAGGCCGCCCTCGGTAAGGATGCAGCTGCCCAGCGTGAGGCAAAGCTCCAGCAGGTCGCCCTTCGTCTCGCCCTTGAGGACGGAGATGGCCTCGCGCACCTCGATGGCGTTGCCGACGGCACAGCCCAGCGGCTGGTCCATGTCGGTGATGACGGCGGCGCACCTGCGCCCGGCCAGACGGCCGATGCGGGTCAAGCCTTCGGCCAGTTCCCTGGCTTGGGCCTCGGTCTTCATAAAGGCGCCGCTGCCGCACTTGACATCCAGGACGATCACATCCGCGCCGGAGGCCAGCTTCTTGGACATGATGGAGCTTACGATCAGGGGAATGCTGGGCACGGTGCCGGTAACATCCCGGAGCGCATAGAGCTTCTTGTCCGCCGGGACGATGTCCGCAGTCTGCCCGATGATGGAAAGACCGATGGCGTTGACGTTATCAATAAAGCGCCGCTGGCCGATGGAGATGTTAAAGCCGGGAAAGCTCTCCAGCTTGTCCAGCGTACCGCCGGTGTGCCCAAGACCCCGGCCGGACATTTTGGCGATCTTCACACCGCAGGCGGCCACCATGGGGCAGAGGATCAGGCTGGTCTTGTCCCCGACGCCGCCGGTGGAGTGCTTGTCCGCCTTGATGCCGGCGATGGCAGAGAGATCAATGGTCTCCCCCGAATGCATCATCGCCATGGTCAGATCCAGGGTCTCCCGGTCGTTCATACCGCGAAACAAAATCGCCATGCACATGGCAGACATCTGATAATCCGCAATTTCGCCCTTGGTATAGCCTTCGATCATGAACGCGATCTCTTCCGTCGACAGCTCGCCGCCGTCGCGCTTCTTGGCAATCAGATCGGTCATCAGCATAGGTTCTAAACTCCTTCCGATATTTCTCCATACTATTGGACATTATATACCAATCAGCGCGCTTTCTCAATAGCGAAATATCAGATAGTTTTGCCCTTCAATCCGACGCAGGACCGCGCCGTTATTCGGCTGCGCCATGCTTGTCGGAAGAGCCAGCAGGCTGCTGACCCCGTCAAAGGCGGTCAGGCTGCCGTCAGAGCGGCGCAGCCACAGCAAATCTCCCGTCTCTTCCGCGATGGGCGACGGATAGGCACAGCAGTCAGAGACCGGTTTATTATTGTTATTATGTAAATCTTCTTGTCCCTTACTATCCTGTTTTTCTTTCTTTTCAGGCTCCAATTTATTTTTATGTAAACCTTCCTTGTCGGAAACATATTCTATGACCTCCGGCAGACGCGCCCGCTCGCTGCGGCTGAGCTTACGGCGCAGATAGAGTCCCCCGCTCCAGGGCTGCATCAGGCCAAGGTAGGCGCTCTCTCCCCCGCCGTGCGCCCACAGGCGTACCAGGGCGTCGCTCTCTCCGGTAAGACTTGCCTCCAGGACCGTATAGAGTCCGTCCTGGGCACAGGTGACGCTGCCGCGTTCGTGTCCGTCGATGATCAGCGGATAATCCATTTTGCGCTCTCCTTTTATTTGATACTAGTCTCCCATAAAACGCTATAAAAGCGTTTTATAGCGCCAAAGGCGCGTCGGAGACTGCATGATAAGTGTTTTGTGCCATTTGGCACAAAACTGGCAGCGCGTATTAACGCGATGCCTTTTCAATAAAATGAAGCATTTTATTGAAAAATAGTATGAAGTCCATAAAAATCTCCTGCCAGAAGTTTACTGGCAGGAGACCGATTGTATTCCATTCTATGCCGTTACATCTCAGGGGTTCAGCCCGAAGCTGACGGCCAGCGCATTATCCACGGCGGACATGGTGTTCGCGTCCAGTCTGCCCATGCGTTCGCGCAGGCGGGTCTTGTCAATGGTTCGGATCTGCTCCAGCAGGATCACGCTGTCCCGGTTCAGGCCAACGCTCTGCGCAGACAGGTTGATGTGGGTCGGCAGGCGGGCCTTGCCCGTCTGACTGGTGATGGCCGCGGCGATGACCGTAGGACTGTGGCGGTTGCCGGTGTCGTTCTGCACGATCAGCACCGGGCGCATACCGCCCTGCTCGCTGCCCACGACGGGGCTGAGATCGGCAAAATAAATATCTCCTCGTTTAACCATGGTTTGTTCACACTCTCAAGGCAAAATAATGACGCCCAATACAGTTTATGTAGGCTCGTAACCTTAGTGTCGCCAGAGAATGTGAAAATTATACGCAGACCTTTCGCCTGGGTATAAATATATGGGATAGTCGTCGGGGATATTACCTGTTTACAAAACATGTTCTGCGTAATGCGCCCCATCTTTCTTTTCGATCTTGCGCGAAAAGAAAGACGGTTCGCGCCCGGCTCCAGAAAGAAAAGGGCGCTAAACGCGCTGAACGTGGTTGCAGGACGTAGGCTGGTCATCGCGATCGTCGTACATGGTGCCGGTCTAGTCCGTGTCTATAGGTTTCTGCGACGCCGACCGCGGAAAGAAGGGCGATCCGGTATAGACCTTGTACCAGACAAATGCCCTGCTTGGTATCCGCGGGCGATATGGATCGTCTTTGTAAACGATACTCGCGTTTCAGCGCGCTTTTCTCTTTGGAGTTCAAGAACCGTTTCTCTTTTCTCGCAAGACAAGAAAAGAGAAATGGGTCTTGATTTACGCAGGTTCCGTCACGGCGAACAGATAAATTGGTTGCCGACCATCCCTTTCCTTTCTCCCCGTGCACGGCAGTTCATGCTTCGTCAAATGCATAGTCCGTACATTCTTGGGAAAAATTGTTTGGTAACTAACCTGTTTTCGTCATGGCCGGAAACGGATCGGAGAGAAACATGGACAGCATCAATCTTATCCCTTACATTGAGGACGCGCAGCTGTACGACTACGCCGTGTCCTGTGCGCGCACGCTGCGCCCCGACGGACGCGGCGACAGCCGCGGCGAAAGCTTGTCTCTGCGCCGCGCCCGGCAGGAAACCGAGCGCTGCCACAGTCTCATTCAGCGGCGCTACGGCGACGCCTCCAGTCTGCCCGCCGCCTGTGAATGGCTGCTGGATAACCGCTACATGCTCCAGCGGGAGTACCCCGCTGTGCTGCGCGCTCTGCGGGAATGCGGTTCCCAGCGCCGGTGCCGGAGTCGGCTGCTGGTCATGGAGCTGTGCCAGGCGCTGCTGCAGGCAGGCAACGGGAAGCTCACCAAGGCCCGCTGTGACATCTTCCTCGCCGGTTTCCAATCCGTCACCATCCTGCAGCGGCAGGAGCTGATGCTGTTCCCCGCCGCCCTGCGTGCGGTCGTGCTGGAGGCCATCGCCGGTCAGTGCCGCAGTCTGCTCTCCGCCGCCGATCCCGACAGTCAGACCGCTGCCATGGCGTCTCTCTTCGGTTCTCTGCGGCTGATCGGGGACATGGACATGGAGTCCGTGCTCGAACGCGCGGATATCCCCGGTGCCATTCTTGCCCAGGACCCCAGCGGCGACTATCCCCGCATGGACGCCGTCACCCGGGATGTCTACCGCCAGAAGCTCCAACGCATGGCGGAGAAGGCCGGTGTCGAGGAGCAAACCCTGGCTCGGCAGCTTCTGACCCGTGCCAGGCAGGAGCACCGGCACATCGGTTTTCTGCTGCTTTCTCCCCCGCGGCCCGTCGGCGGCGCCCTCTACATCGCCGTCATCGCCCTGTCGACCGCGCTGCTGAGCGTCTGGATCGGGCTTCACTTTGCCGACGGACGGGCAGCGCTGCTGCTTCTGGTGCCGGTCTGGTCGCTGGTCAAAGGCTTTGCGGACTTTCTGCTGCTGCGCCTGTGCAAGCCCCGGCCTCTGCCCCGGCTGGATATGAGCGAGGGCGTGCCCCCGGAGGGAAAGACCCTGTGTGTCATTTCTGTGCTGCTCGGCTGCTGCCGGGCGGAAAAGCTGGAGGAGCTGCGCCTCCTGAGCCGTCGGGAAGGTCAGCAGCTCAGCTTCGGGCTGCTGGCCGATCTGCCCGCCGCCTCGTCAAAAACCACGCCCGCTGACGCGGCGCTGCTGGCCGAGGCCCGGCAAGCCGTGGAGCAGCTGAACGAAAAATACGGCGGCGGCTTTTATCTTTTCACCCGTCCCCGTGTCTTTGATGGGGAGGGCTACAGCGCCCACGAGCGAAAGCGCGGTGCTCTGACGGAGCTGGCAAAGCTCCTGTGCGGAGAGCCTTCCGCCCTCACGGTCACCGGCGACGAGGCGGCGCTCCGCGGCACACGCTTTATTCTCACCCTGGACGCAGACACCCGCGTCTACCCCGGTGCGCTGGGCATGCTCATCGGCGCGGCGCTGCACCCCTTAAACCGCCCCGTGACCGACAGCCGGGGCGTGGTCCGCGCAGGCCACGCCATCATCCATCCCCGCATGGAAACCGAGCTGGAAAGCGCCACGGCCACGGACTTTTCCCTGATCTTCGCCGGACCCGGCGGCAGCGATCCCTACGGCGGGCTGAGCGCGGAGCTGTATATGGACGCCTTTGACTGCGGCGGCTTCGCGGGAAAGGGCATCTTGGACGCGCGGCTGCTGCTGGACGTCTCCGAGCGCCTTCCGGGCGGCCGGGTCTTGTCCCACGATGCGCTGGAGGGCGCCTACCTCCGCGGCGCTTATATGGGTGACGCAGCCTTCTCCGACGCCTTCCCCGCGCTCCCTCTGGTCTATTATAAACGGCAGCACCGCTGGATCCGCGGCGACTGGCAGAACGCCCGCTGGATCTTTGCTCCGGAGCTTTCCGCCGTCGACCGTTTCCGCCTGCTGGATAATCTGCGCCTGAGCCTGCTGGCCCCGATGACGCTTTTTGCCCTGTTGTTCGGCTTCTTCCCCACCTGGCCGCGGCTGGCCGTGGCGGCTTGGGCGGCGCTGCTTGCCCTGCTGCAAAGTCTGCTGCTCACCCTCTGTCAGCACCGTCCTCGGCGGGAGGATCGGCGGCTGCGGCGCTACACGCGGCTGCTGACGGGTCTGGGCGGTTCCATCGTGCGCAGCTTTATGCGCCTGTGGCTGCTGCCCTATGAGGCGTGGATCTGCCTCACCGCCATCGTCACCGCCCTCTGGCGGCTGTGCGTCAGCCACAAGCGGCTTTTACAGTGGCAGACCTTTGCCCAGTCCGGCGGAACGGCGGCGCTGTCGGAGCATGTGCGGGCCATGTGGCCGGCGGTCGTTTTGGGCGTGCTGCTGACGGCCTTCTCCCCCGTGGTGATCGGAAAGGCCGCGGGGCTGATGTGGCTTTTGTCCCCGGCGGCGGCCGCAGCGCTGGCCTTGCCCGCCGCGAAGGAGCAGAGCCTCTCTGTGCGTGACCGGGATCTGCTCTATACCGCCGTGCTGGACAGCTGGGGCTATCTCCGGGAGCTTTCCGGCCCGGAGGATCATTTCCTCCCTCCCGATAACTTCCAGCAGCAGCCGCCCGTGGGCGCGGCGCACCGCACCTCCCCCACCAACATCGGCCTTGCCCTGGCCGCCGCAGCCGCGCTGGGTGATAACGGCATGATCGAGCGTCGGGAGGCCCTGGAATATATCCGCCGTATGACCGACACCCTTGAACGTATGGAGCGGCACCGCGGCCATTTCTATAACTGGTATGACACCCGCACGCTCTCCCCCTTGCCGCCGCACTATCTGTCAACCGTCGACTGCGGCAATCTCTGCGCGGGACTGCTTGCCACCCGCTCCGCGTTGGAGCGCTGGGGCGCCTTCCCCCTCGTCGATCGGCTGACAGCGCTCATTGACGCCATGGACTTTTCCCCGCTTTTTGACCGGCGGCGGGAGCTTTTCTATATCTGCTACGACGCCGAGACCGAACGCGGCACCGGCGGCTGGTACGACCTGATGGCTAGCGAAGCCATGCTGACCAGCTACCTTGCCGTCGCCCGCGGCGATGTGCCGCTCAAGCATTGGCGGCGGCTGAGCCGGGCCCAGCTGCAAAAGGACGGCTATCGTGGTCTGGCCAGCTGGACAGGTACGATGTTTGAATACCTCATGCCGGCGCTGTTTCTGCCCCTGTACCGATCGAGTCTCCTGTATGAAAGCGCCCGCTTCTGCCTGTATGTGCAAAAGCGCCGCCGCTTTCCGGGCAAACCCTGGGGCATTTCCGAGAGCGCCTTTTACTCCCTCGACGCGCAGATGAACTACCGCTACAAGGCCCACGGCTGCCCGGCGCTGGCCCTCAAGCGCGGTCAGGAGCGCGACATGGTCATTTCCCCTTATTCCAGCTTTTTGGCTCTGGCTGTGGACCCCAACGCGGCGGCAAAAAATCTGCGCCTGCTCAAATCCATGGGGGCCTATGGACGCTGGGGCTATCTGGAGGCGCTGGACTTCACGCCCGATCGCTGCTCCCGCCCCGACGGGGAGCCGGTCCCCTGCTTTATGGTCCACCATATCAGCATGAGTATCCTCTCCGCGCTCAACGCCCTGGAGGACGGCAGCGTGCAGCGGCTCTTTCTCTCCGCGCCCGACATGGCGGCCTATACCCTGCTTTTGCAGGAGAAGCTGCCTGACAGCGGCGCAGTCATCCGCCGGGATACCGCGCATGTGCCGGAGCGTCCCTTAAAGCTCAGCCGCACCCCCTGGCATCGGCAGGGCGGTGCGGAGGACACAGCGCCCCGCGCGGCGCTCCTGTCCAATGGCGTCTATAGCCTGCGCCTGAAAAATGACGGGCAAAGCATGGCCACCTTGGGCGAAACCTGCGTCTACCGCGCCGAGGGCGGCGACTCCGGCCTCTCTCTGCGGCTGGACGGAAATCCTCTGGCAGTCCCTGCCGCCTGGGATTTCGGGGAAGAACAGTGTGTTTTCACTTATCTGTGCGGAAGCGTTCGTCTTCGTGTTGTCCGCCAGTGCGCCCAGGGTGAACTGGGTGAGCTGATCGCTTTGGAAGCGGAGGGGGCAAGGCAGAGCGTCCCGCTGTCGCTGAGCTTCCGGCCCATCCTCGCCCGCCCGGTCGACTGGAACAGTCACCCCGCCTACTGGAAGCTAGGGCTGACGGCCGAGCTGCGCGACGGAGCGCTGCTGCTGCGCCGCCTGTCCAAGTCCGGCAGTGCCGATCGCTTTCTCTGCCTTGCCTGCAGCGAGTCGGTCTGTTTTGACGCAGAGGCCGCCGGCGGTCTCGGGGCACTCTCCGAGCCGCTGGTGCAGGCCCGCTGCAATCTGCCGCTGCGCGGCGGCACCGGCACGGCGCGCTTTGCCCTCTGCCTTGGCAGCAGCGCGGCAGAGGCGCTCTCCGCCGCAAAACGCCTGCTTGCCAACGAGCACCCCGCGGGCGGCGGCATGGTTGCCGCCGCGTCCGCCCGCCTGTCTTTAAGCGAAAAGGATGTGGACCGGGCCATGTCGCTGGTGCTGCCCCTGTGGGAAAACAGGCTTTCCTGCGCCGCGGCCCGCCGGGAGCTGTGGCGCTGGGGCATCTCCGGCGACCGCCCCATTCTCTGCTGCCGGGCCGACGCGTCCGAAAGCGAGGCCCTCCTTCTGGCCTTCTGCCTGCTCAAATGCTGCGGCCTTGATGCGGATCTGGTTTTCCTCAGCGACGAAGAGGGCGAATACCACCGTCCCTCCTTCCGCCGCCTCTCGGCGCTGCTGGCCAAGGTCGGGCTGGAAGCCCTGGTCGGCTCTCCGGGCGGGGTGTTCTTTGCGCCCCTGGAAGCCGCCGATCCTGTGCGCAGCCGCTCGGCCTGTTTTGTGGGAGACCCGCCCGCGAGTCTCCCGCCCCTCTCCTCCGCGCTCAAAGCTTCCGTCCGCGGAAAAGAGGTGCCCGCTTTCGGCTGGAGCGGCGGATATTTCCGTTTTACCTGTCCGCCCCTTCCCCCGCGCATCTGGCAGCACGTTTTGACCAATGGCCGCCTGTCCGCCGCTGTATCTGAAGGCGGCCCCGCCGGGCTCTGGCTGCACAACGCCCGGGAACAGGCGCTGATCCCCCCTCCGTCAGACATCCGCTCCACCTTCGGTCCGGAACGCATCTACGCCCTGCTTGACGGAGAAGCGGTCAGCCTCTTTGCAGACGGCAGCGAAAAATGTTATGTAAACTATTTGCCCGGCGTCGCCTGTTGGAAAAGAGTCATCGCAGGGCGGGAGGTGGAGAGCATGCTCTTCATTCCGCCCGGAGCCGATGCGCGGCTGCTGCTGATCCGTGGGGCGGAGGGACTGCCGCTGGTTTGGGAGGCGGACCCCCGCGCCGCCGCGATCTCCATTGAGGAAGCCGGGGCCTTCGCCGCGCTGATCAACCGCGACGGCGCCTGGCCGGACACCCGGCTGCTGCTGGGCGCCTCCGTCCCCGGCAGGCTTGAAACGAGCTTTTCCCCCGCGGCCATGCGCATGGCCTTTACCGCGGCACAGACCACCGTTCTCGCCGCCGGGTGCTGCGAGGCGCACGAGCTGGAAGCGCTGTTGCGGCCGGAGAATGCCGACGCCCTTTTAAAAGAAACGAAGACCAACTGGCGCGCGCTGATGGGGCGCTTCCGGCTCGATGGCGGCGACAAGCCGCTGGGGCACTATATGAACGGGTGGGCGCTGTACCAGACGCTCGCCTGCCGGATGCTGGCGCGCAGCAGCCTGTACCAGTGCGGCGGAGCCGTCGGCTTTCGCGATCAGCTGCAGGACAGCGTCAACCTCCTGCTGCTCGATCCCGCCTACACCCGCGCGCAGATCCTGCTGTGCTGCCGCCATCAATACGCCGAGGGTGACGTGATGCACTGGTGGCACGCCCTGCCGGAGGGAGACAAGGGCGTCCGCACCCGCTGCGCCGACGATCTGCTGTGGCTGCCCTGGGCGCTGTGCGCCTATGTGGAGGCCACCGGGGATACGGCGCTCTGCCGTCAGGAGGAGTCGTTCGTCTTCTCCCCGCCCCTGGAAGAACAGGAGCGCGACCGCTACGAGACTCCGGCGCCGACCGCCGCCAAAGCCACCGTGCTGGAGCACGCGGCGGCAGCCATTGACCGCTGCGTGGCGCGGGGCTTCGGCAAGCACGGGCTGCCGCTCATGGGCAGCGGCGACTGGAACGACGGGCTTGACCGCCTCGGCGGGGAGAGCCTTTGGATGGGCTGGTTCTTATCGGTTTGCGCCGGACGCTTTGCCGATCTTCTCGACCGTCTCGGCGACAGCCGCGGCGACACCTGCCGGGCATTGGCGGAAAAGGTGGGCCGCGCCGCCGATGCCTGCTTCAACGGACGCTTTTATCCCCGGGCCTGGTTTGCCGACGGGCGCAGCGCAGGAGACAAGCGCCTCGATTCCATTGCGCAAAGCTGGGCGGCCTTCTGTCCCTGGGCCGACCCCGCGCATGTTGACGCGGCTCTCTCCAGCGCGATGGAGCGCCTGGTCGACCGGGAGCACAGCGTCGTGCGTCTGCTCGACCCGCCGTATACCGCCGAGGACAGCCCCGGTTATATCAGCGGCTACGGCCCGGGCTACCGGGAAAACGGCGGGCAGTACACCCACGCCGCCGTGTGGCTTGCCCGCGCGCTGCTGCACGCCGGGCGGCGAGAGGAGGGCTGGACGCTGCTGCGCATGCTGCTGCCGGAAAACCACGATCCCGCGCGCTACGAGGCCGAGCCCTTTGTGCTGCCCGCAGACGTGACCGCCGCCAGGGACCGGGAGGGACAGGCCGGCTGGACCTGGTACACCGGCTCGGCCGGATGGTACTTCTCGGTGGTGGCACAGGATCTGCTGGGCCTGCGGTTGAAAGACGGGAGGCTGACGATCACGCCGCGGCTGCCGCGGGGCTTCCCCGGCTGCACGGTGCATTGGAAGGCGCCCTCCGGCGAGCCGCACCGCATTGTCTTTCACGGCGACAGCGTGGAGGTCGACGGGAAGCCCTACGACGGCGGCGCCATATAAACGTAAACGATGGGTAAAATACCCATCGTTTACATTTCATACTATCTTTTTTTGCCCGGAAGTGCTATACTTTTTAAATTAGAAAAGAAATCGACACGGAGGTGCCCCATGGACTATTCCCGATCCGAGCTGCTGCCCGGCGTGTATCTGAGCCATCTGCGCTCCGACAAATTCAAAACCGCCTGCATGAGCGTCAATCTGCTGACGCAGCTGACGCGGGAGAACGCCGCCATGAACGCGCTGATCCCCCAGGTGCTGCGCCGCGGCACCACCCGCTACGGCGATATGGAGCAGCTGTCAAGACGGCTCGACGAGCTGTACGGCACGGCCATTGAGCCGGTGGTGCGCCGCGTGGGTGAGATCCAGTGCCTCGGCTTTTTCGCGAGCTTCCCGGAGCCGGAGTATATTCCCGGCGGGCAGGCGCTGCTGGGCGAGGTGACGGGACTGATGGCGGAGCTGCTGCTGAGCCCGAACACGCGGGGCGGCCTGCTGCTGCCCCAGTATGTGGACAGCGAGCGCGACAAGCTGCTTGATCTGATCCGCAGCCGCGTCAACGAAAAGCGCAGCTACGCCATGCAGCGCTGCATCGAGGAGATGTGCTGCTACGAGGATTTTGCTGTCTCCCGCTTCGGCGATGAGGACAGCTGCGCGTCCATCCACTATAAAAAGCTCACGCGTCATTACCGGGAGCTTGTCCGCACGGCCCCGGTGGAGCTGTTCTACTGCGGCAAGGCCGGCGAAAAGCAGGTAGCCGCCGCCTTCCGCGAGGCCCTGACCGGTATGCCCCGCGGCGAGATCAACTACGACATCGGCACCGACGTGCGCATGAACGCGGTGGAGGATCAGGTGCGCTATGTGGAGGAGCGCATGGACGTGACCCAGGGCAAGCTTGTGATGGGCTTTCGGCTGGGCGAATGCATGGAGGAGCCGAATGTGCCCGCTATCCACGTCTTTAACGCGGTTTACGGCAGCGGCGCAACCTCCAAGCTTTTCCTGAACGTGCGGGAAAAGCTGTCCCTGTGCTACTATGCCAGCTCCGCCATTGTGCGGCGCAAGGGGCTGATGCTCGTCTCCTCGGGGATCGAGTTTGAAAACTATGAGGCCGCGAAGCGTGAGATCCTTGCACAGCTTGACAAGGTGCGCGCAGGCGAGATCTCGGACGAGGAGCTCGCCTGGGCCAAGCGGGGCGTGGCCTCAGATCTGCGCGGGATGATGGACAGCCAAGGCGACCTGGAGGGCTACTGGCTCAGCCAGGCGCTGGACGGAGAGGACTACGGCCCGCTGGAGCTGGCCGCGCTGGTCGAGGACGTGACGAAGGAAGATGTCATGGAGATCGCAAAAAGCGTGGAGCTGGACCTGATTTATTTCCTGCGCGGAAACGAGGAGGCGCAAGAGGAGGACGACGATGCAGAGGATTGATTATTCGGCCATCGGCGAACAGCTTTATACCGCCACACTCCCCAATGGGTTGGAGCTGCGCGTAGTACCGAAGAAGGACTTTGCCACCTGCTACGCCGCCTTTGCCACCAACTACGGCGGGGCGCACCGGCGCTTTACCGTCGACGGGCGGCAGCTTGACACCCCGGCGGGCGTGGCCCACTATTTAGAGCACAAGATGTTCGACCTGCCAAACGGCGACAACGCGCTGAACATTCTCTCGGCAAACGGCGCCGACCCCAACGCCTTTACCTCCTCCGGCATGACCTGCTACTACTTCCAGTGCACGGAGGGCTTTGAGGAAAACCTGCGGATGCTGCTGCACTTTGTGTCCACCCCCTACTTCACCGACGAGACCGTGGCCAAGGAGCAGGGCATCATCGCGCAGGAGATCCGCATGGGAGAGGATAACCCCGGCATGGCCATCTATTATAACCTGTTGCGGCTGCTGTACGACCACCATCCCATCCGCGACCAGGTGGCCGGGACGGTGGAGAGCATCGCCGAAATCACGGCCCAGACCCTGTACGACTGTCACCGGGTGTTCTACGCGCCGTCCAACATGGTGCTGTGCGTGGAGGGTGACGTCGATCCCGCCGAGATCGAGCGCATTGCCGCGGAATGCCTGCCAACGGAGCGCGCCTCGGTGCCCACGGCGGACTTCGGCGCGGCGGAGGGCATCCTGCCCGTGGGGAAGGAATTCCGGGTCGCCATGGAGGTCTCCGCGCCGCAGTTTCTCATCGGCGTCAAGCTCCAGCCGGGGCTGACCGGGGAGGACGCCCTGCGCCAGCGGCTGACCGCGACGCTGGCCCTCAGGATGCTGTGCGGCGTCTCCTCGCCGTTTTTCACGCGCCTCTATGCCGACGGGACCCTGAACATGGATTTTGACTACGAGGTCGACTCCTCCGCCGGAACGGTCACGGTGATCGTCGGCGGGGAAAGCAAGGACCCGGACAAGGTCCTGGCAGAGTTTATCAAGGAATGCCAACGCATTGCCGGAGAGGGCTTTGACGAGGGGCTGTTCTCCCGCGCCAGGCGCGCCTCCCTGGGCGCAAGGCTGAGAGGACTGGAGGACTTCGACAATGTGTGCGTGTCGCTGGCCTCGGGCGTGTTCGAGGGCTACTGCGCCCTGGACGCCTTCCGGCTGCTGGAGAGCGTGAGCATAGACGACTGCCGCCGCTTTGTGGCGGAGAATCTGACGGCAGAGCGGATGGCCCTGTCCGTCATCGAACCGAAGAAGGTCTGAATCATGCTGGAAACCATACAACGCGAATCGGTCATCTCCTTCCCCATGCTGGGGAATCTGACGCTCAATCCCCCCTCCTACTTCACGCTCTTTGGACGGCCCATCTACTTCTACGGCGTGCTGATCGGCCTGGGCTTCATTCTGGGCATCCTCTACTGTGCCAAACGCGCACCCCGCTTTGGGCTGAAGGAGGACGACGTCTACGATGTGGTGCTGTGGCTGATCCCCTGCTCCATTCTGGGGGCGCGGCTCTACTACGTGCTGTTTCGGCTGGATTACTATTTGCAGCATATGGACGAGTTTTTCGCCGTTTGGAACGGCGGCCTGGCCATCTACGGCGGGGTGATCGCGGGGATGCTTGTGGTGTGCCTGGTGGCGCGGCGCAAGAAAATCCCCGTCCCCGCGCTGCTCGACTGCCTGTGCTACGGGCTGCTGATCGGGCAGATCATCGGCCGCTGGGGGAATTTTATGAACCGGGAGGCCTTCGGCGCCGAGACGGAAATCTTCTGCCGTATGTGTCTGACCGCTCCCGACGGCACCACCGTCTACGTCCATCCCACCTTCTTATACGAAAGTCTCTGGAACCTGGGCGTGCTGCTGTTTCTGATCCGCTTTGAAAAGCGCGGCAGACGGAAATTCGACGGGCAGTGCATCACCCTCTACTTCCTGCTCTACGGCATCGGCCGCTTCTGGATCGAGGGACTGCGCACCGACAGTCTGTACATCGGCTCCACCGGCATACGGGTCTCCCAGGCGCTGTCGGCCGCGCTGGTCATCGCCGCGGCGGTCATCCTGATCGCCAGGCACCGGAAGGGGTATCGGGAGGAAGATCTCTATTACAACTGCGTCAACGCCCCGGCGGTGATTTTACCGCCGGAGGAATCTACACAAACGGAGGAAAATGAACATGGCGGATTATAAGGAATTGATCAGCGGCACCTTTTCCAATCTCATGGGCAAGGTGAAGGACAGCGGCGTCGTGGACGTGTACGCCCAGGGAACCAACCGCGCCAAGGCCTACGGCCAGATCGCAAAGCTCACCCTCGCCGTCAACCGCGACCATGAGGAGCTCAGCCGCGTTTACACCGAGATCGGCCGCCTCTACTACGAGCAGGCCAAGGACGCGCCCGAGGGTTACTTCGCCCCGCTGTTCGAGCAGGCGCGCAAGCTCGCCGCCGGCATTCAGGACAAGCAGGCGCAGATTCAGAGCATGAAGGACAGCGTCTCCGTCGAGAGCGAGAGCAGTCTGGACGGCGACATCAGCGCCTTTGACGATATCGTCAGCGCCGCCGAACGCGACGCCACCGCGACCCCGGAGGAATAAGCCGAAAAACCTTGCGCAGCCCCCCCGTTGGGGATATAATGTCACAGTCAGTCTTATGTTGGAGGATCGCGGATGAAAGTCAAAACACAAAAGGCCCTGGCCCTGGTGCTGGTATTTCTGCTGGTCAGCGCGGTGTGCCTGCTGTTTTCCTGCCGCAAGCAGGGCATGTTCATCGACGAGATCTATACATACGGCCTGTCCAACAGCAGCTACGCCCCCTTCCTCAGCGACATCAAGGACGGCGACATGGTCGGCAAGATCTTCACCCGTGAGGAGCTGCTGGACTATGTCAGCGTCATGGGAGACGAGGGCTTTGACTTCGCCTCTGTCTACTACAACCAGGTCAACGACGTGCATCCGCCGCTGTACTACTGGCTGTTCAATATCGCCTCCACCCTGGCCCGCGGCAGCTTCTCGAAGTGGACGGGCCTGGTGCTGGATTGGATCATCTACATGCTGTGCCTCGTGATGCTTTACAAGCTGGTGCTGGAGCTGGGCGGCAGCTGGCAAAACGGCTGCGCCGCGGCAGTGCTCTACGGGCTGAGTCAGATCGGCCTGTCCACGATGCTGATGATCCGGATGTATGTGCTTTTGACGCTTTTGACGCTGGTGCTGGCCTGGTTCATCGCCCGCCTGATGCATGCGTTTCGCCGCAGCAGCTGCGTATTCATCGGGCTGACCCTGCTGGCGGGTCTTTTGACGCAATACTATTTCGTGTTCTATGCCTTCTTCCTCTGCGCGGCCTACGTCATCTGGGCGCTGGTCAAGAAGGAATACAAGGCGCTTGCGTGGTTTGTGCCCTGTGCGCTGATCGGCGCGCTGGCGCTGCTGGCGGTCTTTCCGGCCAGCCTCCGGCATCTGTTCTCCGGCCAGCTTGTCTCCGGGGAGAACGCGCTGGACAATCTCAGAAACTTCGCCCAGTACCCCGCGCGGCTACAGGTGTTCTGGGGCGCGGCACGGCATGGGCTCAAGGCCGCGATCCTCACCGCGATGGCCGCGGCGGTGCTGCTGATCGTGCGCGCCAGGGGCTTTATCGCCGCCTGCCGGGAAGGGCGCTTTGCGCTTGATTGGCTGGTGTTCCTTGTTCCGGCCTTTGTCGCCTTCCTGCTGGTGTCGGTCATTTCCCCCGTCGACGAAGCGCGTTACATCTATAATCTGATCCCTCTTTTTGTCCTGGCGGCAAGTTTCCTGCTCTACCTTCTGGAGGGCAGGGTGGACCGGCTGCCGCGTGCGGACGCGGTCAAGGCGCTGGTGCTGGCCTGTGTCGCGGCCCTCGCCCTCTGGGAAGCCCGCAGCGACCCGCCGGCTTATCTCTACCCCGAGTACGCGGAGTATGACGCCCTGTTGGCCGAGCATTCCGAGGACCCCTGCGTTTTCTTCAGCGACAACTACTTCGAGGCGATCACAGAGGATCTGCTGCAGCTATTGGCCTTCGATGAGTTTTATGTCACCGATGACAAGAGCCTTGACGGCATGCTCCGCTATGTGGGCGACGCCGACGAGGCCGTCGTCTACATCGATATCAGCACCTTCTGGTCCAGCGGCTACGACGCACAGGAGATCCTGACGCGCATTGCCGAGGAAACCGATTACGACCGGGCTGAATTTCTGTTTGAAACCGGTCTGTCCACCACCTACCTGATTTCCAAATAGGAGGGAGTTCCCTTGTTATCTGTCATTCTCCCCTCATACAATGAGGAAAAAATGATCGCCGTCGCCACCGCGCGCATGGCCGAAATCCTCGGCGGCGCCGGGATCGATTACGAGCTGCTGTTTGTGGACGACGGCTCGAAGGACGGCACCTGGGCCGAAATCACCCGCTGCGCTGCCGACGATCCCCACGTGGTCGGCGTGCATTTCAGCCGCAATTTCGGCAAGGAATCGGCCATGTTCGCCGGCCTTGAGACCGCAAAGGGAGACTGCTGCGTGGTCATCGACTGCGACCTGCAGCATCCGCCGGAGAAAATCGTGGAGATGTACCGGCTCTGGGAGCAGGGCTACGAGGTGGTCGAGGGCATCAAGGCCGACCGCGGCGAGGAGAGCGGCTTTCACAAGTTCGCCGCCAACAGCTTTTACAGCCTGATCAGCAAGGCCACCGGGATGGATATGGCTTCCTCCTCGGACTTTAAGCTTCTCGACCGCAAGGTGGTCGACACGCTCAACAGCCTGCCCGAACGCAATGTCTTCTTCCGCGCCCTGTCCTTCTGGGTCGGCTATAAAAAAACGGAGGTCTCCTACTGTGTGCAGGAGCGCACCGCGGGCGAGAGCAAATGGTCGACCAAGGCGCTGATCAAATACGCCATCACCAACATCTCCTCCTTCTCCTCCGCCCCGCTGCATATCGTGACGGTGCTCGGCTTTGTGACGCTGGCCGTGGCGCTGGTGTTCGGGATCATCTCCCTGGTGCAGAAGATCATGGGCGTCGCCCTCGGCGGCTTTACAACCGTGATCCTGCTGCTGCTGTTCATCGGCAGCATGCTGATGATCTCCCTGGGCATCATCGGCTACTACCTGGCCCGAATCTATGACGAGATCAAGGGCCGCCCGCGCTATATCATTTCTACCATCTGCGGCAGGGAGGATACAAAATGATCGAAAAAATCAAGGCGCTGTGTATCAAGTACCGCGAACTGATCGTCTACGTGATCGTCGGCGGATTGACCACCGTGGTTGCCTGGGGCTGCAAATTCCTGTGGAACATTCTCGTTTTCGGCTCCCCCGCGCTGCCGACCCTTGCGCAGAATTCCGTGCTGTCGCTGGTGGAGAACGTCTCGGGTATTCTCTTCGCCTATCCCCTCAACCGGCGGTGGGTGTTCCAGAGTAAAAACCCCAAGATTTTCGCAGAGTTTATCCAGTTCGTTGGCTCCAGAGTGGCTACCTGGGTTTTGGGCTGGGTGCTGAATCTGCTCATGGTCAACGTGCTGCATGTAAATGTGTACGTCTCCACCATCGTCGTCGGCGTGGTGGTCGTCGTCGGCAACTATGTGCTGAGCAAGCTCTTTGTATTTAAAAAGAAATAAGCCTCTCATGAGACGAA
>JAFTGE010000093.1 GCA_017458085.1 Oscillospiraceae bacterium
AATACACGCTGCCAATTTGTGTATTTTTGTAACTATTTTGCATCTTTTAACCGGCGCTGAAAAAACCAGGCGGATCACGGGGGACCCGCCTGGTTATACTAGTTTCCCATTAAAAGTAGACAACGTCTACTTGGAATAGCGCGTAAGCGCGTCGGAAACTGTATGAGACGTCATCTGCGCTTTCGCGCAGATGGGCGACGCATCAAGCGGCGCCTTTTCAATAAAAAGTGTCTACTTTTTATTGAAAAAGAGTATTAGACGTTACAGATTCGATTTTGTTCAATAGCAGGCGGGCTTCTTACCGCTGATAAAGCGCCAGCTTCTCGTTGAGCTTTTTGTAAATCCGCTCCACGAACCACGGCTCGGTGGAGGCCTTCAGCGCCTCGTCCGGCGTAAACCACTGCACGCCGCTGTTTTCCGCCTCGCAGACGGTGAGCGGATCGTCTTCGTCGGCCTCGATGAGATAGGTCACGTTCATGTGCAGATGGCTCGGCACATAAGCGCCGCGCTTTTCGTGCCCGTCGACGGTGAGTATCTCCAGCGAATAGATGTCCTCGCTGACGAGCCGCGCGGAAGAAACGCCGGTTTCCTCTTGTACCTCGCGCAGGGCAGCCGCGGCCAGATCCTCCTCGCCGTCGGCGTGTCCGCCTGTCCATGCCCAGGAGTCGTAGAGCTTATGGTAGACCATCAGCACCTTGTCGCGCCCGGCGTTGACCACCCAGGCCGAGGCCGTCATGTGGGCAAGCAGATTGGAGCGTTCGTATGCGTCGGGGTTCCTGTCCAGAAAATCCAGGATGACGGCCTGATCGCGCGCCTCCTGCTCGTTATAGGGAATGTAGGCTTCAATGGCCTCGCGTGTGTTCTTCATAGCGTGTTCAGATAGCCCTCAATGTCAAAGAGCGTGGTTTTCTCGTCCTTGCGCAGATACAGCGGATGGTGCGGGTGTCCCTTGGCCGAGCGTTTTCCGGCGCAGAGCCAATGGGCGCCGTGTTCCTTGCCGAGGTCGACCATGTCCCGCACGCAGTCTTTCAGGTAGGGGCGCTTTTCGATGATGGTCCCCCAGGCCGCCCACACCGCGGGGGAGACCCCCTCACCCACGTGGGAGAGAATATAGCGGAAGGCCGCCATGTTTGCCTCGTGAAGGCGCATGTTCAGCGTGCGGTCCATGTCGTCGGGATTTGTAGCCCGCTGGGCATAGACGTTGAACATGATCCAGCTGTCAAAGCCGTTTCCCGCGGCGATGCGTGAGACGGATTTGAGCGTGTTGTCCAGGTTGTCGGGCTCGGCCGTGGAGGGGTTGATGCCGATGCAGATCAGGGGATTGACGCCCCGGGTGCCGAGTATGTAACGGTATTCTGTATAAAAGTCCGGCACGTACAGCCAGCGCGTCCGGTCGTAGCTGTCCTCCTGACCGGAGAGGGCGAGGGCCGTTTCAAAATCCAGCACGTCGACGGTTTGGCTTGCCCCGCTTGGAATGTGCATACGAACCTCCTATCCCATGATAAACAGCATTACCGGCACGGTGACCAGCGCCAGCACCGTGGTGGCGACCACGCAATTGGAGGCAAAGGTGGCATCGTGTCCGTACTGCATGGAGACAATGGGCACGATGACGCCCGTGGGACAACCGGCCAGCACCACCGCCGTGCGCAGCAAAAGGGGATCGGCGGTCAAAAACCGCAAAATCGCCCACACCAGTACCGGTGAAATGACCAGCCGGATCAGGCAGACCAGATAAACGCCTTTATCCTTAAACGCGGCGGCCAGATCCTCCGAGCCGAGCGTGACGCCGATGACGATCATGGACATGGGGAGCGTGACCGCCGAAGTGGTGTCGAGCAGCTTCTTCACCGCGCCGGGGAGCGGGATCTCAAAGATGAAGAGGAACAGCGCCACAAAGGTGCCGATAAAGCAGGGGGTCAGCATGTCCTTCAGGCGGAAATGCCCGCCGTCGGGACCGCCCGCGCTGAGCCGCCAGGTGCCGTAGGTGTAGAGTAGGGCGTAGAAGGCGACCGAGCTTAAACCCGTGTACATCACCGCGGTGGAGCCATAGGCCTCCTGCACCACCGGCAGGCCGAACATCAGCGTGTTCAACACGGCCACCGACAGCTCCGCCGGCGCGGGATCGTCAAAGCGCTTTCCGATCAGGCGGAAGCTGGCCCAGGCGATCGCATAGCACAGGGCCAGCGACAGCGAGATGATCAGCAGAATGTGTCCGAGATCACCCTTGGAGACCCGCCCGGTGTTTGCGCAGATGGAGTTGATCACCGAGGCCAGCAGAAAGATATGCAGGATCAGGAAGCTTGCCGCCTTGGAGAAGACCGCGCCGAAGATCCCGCGGCGGGCGCCGAAGAAGCCGACGCCTATCAGGAAAACGAAGACGAAAATCATCTGAAATAAAGCAGAATAATCCATACGAACCCCTTAAATGTGCAAAATCAGCTTGGCCGCGTAGATGTAGATCAGCAGCGACACGGCGTCGGTAACGGTGGAGATGAGCGGATTTGCCATGACCGCGGGGTCGACGCCGAGCTTCTCGGCAACGATGGGCAGGGTCGAGCCGACCACCTTGGCAAACAGGACAATGAACACGATGGAGAGGCTGACCGTGGCGGCCACAGAAACGGTGACCGCGCTGTTGTGCAGGATCAGTCCGTCCAGAAGCAGCATTTTCCCGAAGTTCACCGCCGCCAGCGCCAGACCGCACAGCAGCGCCACGCGCAGCTCCTTCCAGATGACCATGAACACGTCCCCGGGCTCAATGTCGCTCAGCGAGAGGGCGCGGATGACGGCGGTGGAGGCCTGGGCGCCGGAGTTGCCGCCGGTACCCATCAGCATGGGGATAAAGGCCACCAGCCCCGCCTGCACGGCGAGCATATCCTCGAAGCTTGTGAGGATCATGCTGGTGAAGGTGGCCGAGAGCATCAGGAACATCAGCCACGGGAGGCGGTTTTTCCAAATCTCCAGGATCGGCGTGCGGGAGTAGGGCTTCTCCGAGGGGAGCATACCGGCCATCTTCTCGATGTCCTCGGTGGCCTCCTGCTCCATGACGTCGATGACATCGTCGACGGTGACGATGCCGACCAGACGGCCCTCGGTGTCCACGACCGGCAGCGCCATCAGGTCGTAGTCGGAGAACTTCTCGGACACGCTCTCCTGGTCCTCTGTGGTGGAGGCAAAGATGACATTACGCTCCATGAGGTCTTCGATGACCGTGTCGTCATCGGCCAGCAGCAGATCCTTGACCGTTACGATGCCCTCCAGCTTCCGGTCGGCGGAGATGACAAAGCAGACGTAAATGGTCTCCTTGTCTTCCCCGATGCGCCGGATGCGGGCGATCGATTCCTTGACGCTCATGTATTTTTTCAAATCCACAAACTCCGCGGTCATGATGCTGCCGGCGGAGTTTTCGGGGTAGTGCAGATACTGGTTGATGAGGTTGCGGGTCTGTGGGGTGGTGGCGCGCATGACGCGCTTGACCACGTTGGCGGGCAGCTCCTCGACGATGTCGACCGTGTCGTCGACATACATCTCATCCAAAATCCCGGCCAGCTCCGAGTCGGTGATGGAGTTGATGATCCGTTCCTGCTCGGGCGCCTCGAAGTTGGCGAACACATCGGCGGCGGTCTCCTTGGACAAAAGCCGGAACACCATCGGCATGCGATTGTCGTCGATCTCCGACAGAAATTCCGCCACGTCGAATTCGTTGAGCTCCTCCATGCGCCGCTGGAGCGTTTTCATGTCGTGCCGGTCGAGCAGCTCGGTCAGCTCGTCCGTTTTCTTTTCAATAATCGTGTCATAGTCCAGCGCTTCATCGGGCTGTACCTTTTCCTTTTCGTCCAGGGGACTCACCTCCGGGGCATTTTTTCTGTGATCACAGGCCGATATAGGCTGCCTGCTCGCCGGAGAGACTGTCGATCTCCACATGCATGGCCTTGAGCTTGCGCCGGGCCACGGCCTCGTCCAGCTCCCGCGGCACGCTCATCACGCCGGGACGCAGGCTGTCGCGGTGTTCGGCCAGGTACGCGGCGGACAGCGCCTGCACCGCAAAGCTCATGTCCATGATCTCCGCCGGGTGTCCGTCGCCCGCGGCAAGGTTTACAAGCCGTCCCTCCGCGATGGTGAACAGGGTTTTGCCGCTTGGCAGCACGTAGCCCTGAATATTATGCCGCGCGTCGTATTTTTTAACAGCCAGCTTCTCCAGCCCCGCCATGTCCACCTCCACGTCGAAGTGGCCGGCGTTGGTGAGGATGGCGCCGTCCTTCATGGTTTCAAAATGCTCGGCGGTGATGACGCCGCTGCAGCCGGTGACGGTGACGAACATGTCGCCGATTCTCGCGGCCTCGCGCATGGGCATGACCTCGTAGCCGTCCATCACGGCCTCCAGCGCCCGGACGGGGTCGGTTTCGGTCACGATGACCTTCGCGCCCAGACCCTTGGCCCGGAGCGACACGCCCTTACCGCACCAGCCGTAGCCGGAGACGACCACGTATTTGCCGGCAACGATCAGGTTCGTGGTGCGGTTGATGCCGTCCCAGACGGATTGGCCGGTGCCGTAGCGGTTATCAAACATGTGCTTGCAGTCAGCCTCGTTGACCATGACCATCGGGAAGCGCAGCGCCCCCTCCCGGTCCATGATGCGCAGCCGGTGGATGCCGGTGGTGGTCTCCTCGCAGCCGCCGATGACGCCGGGGATGAGGTCGGTGTATTTCGTGTGCATCAGATGCACCAGGTCGCCGCCGTCGTCGATGATGATGTTCGGCCCGCTCTCAAGCACCTTGCACAGGCACTGCTCATACTCGGCCATGTCGCAGCCGTAGCGGGCGAAAACCTCCATCCCGCCGCTGACCAAAGCGGCGGCCACATCGTCCTGGGTGGACAGGGGGTTGGAGCCGGTCACAAACATCTTCGCCCCGCCCATTTCCAGCACGCGGCAGAGGTAGGCAGTCTTGGCCTCCAGATGCACCGACAGGGCGATCTTCAGTCCCTCGAAGGGGCGGGTCTTCGCAAAGTCCTCCCCGATTCCGCGCAGCACAGGCATGCTCCGCTGCACCCAGTTGATTTTCATTTCCCCCGACGGGGCCAGATTGATATCTCTGATCAGGCTCATGTCTACCTCCAAAATGGTAAGCGATTGCAAAACAAGACAAAGTATTTTAACACGCCGCCGCCTGCCTGACAAGAAAAATCATACAGCGCGCGGCATTCTCTTTTTCTCATTCCCCGGAATTTCCCACAGGGAAAAACCAGGAAGCAACAGCGCAGTCCGACCGCCTTCATCATATTACATAACTATTATATTCTTACCTTATGTAAACTTAGGAGGGCACGGATCTGAATTTTGGGAGACAGGGGCCGACGGCGGCGCTGCGGGCGGGGCAGGCGGATGTGCGCCTGCTGATGGCCGCGCGCTGCGCGCTGTATGCGCTGATGGGGGCGGTGATGGCTTGTGCGCGGGTGCTGGATAACGGGGCGCCCTTCGGCATGGCGATGGTGGCCTGCTCGGGTGCGGGACTGAGCGGGGTGTTTGCCCTGACGGGGGCCGCCCTGGGTTATCTGATCAGCGGTGGGCTGGAGTGGGGCATTCGCTATATTGCGGCCTCGGTACTGGTGTACACGGTGGCCTTTGTCTTCCATGAGCTGGATATGTACAAAAACAGCTATTTCATGCCCACGGCGGCCGGGCTTGTGATGGGGCTGACGGGCTTTCTCGGCAGCTTCTCCCTGGAAAACGGCGCGCTGCCGGTTGCGGCGGAGCTGTTTCTGGAGGTGACGCTGGCCTTCGGCGGCACCTATTTCTTCCGCGAGGCGCTGTCGAACACCCTGCGCGCTTCGGAGACGGCGGAGCTCAAGCACGGGGTATCGCTGATGATCATGGCCTCCTGTGCGCTGATGGCCCTGTCGCGCGTGACGCTGTTTGATACCGTGTCCCTGGGACGCTTCTTTGCGCTGCTGCTGGTGATGACCTCCGCCATGAAGGGCGGCATGCTCACCGGCGCCGCGGTGGGGACGGTGCTGGGCCTCGCGATGGATGTGGCGGGGGAGGGGCCCCTGTTTTACACCATGGCCTACGCCTTTTCGGGGCTTCTTTCCGGCGTGTTCGGCAAGCACGGGCGGCTGCTGTATACGCTCTCGTTCATTCTGGCGGGGGCGCTGGCGGTGGTCTGCGCCTGGAATGACGGCATCTATATCAGCGCCCTGTTTGAGACCTTCTGCGCTTCGGTGATCTTCATGCTGCTGCCCGCGTCGCTGTTAAATCGCGTGGGCGTGGTGCTGCAGTGCATGGACCGCGGCTGCGGCGAATCGGGGCTGAGACGCTATGAGGCGGTGAAGGTCAAAAAGCTTTCCGACGCCTATGGCGAGCTGTTCGAGACGGTGCGCCGCAACGTGGCCGAGCCCTATAACGACGAGAACATCGCCCGCATCTTTGACCGGGCGGCGGACGAGGTCTGCGTCAAGTGCAAGTATAAAAACCGCTGCTGGAATCAGGAGTATGTGGACACGCTCTCGGCCCTTAACGACGCAACAAAGATCATGGTCGAGCACGGCAGCCTGGAGGTAAACGATATCCCCGCCCATTTTCGCGACAAGTGCGTGAACATGGCGGCCTTTGTCGCCGCCGTCAACGGGGAGCTGCGCGGCCTGAGCTACCGGCGGCAGCTGCGGGCCCGGCTGTCGGAAAACCGGAGCGTGGCCTGGGGCCAGTATGCGGACGTGTCGCAGATGCTGGGCCAGATGGCGGAGGAGCTGGGCAGCATGAGCGGCTCCGATCCCCTGGCGGAGCGGCGTCTGCTGCGCTATCTGCGCTCGCTCGACATCGACGCTGACGCCGCTGTTTACCGTGACGGGGGCGGACGGCTGCATGTGACGGTGGAGAGCGGGCGGCTGACGCCGCTGCTGCGGGACGAGAACTATCTGGAAAAGCTGTCGGAAATCGTGGGGGTGCGCCTGTGCCAGCCGACGGCGGCGGGGGAGGACTGTTCCCGGCTGGAGCTTTTGGAGGCAGAACCCCTGGCCGTGTCGGTCGGTATTGCCGCCATGAAGAAAAAAGGGGAGCGGGTCAGCGGCGACCGCGGCACCTATTTCAAAACCGACGCGGGCGTGCTGTGCGTCATCCTGTCCGACGGCATGGGCTGCGGCGATGAGGCTGCCGAGGACAGCCGGCAGGTGGTTCTGATTTTGGAAAAGTTCCTGCGCGCGGGCATTGACCCGGCGGTGGCCATGAAGATTCTCAACTCCGTACTGCTGCTGCGCGACGGGGAGCATTGGGGCTTTGCCACGGTGGATCTCATGTGCGTCGATCTCTTTACCGGGGAGACCTGCTTCTATAAATATGGCGCCGCGCCGTCGTATGTTTTGCAGGGCAAGGGCGTGCGCTGCGTCAAGGGGGAGACCCTGGCCGCCGGGCTTTCCCTCGGGGAGGGCACGGCGCCGGATGTGGTGCGCATGCGGCTCAAGCCCGGCTGCACCGCCGTCATTGCCACCGACGGCGTGCTGGTGGATGCGGAGGATCAGTGGTTGAAAAACCTGCTGCTGCGGGGCTTTGACGATATGAAGGCCCTGGCCCGGGCGGTGCTCAAGGAGTCGGAGCAGCTCTACGGCGGGGGCGACGATATGACCGTCGTCAGCGTCCGGGTGGAGGAGCGGGCGTGAGCCCTGGGATCCGCGGCGGCATGGGCGGCTTCCTCCCCATCCTGCGCCTGCGTGTGAAGCGGCTGCTGTTTCGCAGTGAGCCGGTGCGGGACATACCGGCCCGGCTGCGGGGCAACATGCGCTCGGTCATCGTGGTCTCGGCGCCGGATGCGCTGTTCAGCGAGGCGGTTTTCATCCTGCGGGAGGACGCCGCCGGGGAGCCGGGCGTCAGCCGCCGGGAGCTGTTGGAGCAGGCGGAGCATGCCGCCGAGCGCTATACGGCGTCTCTTCTGCCAAAACGGACCCGCCCTGTGCTCAACCCGGTTGCCGCCTTCCTCCTCGGCGCCGCAGCCGCAATGCTGGCACGGTGGCTGCTCGGTATGATTTAAAAATTTTTCCAAATCCTGAAACAATTTCCTCCTTTCGAGCGTTCTTAGTAATGAGTGCACTCGAAAGGAGTTTTCATATGAGAAAGACGATCCTTCTGCTTTTGATCGGCACGCTGCTGCTGTCCGGCTGCGCCGGGGCCGCCGTGCCGCCCGCACCCACGGCGGCCGATCCCTGGCCCACCCACGCGCCGGATGCCACGCCCTATGTGCGCACTTTCGCCGGGGAGAACAGTGAAGTACGACCTGCGGAGGCTGAGACGGCCGAGTCCATGGAGGATGTGTGGCGGACGATCTACAGCGAGTTTAACAATTTCTACTTCCGCACCGAGGAGCTGGAAATGTTTCAGGCCCTGCCCCAGGATGAGCCCTATGCCTTTGTGCCCCATACGGAAAACTTCGTCCTGGACGAGGGGGAGGCCATGCGCATGGCGCGGATGTTCAGCGAGAAGGACGGCTGCGAGGCCGAGGTCATCGCCATGCATCAGATCACGGACGGTCTGGACGACTGGGGCTTTTTGACAGTCGTCACCGTGACGCCTGCGCGCCTGTTCGAGCTGAGCGCGGAGATGGAGACGATGATGATCGAGCAGTTTTATCCCAGTGTGCGTGAGCGCTTCGATCTTGCCTACTGGCCGGACGGGGAGGCGTTGTCGTGAATGAACGCAGACTTTTAAGCCAACTGCAGAGCGGCGACACCGGGGCCTTGAGCGAGATCATTGCCTTTTATACGCCCTATCTCTATACCGTCGCCTTCAACATCATGGGTCATGCCCTGCCCCGGGAGGACGCGGAGGAGGCCGTTTCCGATACCTTTGTCGCCCTGTGGCTTAACCGCGATATGATCGCGCCCGGCAAGCTCAAGGCGTATCTGGCCGCGGTGGTGCGCAATAAGGCAAAGTCCGCCCTGCGCGCGGCCCATGTTGCCGAGCCGCTGGAGGACGACATGCTGAACCTTGCCGCGCCCGGCGATATGGAAAGGAGCGCCCTGCTCTTTGAGCTGAGCGACCTGGCCCGTGAGGCCGTGGACACGCTGGGCCAGCCGGACACGGAGATTTTCAAGCGGCACTATTTCCTCTATCAGAAGACCGAGGAGATCGCCGCGGCGCTGGACATACCCGGCGCCACCGTCCGCACCCGGCTTGCGCGCGGCAGAGCCCGCCTGCGCGCCTATCTCACCGAAAGGGGGTACACCTGTGAAGATACAGATTTCTGATTTGATGAACGACTGCTGCCCGCAGAATGTCGAGCTCGGGAGCGGGGACAAGGCCATGGTCGGGCGCATCAACGCCTCCGTCATGGAAAAAATCGGCGCGGCAAAGCCAAAGCGCCGCAATGGCAGGATCGTGCGCACGCTGCTGCTGGCGGCCGTCATTGCCGCCATGATGGGAACCGTTGCCTACGCTGCCAATGCTTACTTTATGAACATGGAAAAGGTGGACGAGGGGGTCAGCGGCCGCTGGTATCTGGAGGATGAAAACGGCAAGGTGCTGGAGGATCAAAAGATCAGCTTCCCCGATGCCGGGATGGTGCTGAGCTTTGACGGCCCGGCGGAGACGTCCAACCAGCCGGAGTTTCGCTGCTGGTAT
>JAFTGE010000017.1 GCA_017458085.1 Oscillospiraceae bacterium
CACCGCCGGCATCGGCTTTGTGAAGCACCCTGGCCTGAGCCCGAAGAACATCCGGGCGGGCGATGTTGTCATCGTCTCCGGCACCGTGGGCGACCACGGAACCGCCGTCATGCTCGCGCGCAGCGGCATGATGCAGGGGGACCTCCGCTCCGACTGCGCGGCGCTGAGCCCGCTGTGCGCCAGGGTGCTGGCCGCGGCGAAGGGCGTGCGTGTCCTGCGGGACCCCACCCGCGGCGGCGTCGCCACCACGCTCAACGAGTTTGTGGAGGGCGGCGAGCTAGGCATCGTGATCGACGAGGCGGCCGTCCCCGTGCGGCCCCAGGTGCGCGCGGCCTGCGATCTTTTGGGGCTGGAGGCGCTCTACTGCGCCAACGAGGGCAAGGTGCTGGCGGTGGTGGCCGCGGAGGACGCGGACAAGGTCCTCGCCGCCATGCGCGAGAGCGCGGAGGGGCGTGACGCCGCCGTCATCGGCCGCGTGACTGCGGACTATCCCGGCAAGCTTGTCATGCGGACGGCCTTCGGCGGCAAACGAATTTTACAGAAACTCACGGGAGCGCAGCTCCCCAGAATATGTTAAAAGCAAATACATGTATATTGAGAGGTGATTGGTATGCAGGAGTATAAGAGAATCGACATCACCCGTGACCAGGTTGTGCCGATTGCGGAAAAGATGCGCAAGGCCGGGGTGGGTCTTGTGATGATCCACGGCTTCCTCAATACCGAGGGGCAGATGGATGTGTCGTGGGACTACGCGGTGGAGCCTGTGATCGAGTCCTACCATGTGGTGGGGGAGACGGTGCTGCCCTCCATCGGGGAGATCTACGACTGCGCGGCGACCTGGCCGGAGCGTGAGCTCAACGAGCTGTTCGGGGTGACCTTTGAGGGGCTTGACCTGTCGCAGCGGCTCTTTTTGCCCGAGGATATGCTGGAGACCCAGGGCAAGGGCCAGATCATGGTCGTCCCGCTGAGCGAGCTGCGGGCGAGAAATATCCGGGAGGAGGAATAAGATGAGCTACATCGTACCCATCGGGCCCTACCATCCCGCCCTGGAGGAGCCGATCCACGCCAAGCTCTATACCGAGGGCGAGATCATCAAGGACGCCGAGGTCTTCGTCGGCTACAATCACCGCGGCATTGAGAAGATCGCCACCGAGCGCAACGCCATCCAGACCCTGGTGCTGGTGGAGCGCGTCTGCGGCATCTGCTCGCACTCCCACGCCCTGACCTACGCCATGTGCGTCGAGCAGATCAACGACATCGCCGTCCCCAAGCGCGGAGAGTACATCCGTGTCATCACCGCGGAGCTGGAGCGTCTGCACTCGCATCTTCTGTGGCTGGGCGTGGCGTGTCACATCATCGGCCATGACAGCATGTTCATGCACATCTGGGATGAGCGTGAGCTCGTCATGGACCTGCTGGAGCGCATGACCGGCAACCGCGTCAACTACGCCATGGTCACCATCGGCGGCGCCCGGCGCGACATTGACGACGATCTGCGCCGCGATCTGCTGGCCGCCTGTGATAAGCTCAAGGCCCCCATGGACCGCATCGTGGACATTGCCCTCAACGACAAGACCATCGCCATGCGTACCAAGGGCGTGGGTGTTTTGAAGCGGGAGGACGCCATCCGCATCGGTGCCATCGGCCCGCATGCCCGGGCCTCGGGCGTGAACGTGGACGTGCGGCGGGATTCCCCCTACTCCTCTTACGACGACTTTGAATTTGACGTACCCGTGGTGGAAAGCGGCGACGTGTTTGCCCGCGTGGTGGTGCGCGCGCTGGAGTGCTACGAGAGCATCAAGATCATCCGCCAGGCGCTGGAGAACCTGCCCGCCACGCCCATCAACAACGGCAACAAGCTGGTTAAGATCAAGCAGGGCGTGGCCGTCTGCCGGCATGAGGCGCCCCGCGGCCAGCTGACGCACATGGTGGTGGGCAACGGCGGCTTCAATAACCACCGCCTGAGCGTCCACGTACCCAGCTACAAGAACACCCCCACGGTACCCTTCATGCTGCGCGATAATGCCGTGGCCGACGCCGGACTGATCATCGCCAGCATCGACCCGTGCTTCAGCTGCCTTGACCGCTGATGCACGAACTCGGCATTACCAGGAGCCTTGTTGAGCTTGTCCGGACCGAGGCGGAGAAGCAGGGCTTTACCCGGACCCTGGAGATCCGGCTCAAGGTCGGGGAGTACTCCGGCGTCATTCCGGATTACATCTTGGACCTGTTTCCCCACGTCGCCAAGGACACGGCGGCGGAGGGGGCCGCGCTGGTCTTTGAGACCGTGCCCGGCCGCTTCCTCTGTGCCGGTTGCGGCCGCGAGGGCCCTGTGGACCGGAAGGCGGCCCGCTGTCCCGCCTGCGGCGGCACAGACCTGAAGCTGACGGCGGGACGGGAGTTCTTCGTGGACAGTCTCAAGGTCGAATAAAACGCTGAGAATATCGAGCCGATTGTGAGACAGGTTTCGCAATTGACTTTGAAAGGAGAGGTTTAACTTGCCAAAAACAAAATTCCCCGCAGTGGTATCAACCTTTATCCTCTGTTTTGCCTTCTGGCTCCTGCTGACCTGGAGCCTGGATACGCAGGAGCTGATTGCCGGGGCGATCGTCAGTTTGGTGGCGGCGCTGTTCTGCGCGCGCTTCTTTATCCATGACAAAGCCTTCTGGTTCTTCCGTCCGGCGAGACTTGGCGCGCTGATCGCCTATGTCTTTGTCTTCCTGGGCGAGCTGATCAAGGCCAATGTCGATGTGGCCAGGCGCTGTTTCTCCGGCTGCACCGACGTCAATCCCGGCATTGTGAAGGTCCCGGTGGATCTGAAGCATGACTATGCCGAGGCCATGCTTGCCAATTCCATTACCCTGACCCCCGGCACCATCACCCTGGACATTGCCGAGCAGGAGGGAAAGACCTATTACTACATTCACTGGATCGATGTGGCCGAGCTTGACCGCGATAAGGCGGGCGAAATCATCAAGGGCCGCATGGAAAAGTGGATCAGGAGGATCTGGCAATGATTGAATTACTGATTTTTGCCGTAGGCTATGCCTTTCTGGCAATTCTGAATTTCTACAGGCTGGCCAAGGGGCCGACGGCGGCCGACCGCATGGTCGCCGGAGACAGCATGGATATCCTGGTGACCTGCGGCCTGATGCTCTACGCGCTGTTCAGCGGCCGCGGCATCTACCTCGATATTGCCATCATCAGCGCCATGCTCGGCATCATCGACACCATGCTGGTGGGCCGTTATCTCGACCGAGGGAGGTGGCTTGACAGATGATTTTGCGTATTATCATCGATGTTTTCATCGCTGCCGGCTTCATCTTCGCGCTGGCCGGCACCAAGGGCGTCATCCAGATGCCCGACACCTACTGCCGCATGCAGGCCAGCACCTGCATCACCACCCTGGGGGTGCTGGGCGTGGTGATCGGCGCGGCGCTCTATGCCTTCTGCATCATGGGCAGTCCCGCCACCGGCATCAAGGTCGTCGTCATCGGCCTGCTTGTCATCACCATCAATCCCGTCGGCGCTCACGCGATTGCCAAGGGCGCCTACCGGCATGGCATCCGTCCCGAAAAGGAGATGGAAATCGACGATTTCAGGAGGGATTTCGATGAGTAATCTGATTGTGATCCTTGACGTGCTGATCGTCTCGGGCGTTGTTGTGTCGGCGGTGCTCGCCTGTCATTTTGAAAAGCTCCTGTCCTCGGTGATCGCCCTGGGCGTGACCGGCATCTTTGCCGCCGGCTCTTTCCTGCTGATGCACGCCCCCGACGTGGCCATTTCCGAGGCTGCTGTCGGCGCGGCGCTGACGCCGCTGGTGTTCATCGTGGCCCTGAAGAAAATACGGGGAGGGGATGACAAATGAAAAAGTGGCTTACATACGTCTCTCTGGGTGTGCTGCTGGTGGCCTGCGTGTTTGCGGCGGTGACCATGGGCCAAATGCCCCGCACCGTCAATCCCGACAAGCCGGCCTATTCCGTCTATGAGCTGCAGCAAAACCCCGTGGCCTATGACAGTGTCGCCGCCGACGGTGCGGCCGACGCCATCATTCAGCAAAACCTTTCCAACACCCACGCGGTCAACGACGTTACATCCATCGTCTTTGACTTCCGCGGCTACGATACCATGGGCGAGGCATTCATCCTCATCACCGCGGTGGCGGGCGTGACGGTGCTGCTGCGTAAGACCGAAAAAGAAAAGAAGGAGGATCGCGAGAACAATGGACAGCAATAACAAGCCCCAGATCAAGCGCGTCATTCAGCGCTGCGGCTGTGATAAGATCCTTCCGCTCTGCTTTGTGTACATCTTCTACATCATCCTCCATGGCCATCTGTCCCCCGGCGGCGGCTTCCAGGGCGGCATCCTCGCGGTTGCGGTCGTGCTGCTGATCTACCTGGGCCACGGCTATCAGGTGACCAAGCAGGCGCTGATCCCCAACGCCATGCGGCGGCTGGAGGGTGTTGCGCTGATGATCTACATCTGTCTTGCCATGCTGGGCGTGGCCGCCGGCGTGCAGTTTTGCCAGAATATCGCCTATCTCAACGGGGATATCGGCGCGCTGCTCAGCTCCGGCACCATCTCCTGGATGGACGAGGCGGTGGCCTTCAACGTGCTCACCGGCTCCATCGTGTTGACCATCGGCATGCTGAGCGTCCTGTATCCGCAGGACGTGGACAGCAGAAAGTGAGGCGTCGGACATGATAACCTTTAACTACATCTGCTCCTTCTTCCTCATCGTTCTCGGCTTTTACACCATTGTCACCAAGTATAATCTGGTCAAAACCGTCATCGGCATGTCGGTCATGGACTATGGCGTCAACCTGCTGATCATCTCCGTGGGCTACCACCCCGGCGGCACCGCCCCCATCTTCACGCAGGGCGAGCTCACCGCGGCCAGCAGCTTCGTCGACCCCATCCCCCAGGCCCTGACCCTGACCAGCATCGTCATCGGCGCCTGCGTGACGGCCATGTCCATGGCCCTTGTCATCAAGCTGGAGGAATCCTACGGCACCCTTGACACCCGTGAGATAAGGAGGCTGAGAGGATGAGCATGCTCAATTACCATCACTTCCCGATCTATTCGATCATGGTGCTGTTTTTCGGCGCGTTTTTGATCGCTGCCATCGGCGGCCGTGACATCGCCAAAAACCGCAAGACCACGGGCGTGCGCGCCTTTATTCCGCTGCTTGCGACGGCGGCGTCCCTGGCCTTCCTCATCGCGCTCATCAAACCCGTCATGCTCGGCGGCGAGGTCATCGCCTACTGGATGGGCAGCCGCGGCATCTCCAACGGCTATGCCATCGGCATCGCCCTCGAGGTCGACGCGCTGAGCCTGTTCTTCGCCCTGCTGATCGCGACCGCACTCTTCGTCTCTGCGGTCTACTCCATCAAATACATGGAGCATGACGACAACATCGGGCAATACTATATCCTGTACTGCATGCTGGGCGGCGGCGTTCTCGGCCTCGTCCTCTCGGGCGACATCTTCAACATGTTCATCATGGTGGAGATCCTCACCTTTGCCGCCGTTGCGCTGACGGCCTTCCGCACCAAGGTCTACGGCGCGCTGGAGGCGGCGTTCAAGTACCTGGTGGTCGGCTGCATGGGCTCAACCCTGATCCTTACCGGCGTCATCATGCTCTACGCCCAGTACCACACCCTGAACCTGGCACAGCTGGCGGCCCTGATCCCCGGCACCATGAATAACGCCACCAAGCTTGCCTTTGCCCTCTTGTACATCGGCTTTAGCACCAAGGCCTTCATCGTGCCCTTCCATCCGCTGGCGGCGGATGCCCACGGCGCGGCCCCGGCCTCCATTTCGGTGCTGATCTCGGGCGTGCTGACCAAGTCCGGCATCTATGGCATCATCCGTCTGACCTACTTCCTGTTCCAGACCATGGAGCTGGGCGCCATGCAGTTCATGCTGGTCTTTGTGGGCAGCGTGTCGATGTTCGTCTGCGTGACTATGGCCCTGGCCCAGCATGACTTCAAGCGCCTGCTGGCCTTCCATTCCATCTCCCAGATCGGCTATGTCCTCGCGGCGGTGGGCCTGTCCACGGCGCTGGGCATCTCTGCCGGCCTCTACCACGCCATGAACCACACGCTTTTCAAGGGCCTCTTGTTCCTCGCGGCGGGCGCGGTGCTCCATGAGACCGGGACGACGGATCTCGGCAAGCTCGGCGGCCTGTCGAAGAAAATGCCCCACACCACCGTCCTGTTTCTGATCGGCGCCTTCTCCATCAGCGGCGTGCCGCCCTTCAACGGCTTTGCCTCCAAGTGGATGATCTATCAGGCGACCTATCAGAAGGCGGTCGAAACCGGCAACATCGGCTTCCTGCTGGTTACGATCATCGCCCTCATCACCTCGGTCTTGACCCTCGCCTCCTTCGTCAAGGTCAGCCAGTCCGTCTTCTTCGGGCAGCTTCCCGCGGAGTATGAGAACGTCAAGGAGGTTCCCTTCGGCATGCGCCTGGCCATGGGTATTCTGGCCGTGCTGTGCGTGATCACGGGCCTGGTTCCCCAGCTCGTCACCCGCTACCTGACCGAGCCCGCGGCCCGTGCGGTCTTCCGCGTGGGCGATTACATAAGCTCCATGGGCTTTGCCTCTCAGACTCCCGCGCCTGCCGTCAGCTTTGCGCAGGTTGGTGTGTGGGAGCCGATCTCCTGGCTGCTCATCCTCTGCATCGCGCTGCTGGCCGTTACCATTGTGGCTGTGGCCGGCAAGTACGACCGGGTCAGCGTCCGCAGCAGCGAGACCGTGGATACGAAGTACCAGCTGTTCTATGGCGGCGAGGACAACTTCCATTCCCAGGTCGGCGGCGGCGATCTGTTCTGGGGCTTCAAGCACAACTGGCGGCATTATTTCAGCTTCATGCATGACCTGCACAGCGGCATCGTCAACGACTACGCGCTCTGGGCGGTGGTCGCGCTGGCCCTGTCGATTGTGTTTGTCATGATCGTACTCTGAGGAGGTGGGAGCTATGACGTCAATTCTTCTCAACGCCCTGCAGTATCTCGGCTACATCCTCATTTTCCCGGGCTTTTTGTTCTGCTTTGTCTGCGGCATGCTTCTGTGCGGCATTGACCGGAAGCTGGTCGCCCGCATGCAAAAGCGTGTCGGCCCCCCGATCCTGCAGCCCTTCTATGATTTCTTCAAGCTCTGCGGCAAGGAGACCATCATCCCCGACGCCGCCTCCCGGACCACCTTCCTGGCCGCGCCCCTGGTGGGTCTGGCCGCGCTGGTGGTGATCCAGCTCTTTGTTCCCATCCACGGCTTCAGCGCCTTTTACGGCATGGCCGACGTGATCGTGATCCTCTACCTGCTGCTGATCCCGGCCCTGGCCTCGATCCTCGGCGCGGCGGCCTCCGGCTCACCCTACGCGGGCATCGGCCTGAGCCGCGAGATGGTCACCATCATTTCCTGTGAGCTGCCCCTGGTGCTGATCCTGCTGGCCATCGCCAAGACGGTGGGCAACGCCCTGGGCACCGGCCTGTGCTTCTCCCTGAGCGCTATCGCCGATTATCAGCTTGTCCATGGCAGCCTCATCACCAAGGCCAGGATGATCCCCGCGGCCATCGCCATGCTCCTGGTCATCCCCGGCGAGACCGGCAACCATCCCTTTGACGCGGCCGAGGCCGAGACCGAGATCTGCGAAGGCATGCTCGCCGAGTATTCCGGCGGCCCGCTCGCGGTCTTCAAGCTCAGCCACGCGGTCAAAATGCTGACCCTCACGAGCCTGTTTGTGGCGCTGTTTCTGGGCGGCGTCGGCACGGGGATCACCGCGGTGGACGGCGTGGTGGTCTTCATTCTCTGCGTCATTGTGACGGCGGTTTCGATTTCCTTTGTCCACGCTGTCACCGCCCGGCTTAAAATCGAGCAGATCTTCAAATACTACTGGACAGTGGTCTCCGGGCTCGCGCTGGTGAGTCTGGTGCTGGCCTGGTACGGCCTGTAAGGAGGGACGCCTATGTTCAAGAAACTGATTGAGGAGAGCACTGCCAAGTCCCCTTGGCTGTTCCACATCAACTCCGGCTCCTGCAACGGCTGCGATATCGAGCTTGTCGCCATCCTCACCCCGCGCTATGACGTGGAGCGCCTGGGCTTCAAGCTCGCCGGCAGCCCCCGTCAGGCCGACATCGTCGTGGTCACCGGCCCCATCACCAAGCAGAGCCTGCCCCGCGTGCTCCGCTCCATCTCCCAGGTGCCCGAGCCGCGCTGTATCGTCACCATGGGCTCCTGCCCCCAGTCCGGCAACGTCTTCAAGGGCAGCTACTCCGTGGCCGGCCCCCTGAGCAAATACGTCCATGTGGACGTGGACATCGCCGGCTGCGCGCCCAAGCCCGAGGCCATCATCGACGGCCTTGCCCTGGCTACCCAGATCCTCAAAGAGAAAAGGGGGCAGATGTAATGGATTTCCCGTTTGTCAGAGAAGCTGTTGTCAAGCTTTTCAGTAAGCCGAGTACCCAGCTCTACCCCGCTGTCCCCAGCGAGGCCGCCCCCGGCTATCGCGGAAAGATCGTCTTCCATCCCGAGACCTGCATCAACTGCGGCATGTGTGAGCGCGTCTGCGCCGGCGGCGCCATCTCCACCACCGTGGAGAAGACCGAGGAAGGGGACAAGATCACCCGCACCTTCGACCTGGGCTCCTGCACCTTCTGCAACACCTGCGCCGATTTCTGCTCCCGTCACTCCATCGAGCTGACCCGGGACTACCACATGATCGGCGTGGAGGAGGGGGATTTGCTGGTCTCCGGCACCTTCATCAAGGCGCCTCCCAAGCGTCCCGCGCCAAAACCCGCTCCGACCCCCAAGCCGGTCGAGGAGAAAAAGGCGGATACCCCCGCCCCTGCCCCGGAGAACTGAACCCGGACAGGCAGACCAAAGCGGCATTCGGATTTACTCCGAATGCCGCTTTTCAGCTTGCTTTCCACGGATATTTGTGCTATGTATTTAGACAAAGACTGACAACCTTCCGCGACAGGGCTTTTGCTCTGTGGGGAGAACGCTGCAAAGGAATTGCACCATGACGTTTAATTCTTACGGCTTCATACTTTGCTTTCTGCCGATTTTTGTAATTGTGTACTTTCTGCTGGGGAAGCTGCACAGAACGGCCGGGAAAGCGGTTATTATCGCTGCAAGCGCCGTGTTTTATGCTTTCGCTGGGCTGAACATGGCGGCCCTCCTCGGCGCCAGTATCGCGATCAATTTTGTCATGGCCCTTTTCATTGTGGGAAAGCGTCCGCAAAAGGGGCCGCTGATCCTCGCGATCCTTCTGAATATCGGACTTCTCCTGTATTTCAAATATCTCAATTTCGGCATCGAGACCGTAAATTTTATCGCACAAAAATCGATCCCCGAACGGCAGATCCTACTGCCGCTTGGGATCAGCTTCTTCACCTTCCAGCAGATCATGTATGCCGTATCGGTCTGGAAAGGGGAGATCGAAAGGGTCAGGCCAATGGACTACCTGGCCTATATCCTGTATTTCCCGAAGCTCGTCATGGGCCCGCTGATGGAGCCAACAGACTTTATTGCGCAGCTCAATGACGGCGAAAAAAGAAGCGTAAACTGGGACAATGTGGCAAGCGGACTGAAGCTGTTCAGCCTGGGCCTGTTTAAGAAGATGGTCTTGGCGGATACCTTCGCAGGGACGGTGGCCTGGGGCTACGCCAACGCGGGCACAACTGCGCAGGCTGCGGCCACATCCGGGGATCTGTTCCTCGTGATGCTGTTTTACACATTTCAGATTTATTTTGATTTCAGCGGGTATTCCGATATGGCGGTCGGTGTGTCCCAGATGATAAACATCACGCTGCCCATCAATTTCAATTCCCCGTACAAGGCCGTCTCTATCCGGGATTTCTGGCGAAGATGGCACATGTCGCTGACAAGCTTTCTGACAAAGTACATTTATTATCCGCTTGGCGGCAGCAAAAAAGGACAGGTCAGAACCTGCGTGAATATCATGATCGTCTTCCTTGTCAGCGGCATCTGGCACGGCGCGAACTGGACATTTATCGTATGGGGCTGTCTTCACGGCCTGCTGCAGATCGTTGAGCGGGTGTTCAAGAGGGGCGTTGACAAGCTCTCGAAGGTCGTCCGGTGGGGGGTTAGCTTCCTTTCGGTCAACCTTCTCTGGCTGCTGTTCGGCTCTGAAAGCGTCGGGCAGTGGATCGGGATGCTGCGGACCATGTTCCGCTTTGAGAACATGAAAATCAGCGAGGGGCTGCTCAATGCATTTGTTGTTCCCGAAAACGCCTTCCTGCTTGACACGTTGCACCTCACGCAGGCCAACGCACAGGTCAGAGGATTCAGCATGCTCCTTTATCTCGCGGCGGCCTTCGCGATCTGTCTGATCCCGGAGAACAATTATAAGCGCATGCATCGAACAAACGGGCTTAATATGGTCGTGTGCGCTGTTGCGTTTGTATGGGGATTTCTGTGTCTGAGTATAGAATCGCAATTTTTGTACTTCAACTTTTGAGAAGAGAGCGCTGTCATGAGTAAAAAACTGTGGATCACCGGGTATTTCCTGATCATAATCGCGGCGCTGTCCTTCGTGGCGTATAAGGCTGTCAGCGTCGACCCGCTCTTTCATTTTCACGCGCCGGATACAGAGCACTACTTTTATCCGCTGAACAACCAGCGCAGTCAGAATAATGGGATCACAAGGAATTTTGCGTACGGCGGCTTGATCACCGGGACCTCTATGACCGAAAACTTTAAAACCTCCGAAGCGGAAGCGATCTTCGGCATGGATTTCATCAAGGTCCCCTATGCGGGCGGCTCCTATTATGAGATCAACGAAAACCTGAGGGTGTCGGCGTCGCATAACGAAAACCTGAGGATCGTCATCCGGGGGCTGGACATGGAGAAGTTCATGGAGGACACGAATGTAATGCGTGTGGATTTGGGGAAGTACCCCACCTATCTCTATGATGACAACCCGCTGAATGATGTCGAATACATCTTTAACCGGGATGTGATTTTCTCCCGAATCTATCCAATGGAGAAGGCCAGAAAGGAGCCGGGCTTCCAGCCGGGCATCACTTCCTTTGACAGCTACTCCACATGGATGGGGAAATTCTCCTACGGGCCGAAAGCGGTGTATGCGGATCGTACCGCCGTAATGGAGCAGGTTTCAGCGGGGAATCTGACAGAGCGGGAGGCGGAGATCGTCCGGGCGAATATTCGGCAGAATGTGACAGCCCTCGCCGACGAATATCCGGACGTAACGTTTTACTGCTTTTTCACACCGTACAGCGCTGTCTGGTGGCAAAAGCTGCTTGACGACGGAAAGCTGGACAAGCAGATCGAGTGCGAAAGGATCGTCATTGAGGAGATCCTGGGCCATCGGAACACCCGGCTGTATTCCTTCAACACCCTCTATGCGCTGACGACAGACCTGAACCACTATAAGGACGCCAAGCACTACGGCGAATGGATCAACAGCGCGATGCTCCGATACATGCACGATGGAGAATATCTGCTGACCGCGGAAAACTATGAGGCGTATCTTGAAGAAGAGGCGGGGTTTTACTCGACCTATGACTATGCCGCGCTGACAGAAGAAGAGAATTTCGAGCAGGACGACCGAGCGGCAGCCCTGCTGCCCTAATGATGAAATGTAAAAAGCTGCACCGTTTGGTGCAGCTTTTTACATTTTCATCACTTATTCGTCCAGTTTGCGGATTTCATCCATGATCCGGGAAACCAGCGCCGTGCGGCCAAAGGGGGTGATGATGTAGTACCCGTCCACGTAGGGACGCATCCGCCGGGCAACCTCCACCGAGATCGCGACGGCCAGCTCCTCTCCCTTTTCGCGGTCGGCCCCCTCGTAGAGCTCGATGATCTTCTCGTCGACTGTGATGCCGGAAATTTCGCTGTTGATAAACAGGGCGTTGCGCTGGCTGACGATGGGCATGATCCCGCCGAGAATGCGGCCCTTCAGGGTTTCGCGGGCCTGCTTGAGGTTTTCCAGCGCCTGCTCGGTCAGCACCGGCTGGGTCAAAAAGGCGTCGGCCCCGTTGGCCTCCTTCTTTTCCGCCAGCCCAAGCTGCACGGAAAAGTTGCGCACGTTGAGATTCAGCGCGGCGAAGATATGGAAGGGATGGGGGAGGACGGCGGTGTTCAGCCGGTCGATGTACTGGATGAGCTTGCGGGAGTTAAAGTTATAGACACTCTTGACCTCGTCACGGCTGGCGGAGGGGATGGGGTCGCCGGTGACAATGAGGACGTTGCCGATGCCCTCGGCGCAGAGCCCTAAGAGCAGGGCCTGCGTGGCGTTGAGATTGCGGTCGCGGCAGGTCATGTGCGGCAGGGCGTTTATCCCCAGCTCCCGCTTGAGCTTGCAGGCCATGAGACTCGAGTCCATGCGCGTGCGGGCCACAGGGCAGTCGGCGATGGTGATGATGTCCGCGCCGTGGGCCTGCAATTCTCTGGCGCCCTGCGTGAATTTCTTCGTGTCGGCGGCCTCCGGCGGGTCAAGCTCTACGGCAAAGGGGCGCTTTTGAGGATCACAGAGGGCTTCCCAGAAGGGGTCGACCTCAAAGTCGGGGCCTTCTGTCACAACCGCGCCGGGGTAGCTCACATGGGCGACCGGCGCGGCGATGGCGCCGGGAATGGCGGCGATATGCGCCGGGGTCGTGCCGCAGCAGCCGCCCAGAATTTGCGCGCCCAGAGCGTGCAGCGTGGCCACCTGCTGGGCAAAATAGGCGGGGGAGCCGTCATAGAAGGTACGGTTGTCGCGCACGGTGGGGTAGCCCGCATTGGGCATCACGGAGAATAGCCCCTCCACCGGGGTTACGCGCTTCATCAGCTCCACCATGTGCCGCGCGCCGGTGACGCAGTTAAAGCCCGCCGCGTCGATGTTCTCATCTTCCCAGGTCCGGCGGCACAGCTCCTCCGCCAGCTCACCGGCGCGGGTGAAGCCGTCCGGCTGCACAGCGTAGGAGATGAGGATAAAAGCATCGGGAAGGCGGGACTTGATATAGGCCGCGACCTCGTGCAGGTACTGGTCGCTGCTCTGGGTTTCAAAGAGAAAGTGCCGCGCGCCCTTTTTCAAAAAGCAGTCGGCCACAAAGCGGTATTCCTGCGTCAGATCCCGGTCGTCCAGGGCCTCGATGGGGCCGATGTCGGCAAAAACATAAGCCTTGTCACCGGCCGCTTTGCAGGCAATGTCATACCCCGCCTCCAGGACCTCGACGCAGCGCTGGGTGGGAAAGGTCAGGCGGTTGACAGCGAAGGTGTTGGTCTTGATGGCAATGGAGCCCGCGTCCAGGTAGGCCCGGTGGATGGCCTCGACCTCCTGGGGATCGGTGAGGTTTGCCCACTCGCAGGCGCGGTGGGTGCTGCGCGTGCGGGCGGCGTAATAGGTGCCCATGCCCCCGTCAAAGAGCAGCGGCTGCTCCTGTATATAAGTCCGTATATCCTTCATCCAAGCACCTGCCTTGCAATATCCGCGCTCTGTTTGGCGTCTTTGGCGTAAAAGTCCGCGCCGATTTCCTCCGCGTAATCCGGCGTCAGCACCGCGCCGCCCACCATGATCTTGCAGTCATGGCCGCTGGCGCGGATGGCGGCGATGGTCTCCGCCATGCTGACCACTGTGGTGGTCATCAGGGCCGACAGGCCCACCAGACGCACATCCTCGCGGATGACGGCATCCACCACCTCCCTGACCGGGACGTCCCGCCCCAGGTCAATGACCGTGTAGCCGTAATTTTCCAGCACCACGCGCACGATGTTTTTCCCAATGTCATGAATGTCGCCCTGCACGGTGGCGAGGATGATCTTCCCCTTGGAGACCGAGTCCCGCCCCTGCTTGGCGATCTGCTTCTTGATGACCTCGAAGCCCTCGCAGGCGGCATTGGCGGCGTTGATGAGCTGGGGCAGAAAAATCTCCTGCTTCTCGTAGCGCTCACCCACCCGGTCGAGTGCGGGGATCAGCAGCGTGTTCACCACGTCCATCTCGGACTGGGTTTCCAGCGCTTCGCGGGTCAGGGCGGCGGTCTCGGCCTTGAGGCCGCGCATGATCGCGTCGGGAAGGCTCATGCGGCTGCCCGCCTGGGGGACAGACTCCGGCGCGGCTGCGTTGGCAAAGCGCTGGATATAGCGCTCGGCGTCTCTGTCCTGGCCGGAGAGCACACGGAAGGCGGACACCGCGTCCATGACGGCGGCCTGATTGGGATTGACGATCGGCAGATCCAGCCCGGCGTGCATGGCCTGGGTCAGGAAATTGACGGTGATATTCTCCCGCGCGGGCAGGCCGAAGGAGATGTTGCTGACGCCGAGCACCGTATGCAGGCCCAGCTCCTCCGTAACAAACCGCACGGCGCGCAGGGTCTCCACCGCCTGCTCCTGCTGGGCGGAAACGGTGAGCGTCAGACAGTCGATGAATACGTCTTCCCGCTTCATGCCGTGGGACAGAGCGGCGTTTAAAATGCGCTCGGCGATGGCGACGCGGCCCTGCCAGGTCTGGGGAATGCCGTCGTGATCCATGCAGAGGCCGACCACCGCCGCCCCGTATTTTTTGCACAGGGGCAAAATGGCGTCCAGCACCTCGGCGTTTCCGTTGACGGAGTTGACGATGGCCTTGCCGTTGACGGCGCGCAGCCCTGCCTCAATGGCGGCGGGATCGGAGGAGTCAATTTGCAGCGGCAGATCGACCACCGACTGTAAAGCCTTGACCACGCGGACCATCATCTCCGGCTCGTTGATGCCGGGCAGACCCACGTTGACGTCCAGAATCTCCGCTCCGGCGTCCTGCTGCTCGATGCCGCGCTCGATGATATACGGAATATCCCCCTCGCGCAGGGCCTGCTGGAAGCGGCGCTTGCCGGTGGGATTGATGCGCTCACCGATGACGCGCACCCCGTCCAGGGCCGCGGTACAGGTGGCGGAGCAGACGCCGTTTTTCGCGGGCGGACGCTTGACGAGCGGGGGCTCGGCGGGTAGGGCTTGGTTGAGCGCCCGGATAAAGTCGGGCGTCGTGCCGCAGCAGCCGCCGAAGATTTTGACGCCCATGCTTAGCGCGGGCAGCAGCTCGGCCGTGAAATCCTCCGGCGTGATGCCGTAGGCCCCGGTGGCGGGATCGGGCAGGCCCGCATTGGGCTTTAAGATCAGGGGAAGCGTTGTCCACTGCCGCAGCTCGGAGATCATCGGCAGCAGCTCCTTGGGGCCGAGCGAGCAGTTAAAGCCCACCGCGTCCACGCCGAGGCCCGTCAGTGTCAGCGCCATGGCGGGCACTGTGGCGCCCACAAAGGTGCGGCCGCTTGCCTCAAAGGTCATGGTGACCCAGACGGGGAGCTTGGTGTTCTCCTTGGCGGCGAGTACCGCGGCCTTGACCTCGTACAGGTCGCTCATGGTTTCAAAGATCACGAGATCGGCACCGGCCTGTTCCCCGGCCACGACCATTTCCTTGAAAATGTCATAGGCGTCCTCAAAGCGGAGGGTGCCCAGCGGCTCCAAAAGCTGGCCGATGGGACCGATGTCCAGCGCCACGCGCACGGCCTTATCCCCCGCCGCGGCACGGGCGCAGCGCACGCCCCCGGCGATCAGCTCCGCCGGGGAATAGCCGCAGCCGGAAACCTTGTGGCGGTTGGCGCCGAAGGTGTTGGTGTACAGCACGCGGCTGCCCGCCTCGACATACTGCCGCTGGACAGCGGTGACCTTTTCCGGCTCAGTGATGTTCCACAGCTCCGGCAGCTGGCCCACGGGCAGGCCCGCGGCCTGGAGCATGGTGCCCATGGCCCCGTCGAGAATGATGAGTTCAGAACGCTCCACAATTGCTTCCTTCTTTCCTGAACGCGCAGTTTTCAAACAGATTACAGGCGGCACAGCCCCGGTGCCGCATTTTCTGAGGGCGGTCCGCCACGCCCACCAGGGCGGTGACGGATTTCTGCGGCAGCATCAGCCCGCTGGCTGACAGACTAACCCCGATGCGGCGGGTGACGTCCAGCACGCCGAACAGCTCGGCTTGCTGGGAGAGCGGCATATCCCCGTAGCCGGGGCTGAAGCGGTCGGTCAGATACCGCGGGGCAAAGGTTGCGGCGAGGTCGGCGCAGAGGTTGTCGCAGACGTTTTCAATGGCGGCGCTGCCGCAGGCGTCGAGAATCACGGCGTCGGTCATGTTGCTGACCTGGGCGCGTCGGATCAGGCGTTCCACCTCGCTGCCGAGGGTGGCGGCCAGGAGGATGACCTCTGTGCAGTCATGCAGCAGAAGGCGGATATCCTGCCCCTGAAGGACAAAGCTTGTCCCGGCAAGCGCGCCGTCATCGGTCAGGGAAAAGAGCCGCCAGGCAGCGCGGGGCTTTGCCGCCGCCATCAGCTGCGCCCGGCAGCGGGCAATGTCGGCTTCAACCTCAGCGCTCACGCCGCCGCCTCGGTAGCCCAGATATTGCAGAACCTGATTGCGTTCGATTTCGGTCAGCCTGGCCTCCATGGGCGCACCTCCTCCCGTTTGAAAATTGCGCCCTCCACACGGTCCTTGTGCGGAGGGCGCGGTCGTTTTCCCGGTTTTTGATTTATTCCTCGCAGCAGCTTTTGTACATGCGGTAGACGGCGAAGGCCATCAGGAAGCAGCCGAGAGCCATCGCGCCGTAGCAGCCGAGGAACCAGTCGCCATGGCGCTGAACGAGATACTCCGAGATACCCACCATCAACAGCGCCAGAAACCAGCCGATCCAGATCAGCCAGTGATAATAGCGCATGCGGTTGGCGCGCACGGAATGGACGCTGTAGTAGATCAGCAGCGCCAGAATGCTCACGGCGGCGACGATCTGCACGAGGCTGACAAAGCCGTTGAAGTGCATAAAGCTCGAGTCATAGCGGGTGGAGTCCATTGCCAGCTCACAGGCCCCGTAATAAAGCAGAAACATGCGGAAGGTGTTGCCCTCGGCCGAGCCGGACTTCATGGGCACGTTCCGCCGCCGATAGAAAAAGCGCAGCAGCAGATAGCAGATCACCAGCATCAGAAGAAACTGCACGAAGAAGGTGGCAAAGCGGTACTCCACCTGACCGGCGGAATTGGTTACCCCGGAGGCCAGGGGCAGATGCTGCAGCGCGGGAGCGGTGACGGGGATCTTGCTGCGGCAGGAGCTGTTAAACAGAGCGCTGAGCCGGATGAAGGCGATGGCCAGGGCCGCGCCGGGCGCAAAGGCGTCCAGCAGGCGGGCGGCGGAGCCGTTATCCAGTCGGGAGGCGATCAACGCCGCCAGCCATGCGCCCAGCAGCGCGCCGGCGAGCACATAGCTGCCGGAGGAATAGTCGGTCAGGGCGCTTATGAGGCTGCCGTACTGCTCGGCGTGGCAGTACCAGTGAATGGCGCGGCAAAGGGGAACGGAGAAAATCACCGTCAGCGGGATCAGGAGAAAGACCACGAAGCGCCGCCCGTGGTTGGAGCCCTGGAGCGACAGTGTCATGAACAGCGTGGCAATGAGCCCTGCGGCAATGACAAGGGCGCTCCAATAGATCACGAGACTGCCGCTGTAGATGGCAATGGGATTCATGAGCGCACCTCCTCGGGAATCGCGGTGGCAAAATAGATGATATCGCTGACAATGCGCTCATAGCCAAAGTCCACGTGGTTGATGGGGCCGCCCATCATGATAATCTCGGAGGTCTGTCCGCCGTCGAGCGCGTAGGCCTTCTGCACGCCCTTGGAATAGACGTAGCGGGCCAGCTCGTTGATGTTGGCGCGGGGGCGGTCGCCGTCCCAGTTAATGGTCATGAGCAAATAGTGCAGATCGTCAGTCATGGCGATGCAGGAGCGGGAATACATGGTGTCGATCTCACCGATGGGATAGCGGGCGCAGTATTGCAGCTCGCCATTATCCACCAGGACGGGGCCGAAGGCGACAGAGAACACCACGTCGTTATCGTCGATAAACTGCTGGGTTTCGCCGTCACCCATCAGTTCCCCGGCGCGGGTAAAGAGCATATCACCCGAGGCCGTAAAGAAGCAGGTGTCCACCGTTTCGGGACTGTTGCGGTAGAGCTTACGCTGGTAGACGGTGATGCCCAGCTTGCGGTAGGCATAGAAGTCGCCGTTGATGGCCACGACCGCGTTGGAGGCGTTGGCCATGTCAGAGGCATAGAGCTGGACGCTGGAGCCGTAGCTGTCCTCGGCCAGCTTCCGGCGCAGCTGGGAGCCATGGGCAACTTTCACCTCGGCAAAGGTGCAGCAGCGCTCGTTGATGTATTCCTTCCAGGCGATGACCAGAATCGTGTCGTCCAGATAGTAGCGGATCGGCTCGCCCGGAACAAAGTCGGCGTTGGGATTGAAGGTCACAGTCTGCCCGTCAAGCAGGATGGAGGCCCGCTTGATCAGCTCCTCGATCTCCGCCGGATCGTCGGTGGTCCCGAAGCCGTCGGGATCGGGCGCGGGAGAGACGGTGTCGCTCTCCTCAAGGGTGTAGATCTTCCGGATATAGGTCATATCGCCCAGCGCGTCGGCAGCGGCGTTGTTGGCATAGCTGTCCAGCTTTTCTGACAGACGCAGCCGGGTGTCGGCGCCGGAAAAGGACAGGGTGCCGGAGGCCGGGTGCAGATAGAGCACCACCCAGGCCAGCACCAGCAGGCACAGGCAGGTAAAGATCAGGCCCAGCAGAAAGCCCAGAGCCGGGGAAACGGAACGTACTTTTTTCTCCCGCGGTGGTTTGGGGAGCCGGGGCTCCTTCTTCGGCGGGGGCGGGTTCTCCGGTTCCGCGTCGTGCAGGCTCCCCCTCGGGGCCTTGGAAAAGCGGGACCGGGGCTTCTCCGGCTCCGGCGGCAGCTCCTCCCGGGCATAAAGCTCCGGCAGTTCCGGCGCCGGCTCCGGCTCCAGCGCCAGGGAGAAATCCGGGTGCGGGTAGATATCCGGGTTTAAGACGATCTCCGGCTCGGCCGGGACGGCAGGCTCCGCCGGAGCGCTCACCGACGCGGGCGTTTCCTGCGCGTCCGCCGCGAATTCCGCAAGGATCGCGTCCAGATCGAATTCGTTATCATTCCTCATGCGTTCGTTCTCCATCAATAGGCTGTGCCGCCGCTGAGTGCCCGGAGCAGGGCGGGACTGGCAAGGATCTGCCAACGGCCGTCGGTATAGGTCAGCTCCAGATCCAGGTCGACCGCGGCATAGTAGTCAGAGGCGTTGGAGAGCACCTTCTCCAGCGCGGCGAGATAAGCCTCCTCCGTCACGGCGGGCAGATAGCGGCGGTTCTCGTCGTATACCTCGCTGACAGAACGGGTCTGGACGATCTGCTCGATCTCAAGCCGGGTCTGTTCGGCCACGGCCTCGTCCAGGGAGGACAGATTCAGATAGGTAAAGCGCACGGGCTGCACGCCGTCGAGCAGCCGGGTGACGCATTCGCCGGTGATCTCATGCGAATAGCTCCGGTGCAGGGCGTCAGCCAGCAGGCGGCCCGCCGCGGAGGAGGGCTGCTCCGACAGTCCCAGGTCGGAGTAATCCCGAAGCTCGGAGTAGGCGCGGGTATAGTCGCCGCTCTCAATGGCGGTAAAGAAGCGCTCCACAGTGACGGTGGGATCGCCGCTGGGCTGGGCGTAAACCGTCCCGGCACGCATGCCCACCGCGGCAAGCAGCATGGCGGCCGCGCCAAACAAAATGGAAAGCAGCAGCGTAAACAGCCGCGCCTTATATTTCACCTTGAACACCACGGCAATCACGATCGCAAGCACCGTGAACAGACCGATCAGCGCCACGGGCAGCAGCGCAGGCACGCCGACGGTGACCTGGATATCGGTGGGCGTATCCGCCTGGCCGATAACGGGGGCAGCGGTGGTTTCGGGGGTCGGCTCCGGCGTGAGCGCAGGGGTGGGTTCCGGGGTCGGCTCCGGCTTGGCGGCCTGGGCCTCGGTGTATTCACACATGGCGGTGCAGTAGGCGGAGAGAAACGTCTCCGGCTCACGTACGCCCTGGGTAAAGAGCACAAGCGCAATGGGCTGACTCGTGAAAGCAATGCCGCAGTCATTCATTCTGGCCACACCGTAGGTGGAGATATAACCGTACTTGTGGGCGATTTCAAAGCGCCGCTCATTGAGCTTGAAGTAGTGCTCGGGCTCGGCCTGCTGCATGGTTTCGATCACGTCGGGAAAGCGCTCACGCTCAGTGTAGAGAAGGCGCAGACACTGAATAAACTCCCAGGGGGTGTACATGTTATCGAACACAATGTTTGCCGACTCCGTGCCGGGGTCCATGCCCATGTAATCCGCTGTCAGGTCGCGGAACACGCTGTAGCCGCCCAGTATATCGCACAAAAATTCCGCGTCCTCGTTGTTGGAATCGAGGAGGATACGGTCCTGCTTTTCCTTATAGGAGAAGGCGTTTTCGTAATCGCTCCAGTCAATGTCCCCGGAGGCGAGATGCTCGGTGAAATACATGCACAGGGGCAGCTTGTACATGCTGGCGGCAATCCGATATTCGTCGCCGTTATAGTAATGCTCCTCCCCGGTGACCAGGTTGAGGTAGCCGGCCGCGATATTCTCGGGGGAGACATCATATTGCGCCAGCAGCTGATCCATGACATCGTCCCAGCTCAGCTCGGCATATGCGCTGTCCCCGGACTCCTGGGCAAAGGCGCCCATGGGCAGGGCCAGGCACAGCGCCAGCGCAGCCAGAAAAGCGAGGATCTGTTTGAAAGCTTTCATGCGTGTTCTCCGAATGAAGTAGAAATAATTATTCATATTATTTTACCATCCCCTTGAGATATTGCAAGGGGGAAAGGTAAATTTCATCCCTCCATGATGTGCATGGAGCGCAGCGCGGGACTGACAATGTGCTCGGCGATCTCGTATGCATGCGGCTCCAGGTAGTCCCAGCTGCCGTGGGTCAGGTGCTGGGCCTTGAGCTCTCCGATGACGGCGGCGCAGATATCCTCCACCACCGCGGATTTGAGCACGCGCCCGGACTCGTCGTTTTCGGCGGTGAGCAGGTATTCCAGCGCCTCGCGCAGATTCCCCAGCTTCTCCAGCTCCGCCATGGCACGCAGCTGCCATTTGTAGTAGGGCATGTGGCGGCGGTTTAAAAGGAAGATCGCGCCGCAGGCGGCGTTCACGAATTCGGTCATGGCCAGCATTGCCGCGCCGTATTCCCCGTGGCGCACGCAGCGGGGGTAGTTGTACTGCCCGGCCTGGGCCATGGTGATGACCCGCGCGGCCAGCTTCTTTAAGCGGACATCCTCGGGCATGCCGTCACGCAATTGGAGGCGGATCTCGGTAAACAGGCCCTGATCGTCGCGCCAGACCTCGCCGTTGGTGGCTTCCGCCAGCGCGTGGGAGGGCAGGCTCAGCCATTGCTCCAGACTCTGGGGTGCACCGTCGGAGCCGGTGTAGCGGCTGTAGAAATCCGCAATGCGGCGCACGCCGCGGCTGTTGCCGCCCAGGGCGCTCTTTTCCTGCGCGCCCTTAAAGGGCAGAGCGCGGTAGGCACGGGAAAGCGCCACGCCGATGGCGCGGTCGGTTTCGTCGTCCAGCCACAGGCAGAAGCCCTGGGGAAAGTCGTGGTCGCGGGAGAGCGCATCGTCATAGCCGAAGCACTCCGACCCGTGGCCCACAAGACCCACGGCGATGCGCCCGGCATAGGCTGGGAACTTTTCTTCGATCATGGGCGCGCCGTAGCGTTCATAGAGGGCGCGGGCCTCGTCCAGTCCCTTCATTTGGCGATCCTTTCCCGGAGAGCCTTGGCATAGAGGAAATAGCCGAAGCGGTCAAAGCAGCTGAGACACTTGCGGATGGTCAGGGCGTGGTAACCGTCGTGCACGAGACCGGGGGCGTTGAGGTGTTCCCAGGCCTTTTCCACGCATTCGCCCACGCGCTCGTCCAGGGGGTCCTGCCGGTCGTAAAGCTCGGCAAGGCTGCACCAGGTGACGGCCAGGTCGTTGTCCTGATTGGGCGTTTGACTCAAAATGCCGAGGGCCATGCGGTAGTACCGTTCGGCCGAGGCAAAGTCCTCCACGGCGGCAAAGGACTGCGCCATGTTGTTGTACAGCCCGCCAAAGCGGTAGTCGGTGGGGTCGAGATGGTCAGCGTAGACGCGGCTGACGTGGCGGAAGATGGGCAGGGAGTCAGAGGCGTTGCCGATGCTCTTGAGGGTGGTGGCGGCGTTGAGCATCACGGTGGCGCCGGAGACGGTGTGGCCCAAATGGTGCGCGCGCACCAGCTCCAGCCCATCCTGCACGGCGGCAAAGGCCTCGGGCTGCTTATTGCCGAAGCGGTACTGCCCCATCAGCTCGTTGAGAATGGTCAGCTCCGCACGCCAGTCGCCCATGTCCACGGCCTCCTGCCGCTTCTTTTCCAGAAAATGCTGGGCCTTGACGGCGCGGCCGGCGTTGATGAGCTGGTCCAGCTGCCGGATCATGGCGGGCACGTTCATGCGCCGGCCCGTGGGCTCCGAGTCGGGCACGCCGGTATATTGACTGGCATCAAAGATGCAGCAAAATTCATTGTGATCCATAATCTTTCTCTCCCATCGCACCCGGGCTTGAAAGATTGTCGCCGGGTGGGTTATAATAAAGAAAAGCAAGCTTTAACGGAGGTGTGCTATGAGCAACAGACTCGCCGGGGAAAAGTCCCCCTATCTGCGCCAGCACAGCGAAAACCCGGTGGACTGGTATCCCTGGGGTGAGGAGGCCTTTGAAAAGGCGCGCCGGGAGGATAAGCCCGTGTTCCTGTCCATCGGCTACTCCACCTGCCATTGGTGCCACGTGATGGCGCACGAGTCCTTTGAGGACGAAAGCGTCGCCTCTATTCTGAACGAAAACTTCGTTTCTGTCAAGGTCGACCGCGAGGAACGGCCCGACATCGACAGCGTGTATATGAAGGCCTGCGTCACCATGAACGGCAGCGGCGGCTGGCCCCTGACGGCGATCCTGACGCCGGAGCAGAAGCCCTTCTTCACCGCGACCTACCTGCCCCGGGAAAACCGCGGCGGGCAGATGGGTCTGAAAAATCTGCTGCCGGCGGTCGCGCGAAAGTGGAAAAATGACCGGGAGGAGCTGCTGCGCGCGTCGGGAGAGCTGACGGAGTATCTCGCCAAGGGAACGCAGCTTACAAGCCAGGAGCAGGACGGCCTGCCTGAGCGGGCGGCCAGACAGATGCTGGGCTCCTATGATAAGGAGTACGGCGGCTTTGGCTGGTCGACCAAGTTCCCCTCGGCCCATAACCTGCTGTTTTTGATGGAGTACGCGGCCCTCTCCGGCGACAAAAAGCCCCGCGAGGCTGTGGAGCATACCCTGCGCCAGATGTACCGCGGCGGCATCTATGACCACTTCGGCGGCGGCTTCTGCCGCTACTCGACCGACCGGGAATGGCTCAAGCCCCATTTTGAAAAGACCCTGTACGATAACGCGCTGCTGGCTCTGGCCTATACGGAGGCCTGGCAGGAGGGGCACATGGCCCTGTACCGCGCGGTGGCGGAGGACACGCTGGACTACTGCCTGCGCGAGCTCAAGGGAGAAGAGGGCGGCTTTTTCTGCGGTCAGGACGCCGACAGCAACGGCACCGAGGGCGCCTACTACCTCTTTACGCCCGACGAGGTGGCCGAGGTGCTCGGCGCGGAGGCGGGCAGACACTTCTGCGAGTGCTACGACATTACCGCGGAGGGAAACTTCCACGGCAAAAGCATTCCCAACCTGCTGCTCAATAACCGCTGGAGCTTCCTGCCCGAAGGCTATGACGAATACCGCGAAAGGCTGCGCCTGTATCGCGAGGAGCGGATGACGCTTTTTACCGACAACAAGATCCTCACCGCCTGGAACGGCCTGATGCTCATGGCTCTCAGCCGCGCGGCGCGGGCCTTTGACGACCGCCGCTACCGGCTGGAGGCGCAGGAGCTGGCCGCGTTCATGGCGGACAGGCTCACGGAGAATGGACGGCTCAAGGCGCGCCTGTGCGAGGGTGAGCTGCGCTTTGAGGCGGGGTTGGAGGACGTGGTGTTCTACGCCCTGGGCCTTACGGAACTCTACGCGGCGGACTTTGACCCGGCGCACATTGTCAAAGCGGCGGAGCTGGCCGCTCTGCTGCCGGAGGAGTTTGCCGACGGAGCGGGCGGCTTCTTCTCGACCGGCGTAAGGGGCGAGACGCTGATCCTCCGCCCGAAGGAATATGCCGACGGGGCCATGCCTTCCGGCAACAGCGCGGCGGCAGTGCTGCTGCAGCGGCTGTTCCTGCTGACGGCGGAGGAAAAGTGGCGGGCGCTTATGGATAAGCAGTTTGACTATCTGGCCGCGGCGGTGGGGGAGTACCCCGCCAGCTGCTGCTACGCCATGAGCGCCCTGGCCCTGCGCAATCACGGCACGAAGGAGACAGTGGCCGCCCTGCCGGACGAGAGCTTCCCGCCCTCGCTGCGGACGATTTTAGGGCGCTGGTCGCCGGAGCTGACCGTGCTGGTCAAGACCCCGGCACGGGCCGGGGCGCTGACTGCGGCCGCGCCCTTCACGGCCGATATGGGCGTGCGCGACGGCAAGGCAACCTACTATGTCTGCACCGGCGGCGCCTGCGCCCGGCCGGTGACCGACTGAGGAGGTAGACGCATGAAACGGATTCTTGCCCTGCTGCTGGCGCTGTGCATGGTCCTCGGACTGAGCGGCTGCGGCAAAAAGAAAAAGGAGGAGGCGCCGGTCATCGCGGCCATCGCCACCCCCACGCCCAACGAGGTCTTCGAGGTCAAGCTCAATCTGGCGAATCTCTACGATTACTTCGACTACAAGGAGTTTCGCGCCGATTTCAAACAGGACGACGGTACGGTGACCTCCTGCACCATCAGCTACGGCCTGGAGCTCAAGGAGCAGTATGCCGCGGCCAACGACGACGAACACAAGGACACCATGCGCCTGACCTTCACCGCCGACGGGGAGGTGCTCAGCGGCGAGTTTGACATCGACTTTGATACCCTGACCTTCACCGGCACCGCCGACAGCCGGGAGCGCGTGAAGGTCGAGGAGAACCTGTCCTTCTGGGCCAAGGGCAACCGCAGCACCGTCTGGGCCTACGGCAACTATTCAAGCAGCAACATCATGTATCTGGAAAACTTCACCGTCACCAAGGTCTCCGGCAGCATTTTTATCCGCTATGCCGAGCCGGGCGAGCGGGAGCAGCAAGCATAAGGAAGCACCGCCTTTCGGCGGTGCTTCCTTATGCTTTATTTGAACTTGAGCTGGGGGGAATAGAACTCGAAGATCACCGCGTCGCGGTGGCGCTCGGCGCGGGCGTTGTGGGCCGTCCAGCCAAATTTCAGGGCGCCCATCCACTCCGACGCGCGTACGATCAGCGGGCGGCGGCCGATGCGGTAAGCGATGAACTGCGGCCGGGCGAGGAAGTTTAACAGACAGCGGCTGAGCAGGAAGGCGGTGGCGGGGGAGAAGCCCTCGTAGTCCTTGGGCACGGTGGCCAGCTGACCGCGCAGCAGATCCTTCCCGTGGTGCCTGAACCAGCGGACGATCAGGGGGTTGAAGCTCTCAATGCAGACCTCGCCCCGGTAGTCGGAGAGAAGGGCGTAGGTCTTCTCACACAGCTCCTTGTTGCGCTTGCCGTTTTTGAGCTCCACCAGCAACGGCCCGCGGCCGTGGATGACCGCCAGCACCTCGGAAAAGAGGGGGATGCGCTGCTCGGTTCCGCAAAGGCGCAGGGTCTTGAGCTCGTCGTAGGTCTTCTCGTCCACGCGGGCGTGCACGCCGCAGACGCGGTCGAGCGTGTCGTCATGGAAGACGACCACCTGCCCGTCCTTTGTCAGCTGTACGTCCAGCTCGATGCCGTAGCCCACCTCGGCGGCCAGACGGAAGGCCTCCAGCGAGTTTTCGGGTACGGTCTTATCCTCGCTGTGCAGGCCGCGATGGGCAAAGCTGCGCCCCAGGAAGGGGGCCTTCTGCCGCTTGGTGGCGCCGCCCGGCGCGACCAGAAACAGCGGCAGTCCCACGGCAAGTGTACATGCCGCGCCGATCAGCGCGGGCGTTTTCATACGATCGGAAAAAGAAGAATTCACAGATCAATACCTCATAAAAAATAATGCAGAGTGGAGTTTGGAGAGTGGAGAGTGGAGTTGTGGTATCCGCTGCGCGGATGATGATAATCGCGCCGTCCCTGAAGGGCCTAGGCACATTCAAGGAAAGGCTTCGCCTCTTTTATGTGCCGCCGCAGGCGCACCTTATCTCCAATCTCAACTCTTCACTCTTCAAACTCTTCAGTCACCGTCCAGGGCCTCGAGGCCGACGACGTTTTCCACCTTCTGCGCCTTGATGTTCTTGACCAGGGCGGTGAAGACCGCGAAGGAGCAGACCGTCAGGATGCAGGAGTAGACCGGCAGCGTGCGCCAGGCGCCGGTGAGGTTAAACACAAAGCCCAGCAGAATGGGGGTGACGGTCTGGGCGGACATGGAGGCGGCGTAATAGTAGCCGGTGAACTTGCCGATCTTTTTGGAGGAGCACAGCTCCACCACCATGGGGAAGGAGCAGTTGTGCACCAGGGCCATGCCGAAGCCCTTGATGGCCCAGACGACGTACAGGATGGCGGGGAAGGTGAACTCCCCGTGGGTGGCGTTGGCGGCGGTGACACCCGTGGGGGCGACTGTGCACATGATGATCAGGGCCAAAAAGGTGATGCCGAGGCCGATGGAGATCGTCCACTTGCGGCCGATCTTGTCGGCAATGCCGCCGGCAATGGCGAAGCCGACCACCGAGGCAAGGCCACCCGCGATGGTCAGAACCATGGTGGCGCTGGAGACAGAGTTGAGGTAGTAGATGACATAGTTGCCGATGTAAGTGCCGATGGCGTTATCGGACATGAACCACAGAAATTCCGCGCCCAGGATCGCCAGGAGCATGGTCTTGTTCTCCTTCGACATGGGCTTGTCGTCGTCTACGGGCGTGGCGATGGCGGCCAGGCGTTCGCCCTCGGCCATCTGCTCCTTCATTTCCTCGTGGATCTTGTTCTCCTTGACGGTGAAGAACAGCACCAGCGCGGAAATGACCATCAGCACCGAGGCGATGAGGAAGGGCAGCTCAATGGTCCAGACCTTGCGGGCCTCGTCAGCGGCGTTGATGTAGTCGGAGAGCTTGAGGAAGATGCCCAGAACGGTAGCAAAGGCACCGCCCAGATAGCCCATGATGTTGATGATGCCGTTGGCCTTGGCACGCAGGGGCTTGGGGGTGATGTCCGGCATGAGGGCCACGGCGGGGTTACGGTACATCATCATGAACATGAGGACGATCCCCATCAGAATCACCATGCCGACAATGTTGTTGTTGTGGAAGAAGAGCGGAATGAAGGGGAAGGCAACGGCGGCGACGAAGGTGCCCGTGAGAATGTAGGGCATGCGCTTGCCGATGGGGGTCACCGTCTTGTCGGAGAGGTTGCCGAAGATGGGCAGCAGGATCAGCGCGGCCAGATTATCGCAGGCCATGATGATGCCAACCAGCCACTGCACCTGCAAAATCTTCGCCGGATCGCCCGCCTTGAGCTGGGCCGAGGACAGCCCGTACATGCGCCGGGCGAAAATGTCCGTCAAAAAGGTGGGGCACCAGGAGTCATACACCTGCCACAAAAGCAGAATGCCGAAGAAGGCAAAGCCGATTAGGAAGGTGCGCTTGTAGTTCAGGCGGAGGCCGGAGGCGGTATTTGTCTGTTTCATAGCTTGCATCCTTTACATATCATATTTCGTTTGGCCGGTCGTCAGCACTCCGGCATCAATTCCTCAGAAATCACGCGCAGCATCTCGTCAAAGCGCTCCACATCCTCGGCGGGGAAGCGCTCCCGAATACGCTGGATCACCGTCAGCTCATAGCTGGTGAGAAGGTTGGAGTAGTTGTGGAACTTCTCCGATAAGATCAGGTGATACTCGCGCCGGTCGGTGGTGGAGTTCTGCCGGACAAGATACCCCTTCTTGATGAGACTGTTGACCTTGTAGGTGGCATTGGACTGCGAGATGTTCAGAAAGTCCGCAAACTGGCCCACGGTCGGCTCATCCAGCATCTTGATGACCTCGAGGGAGAAAGCCTCCATAGCGGAAAGTGACCCGTCGCGCTCCCGCACAAGGTCGAAAACCCGACGGTAAAACTGCAATTTGAATTTGTCATACACGTCCATAAAATGTTGCTCGAGCATCGTAACGTCTCCCTTCGGCATGGGCCGATTTATATAACCGTATTTTAATCCTTTATCTTCCTGTTGTAAAGGTCAAATCGCCTGTGTACAATCTGTTAACTTTGTGATTTCCGAGCGCGCTGACCCTTGACAAAGGACAGGGAGAATGGTATATTAGCACTCGAAAGGAAAGAGTGCCAACAGTCGACGCACGGGAGTGCTAAGACATCGGCAAGGTTGATACGGAGCTTGCGAAAGAAACCAAAAGCGAAGCCCAGCGTGAGCGGGTTCGCTTTTGAAAGGACGAGCAGCGGAGTGAGCAAGCCTTCGCCACACCTGGCGGAGGCGGGACGAGCGAAGCATGTGAGGACGTAATGGCGATCAGTGAGAGAAAAAAGAAAATACTCGCGGCCGTTGTGGATGAATATGTCCGCACCGCCGAGCCCGTCGGCAGCAAGGCCATCGCCCAAAGCGCGGGTCTGGGCTGCTCCTCGGCCACGATCCGCAACGAGCTGGCAGAGCTGGTGGCCCGGGGCTACCTGGAGCAGCCGCACACCTCCGCCGGACGCGTGCCCACCCCCCTGGGGTATCGGATGTACGTGAACGAGCTCATGGTGGAGCAAAACCTCTCCGACGAGGAGCGCGCGCAGATCGCGGAACGGCTCAGCGGCTCGGTCTCCCCGGACCAGCTGATGAACGACGCGGGGCGCATCGCCTCCCAGCTCACGAGCTACCCGGCGCTGGCGCTGACCGCCCGGCCCGCCGCCACGATCCGGCGCTTTGATCTCATTTATATCGACGCCAACACCTTCATCATCGTCCTGCTGCTGAGCACGGATGCGGTGAAAAACAAGCTGGTGCACCTGCCTGTCAGCGTGGACCAGAACATGATCCAGAAGCTTTCGACCCTCTTCAACGCCCACTTCACCGGCGTGCGGGAGGCGGGCATCACCCCCGCCATGATCCACGCGGCGGAGCGCGCGGCGGAAGACAACCTCGGCATTACGGCGGTGATCGCCGCATTCGCCATCGAGACGCTC
>JAFTGE010000094.1 GCA_017458085.1 Oscillospiraceae bacterium
CGCCCGCGCCCGGCGGTCTGCTCGGCGGCGACCAGCGCAAGTCCTGCCGGCTCGCCCGCCGCGGCCAGTTCCTTGAGCGCGGTATTGGTTGAGCCGATGCGTTCATAGACCCGCAGCCGCAACTCGTCATGCCGCAGGTATCGGCGGATCATGGCCTCGCTCAATACGTCGGCGTCCGGCGCAAGGCGATAGCCCCGGTTGGTGACGGACTCGATGGGATAGCCCTCGGTTCGCAGCTGGTCGATGGCCTTCCACACTGCCGTACGGCTGACAGAAAGCGCTTTGGCCAGCTCCGCGCCGGAGAGATACCGGCCCTCCTGCGCCATCAGCGCAGAGAGCACCGCGTCCCGGGTCATGCGATCCCTCCCTTTTTCAGCAGCGGGTACAGCCGCCCGGTCAGAAAGCTTGCCAGCGCGATTTTCAGCGCGTCGGGAATCAGGTAAGGAAACACGCACAGGCTCAGTGCCGCCCCCACGCCGATGGGTCCCCGGGTCCGGGTATAGACCAGGACAAACCACACCGTCCCAAAGGCATAACACAGGGCAATGCCCAGCGCCATGGACAGAATCAGAACCAGCGGCCGGCGGCCCAGGCGGTTCACCGACAGGCCGACAACAAGCGCCGTGAACAGAAAGCCGACGAGATACCCGCCGGTGGGACCGAGCAGGGAAGCAACGCCGCCCTTGAACCCAGCAAAGACCGGCAGACCGACCGCACCCATCAGCAGATAGACAGCTACGGTTAAAAGGCCCATGCGCAGGCCGAACAGCGCCGTGATCAGGCACACGGCAAAGGTTTGCAGTGTGAAGGGGACAATGCTTGGCACGGAGAGCCAGGAGCATACGGCGATCAGCGCCGCGCCCATGGCTACGGCGGCAATCTGCCGGGTTGTGATTTTCATAGAAAAGCCTCTTTTCTCCTTGAACTGGGCAGATCGTATCATGAACACGACGGATTGTCAACTCGAAATTAAATAAGAGGTTGACAATTGAAATGGCGGCGCCTAGGCGCCGCCATCCAGGAAAGAGAGTGAAGAGGGTAAAGAAAGACCTTAGTTTTTGTAGACGACCGTTTGCCCGGCGTCGACCGAGCGGGTCAGCCAGACGTTACCGCCAATGACACAGTCGTTTCCGATCCGTGTCTCGCCGCCGAGGATGGTAGCCCCGGCGTAGATGACCACCCGGTCGCCAATATCGGGGTGGCGCTTGATGCCCTTGACAGGGCTGCCATCGGGGTTGAGGGCAAAGCTTTTGGCCCCGATGGTCACATTCTGATAAAGCTTGACATGCTCGCCAATGGTGGTGGTTTCGCCAATGACAACGCCTGTGCCGTGGTCGATGAAGAAATGCCGCCCGATCTTTGCGCCAGGGTGAATGTCGATCCCGGTCAGCCGGTGGGCATACTCGGTCATGGCCCGCGGAACGATGGGGACATGCTGTGCATAGAGCGCATGGGCCACACGGTAGGTAAAGATGGCCCGGAAAGCGGGATAGGTGAGGATAACCTCCTCGTGACTCATAGCAGCCGGATCACCGAGATAGGCCGCCTCAATATCGGTTTGCAGCGTGTCGGCAATTTCCGGCAGCGCGGCGATAACCGTGTCAGTCACGGCGCTGCGTGCATCGTCTGCCAGGACGTAGCGCAGCACAGTGTTCAACTCATCCCGTACGGCTGCCAGATCCGGGGCCGACCCATCCCCGGCGCTGAAAAACGCCGGGAAGAGGTAGGCGCGGATGACGCTGAGGCAGTGCTCTACCGCGTCCTCAAAACCAAGGAAGCCGCGCATGGCGGATTCTGGTGTGGCTGTGCCTTCTGCCATAGGCTCAGTCGGCAAACAGGGCCGTGGAGAGGTAACGGTCGCCAGTGTCGGGCAGGAGGGCAACGATGACCTTGCCTGCGTTCTCCGGCCGTTTTGCCAGTTCGATGGCAGCTGCGGCCGCGGCGCCGGAGGAGATACCCACCAGCACACCCTCACGCCGGCCGATCAGCTTGCCGGTGGCAAAGGCATCTTCATTGCTGACAGCGATGATCTCATCGTAGATCGCGGTGTTGAGCACGTCGGGAACAAAGCCCGCGCCGATGCCCTGAATTTTATGGGCACCCGCAACGCCGGTGGACAGAACCGCGGAGCTCGCGGGCTCGACGGCGACGATCTTGACGTCGGGGTTCTTGCTCTTGAGGTATTCGCCCACGCCGGTGACGGTGCCGCCGGTGCCGACGCCGGCGACGAAAATGTCGACCTTGCCGTCGGTGTCATCCCAGATCTCGGGGCCGGTGGTCTCAAAGTGGGCCTTGGGGTTGGCGGGGTTGACACACTGGCCGGGGATGAAGCTGTCGGGAATCTCAGCGGCCAGCTCATTGGCCTTGGCGATGGCACCCTTCATGCCCTTGGAGCCCTCGGTCAGGACCAGCTCCGCGCCGTAGGCCTTCATGAGCTGACGGCGCTCAACGGACATGGTCTCGGGCATAACGATAATGATCCGATAGCCGCGGGCCGCCGCGACAGAGGCCAGGCCGATGCCGGTGTTGCCGGAGGTCGGCTCGATGATCGTGGAGCCGGGCTTGAGCGCGCCGGTGGCCTCGGCGTCGTCCAACATGGCCTTGGCGATGCGATCCTTGACGGAACCGGCGGGGTTAAAGTATTCCAGCTTGGCGTAAATCTTGGCGTTCAGGCCCTCGGCCTGCTCCGTGTGAACCAGCTCCAGCAGCGGGGTTTTCCCGATCAACTGATCGGCGGATGTATAAATGTTAGACATAGTGATCCTCCTTTGATCTTGTCGTCAATGTTGATGTGGTTTCTTCCTATTGTATGAGAGAGGACCAACATCGACAACGCTGATCAAAGAGAAAGCACCTTTGCAGGTGTGCATCTGTCGGGTAGCGCATCCTTTTAAATCCCACCTTTCAAGTAGGTAAGGAGAGCATAGCATATAATTCCTACCGTGTCAATAGGTAAAATGAAAGAATATTGCTGATCGTAGAAATGAATTACGTAAATAAAGTTATGTAAATAATATTATGGAAATGGAATTTGACCGAGCCGGAGATTACAAAAAACAACACTTGACAAAGACGATTTACCGTGCTAAACTCCACTCAAACCGTAGAGGAAGAGTGAGTAAGTCAGACCTCTTTTTCCACAGCGAGCTGCCGGCGGTGTGAGGGCGGCGGAAAACGTTTGACTGAATGGACTTCCGAGGGCGAGCGGAAAGGGCCTTGTGCCTGAGTATGTGAGCCGGGGCATGACTCCCCGTTATAAAAGGTCTGCGTATGTTGGTACGCGTAAAGTGGGCGCAGTTTATTCGCGTCAAGCCGGGTGGCACCGCAGGTTCGATTTTGATCCTGTCCCAGCAAAGAAATTTGCAGGGACGGGATTTTTGTTTCCTGTCCCAGAAAGAAAGGACGTATCCCCATGAAAAAAAGCATTTCCATCCTCCTCGCCGTCGTACTGATCCTCGCGCTGGCCGCCTGCGGCTCCGGAACACCTGCCGCAACTGCCGCGCCCGCCGCGGCTGCTCCCGCCGCCGAGAGCGCAGCCCAGACCGTCTACACCGTTGGTATCTGCAACTTTGTCGACGATGCTTCCCTCAACCAGATCATTGCCAATATCCGCGCCCAGCTTGACGCCCTCGGCACCGATGAGGTTCGTTTTGAGGTACTGGAGGATAACTGCAACCTGGACGCCAATGTCATGAATCAGATCATCACCAATTTCATGGCACAGAAGGTCGACCTGATGGTCGGCGTGGCCACGCCGGTGGCCATGGGCATGCAGGCCGCCACCGAGGAAAGCGGGATCCCTGTGGTCTTTGCCGCCGTGTCCGATCCGCTCGGCGCGGGGCTGGTGGACTCCCTGGAGGCTCCCGGCGCCAACATCACCGGCACCTCTGATTTTCTGGACACCACGGCCGTTATGAACCTGATCTTCGCCGCCGATCCCGACGCCGATCTCATCGGCCTGCTCTACAATGTGGGGGAGGATTCCTCCGCTGCGCCCATCGCCGCGGCCAAAGCGTACCTGGACGCCAAGGGCATTGCCTATGTTGAGCGTACCGGCACCACGGTGGACGAGGTCATGCTTGCCGCCGAAGCCCTTGTCACCGACGGCGTTGACGCGGTCTTTACCCCCACCGACAATACCATCATGACCGCTGAGCTTGCCATCTACGAGACTTTTGCCGAGGCTGGGATCCCCCACTTCACCGGCGCTGACAGCTTCGCCCTCAACGGCGCGTTTCTGGGCTATGGCGTGGACTACGCAAACCTCGGCGTTGAGACGGCGAACATGATCGCCGAGATCCTGCTGGAGGGCAAGGACCCCGGCACCGTCCCCGTCAAGACCTTTGATAACGGCACCGCCACCGTCAACACCGACATCTGCGCCGCCCTCGGCCTGGACTACGACGAAATCGCCGCGACCTTCGCGCCCTTCTGCACGCAGGTGCAGCCCATCACCACCGCCGAGAGCTTCGACGATCTGGCATAAGATAAAAAACGAGGGGCGGTGTGAACCGTCCCTCTTATGAAGGAGTAAAGCATGCTGTCTATTCTGCAAACCGCGCTGGAGCTGGGGCTGATCGGCTCGCTGACGGTGCTGGCGCTGTTTTTGAGCTATACAATGCTGAATGTCTGCGACCTGTCGACCGATGGGTGCTTCACCCTGGGCGCGGCCGTCGGCGCGGTGGTCGCCATTGCAGGGCATCCGTATCTCTCCATCCCCGCCGCCATGGGCGCGGGTGTGCTGTCCGGCTTCGTCACGGCCCTGCTGCAAACCAGGATGGGCATTGACAGCCTGTTGTCCGGCATCATTGTGAATACGGGCCTTTATTCCATCAATATTGCTGTTATGGGCGGGGCCTCCCTTTTAAACATGAACAAAACCGAGACGGTCTTTACCAAGGCAAAAGCCCTGTTTACGGGCACGGCGCTGGCCGGTATGTATAAGACGGCAGTGGCGCTGTTGGCCGTCGCGCTGGTGATCGCTTTTTTGACGGCCTTTCTGCGCACGCGCCTCGGCCTTGCCATCCACGCCACCGGCGATAACCCGGACATGGTGCGATCTTCCTCCATCAATCCCGGCATGACTACCGTCGTGGGGCTGTGCGTTGCCAACAGTCTGACCGCCCTGTCCGGGTGCCTGCTGGCCCAGTCGCAAAAGTCGGTGAACATCGACATCGGCTCCGGCATGGTGACCATTGCGCTGGCCTCCCTGCTCATTGGCCGCGCGTTTGCGCCCCGAGGCGGCACGGCAAGGAAGGCTGTCGGCGCGGTGGTCGGCGCAATCGTTTTTCGCCTGGTCTACGCCGTTGCCCTGCGCCTGAACATGCCGGCCTTTATGCTCAAGCTGGTTTCCTCTGTCATTGTGGTTATTGCCATTGCGGGGCCGTATCTGCGCTCCCGTTACCCAGAGTTGCATCGGCGCTTGTCCCACCGGAAGGGAGGTGCGCAGGATGCTTAACCTGAGCCATATCTCCAAGACCTTTAACCCCGGCACGGTCAACGAAAAGCGCGCGCTTACCGATTTGACGCTGGAGGTAAAACCCGGGGACTTCATCTCCATCATCGGCGCAAACGGCGCGGGCAAGTCCACGCTCTTTAACGCCATTGCCGGCACCTTCTTTACCGATACCGGCGCCATCCTGCTTGACGGGCGGGATATTACCCTGCTGCCGGAGCATAAGCGGGCCAAGCTCATCGGTCGGCTCTTTCAGGACCCCATGCGCGGCACCGCCCCAAACATGAGCATCGAGGAAAACCTCGCTCTCGCGGCGGGACGCGGCGGCTGGCTCAGCCATGTGTCAAAGGCTGATAAAGCCGAATTTCGCGACCGGCTGGCCCTTTTGTCCATGGGATTGGAGGACCGGATGCAGCACCCGGTGGGTTTGCTCTCCGGCGGCCAGCGTCAGGCGCTGGCCCTCATGATGGCGACCGTCAACCCGCCGAAGCTCCTGCTGCTGGATGAGCACACGGCGGCTCTTGATCCCGCTACGGCGGAGAAGGTGCTGGCCCTCACGCGGCAGATCGTGGAGGATGAGAAGCTAACCTGCCTGATGGTGACGCACAACATGCAGTCTGCCCTCGATCTCGGCAATCGAACCTTGATGATGGACGGAGGCCGAATTATCTTCGACGTTGAAGGCGAGGAAAGAAAGAAGCTCACTGTGGCCGATCTGCTGGTGCTCTTCAAGGAGGCCGCGGGCAAGGCTCTGGACAACGACCGCATGATGCTCGGAAATTGATACGATTCCCCGATAAAATGAATCAAGCCCCGCCGGATGTGCTCCGGCGGGGCTTGGTTCATTTTTGCAGGCGGATGCCGTTCTTTACTTCTTTCCCGCGTGGGTGCCGATATGCTCCTTCGTGAGCTTTGCGGTCACACCCGAGAGGGCCAGCAGAGCGATCAGGTTCGGGATCGCCATGAAGCCGTTGAGCGCGTCAGCCAGGTTCCAGGCGTCAGCCAGACTCATGGTGGCGCCGATGATCACAAACAGGATAAACAGGAGCTGGTAGATACGCGTGGCCTTGACGCCGAAGAGGTATTCAAAGCAGCGCGAGCCGTACAGCGACCAGCTGAGTGTGGTGGACAGGGCAAAGAGACTGAGGCAGACGGCGATGATGACCGCGCCGAGCCTGGAGCCGAAAACGGTGCTCATGGCCTGGGCTACGTTGGACGCGCCGCCGCCAACACCCCAGGTGATGTCAATGCCGCCGGAGCAGTAGGCGCAGAGCACCGTGAGGCTCGTGAGCGTGCAGATGACAATGGTGTCCATGAAAACCTCAAAGATGCCGTAGAGTCCCTGCCTGACCGGGTCAGACTCGGAGGTGGCGGCATGGGCGATGGGGGCCGAGCCGAGACCGGCCTCATTGGAGAAGCAGCCGCGTCCCACGCCCTTTTTCATGGAGGTCAGAATCGTAATGCCGACGGCGCCGCCGATGGCCGCGTCCGCGTTGAAGGCACCCTTGAAGATCATGCCGAACACCTCGCCCACATGGGAGATGTTGGAGAAAATGACGACCAGCGCGGCGACGATGTACACAACGGCCATGAAGGGCACCAGCTTTTCCGTGACCTGGCCGATGCGCTTGATGCCGCCGAAGTTGACCAGCGCCACGATGACCGCAACGATCAGACCGATGATAAAGGTGCTCACGCGCACCGGGTTACCGAGAAACTGAAAAGTGCCCGCGGCGTTGGGCGTAAAGCTGTCGACGGCGTTGTTGATGGCGTCGGCGATGGACTGCACCTGCGTGGCGTTGCCGATGCCGAAGGCGGCCAGCGCAGCCAATACGCAGAATACGCCGCCGAGCCAGGCCCAGTTCTGGCCGAGACCGTTTTTGATATAGTACATCGGGCCGCCGACCCAGTCGCCCTTGGCGTTGCGCTCGCGGTAGCGGACGGCAAGCACGACCTCGGAGTACTTGGTCATCATGCCAACCAGCGCGGCGATCCACATCCAAAACACGGCGCCGGGGCCGCCAATGAAGATGGCGCCGGTGACGCCGGCAATGTTGCCGGTGCCGACGGTTGCGGCCAGCGCCGTGGTAAGTGCCTGCAAAGGCGTGACCTCGCCCGCGCCGGCTTCGTGCTTGTCAAAGAGCTTGCCGGCGGTATTCTTCCACCAGTAGCCGATTTTGGTAAACTGGATGAAGCCCAGCCGGATGCTTAAATACAGGCCGGTGCCCACCAGCAGGATGAGCATGACCGGACCCCAGGCGAGGTCGTCTACGGCAGAGATAAACTGGCTGATTGTCATGAGTGATCCGTCCTTTCCGAATGATGCTTGCCGCGCATGTGACAGCGAAGCAAAAAAATATATGCGCATAAGATATCATCCATGAAACGGGAATGCAAGCAATTTTTCTTTATTTCAGCAAAGTGCTAAAGAAAACGGCGGGAAAAAGAGATCGAAATAAACGAAACACACAATTTCAATGTTAATTTTCCCACAAAAATGCGTTTTTCCGCCGCTTGCTTTTATGTTGGTCTTATGATAAGGTAACTTGACAATACATCCTATGAAGGAAGCGAAAATATGAAGCGATGTGTCATCGTTGCCGGGGGCGATTATGCGCCCATTGCTCCCCTGGAGGCAGGGGATTTTATCCTTGCCTGTGACCGGGGCTATGTCCATACGCAGCGGGAGGGGCTGACGCCCGATCTGCTGATGGGGGATTTTGATTCCTATGACGGCGCACTGCCGGAGGACGTGCCGGTCGAGCGATTCCCGGTCGAAAAGGACGACACGGATACCATGCTGGCCATCCGCTGGGCGGCGGCACACGGCTTTGAGGCGGTGCGGATCTGCTGTGGTTTTGGCGGGCGCTTTGATCACACCCTGGCCAATATCCAGTCGCTGCACTTTGCGGTGCGCGCGGGGATGGAGGCCGCGATGGATGACGAAAGAACGACGGTGCGCGTGCTGCTGCCCGGGGAATACCGGGTGCCCTGCCATGAGGGATGGACGCTGTCGGTATTCGCGCTGACCGATCGGTGCGAGAATCTGCGAATCCACGGAACAAAATATGAGGCGGAGGGCGTGACGCTGACCAACGCCTTTCCCCTCGGTGTCAGCAACGCCTTTCGCGGTGATGCGCGCCTGGCCTTTGACAGCGGCGTGCTTTGCTTGGTCTGCGCAAGACTGGAGGCATAGGTATGCCGCATACACTGGAGGAGGTACGCGCCGAGTACGACCGGCTGGACCGGCTGCTTGGGATCGATACCAAGGGAATTGAGCTGAAGATTTCCAAGCGTGCCGTTCGACAGTTGGGAAGCTTTCGGTCTCCGAGCGTGGGAGGAAGGAGCGGTCTGCGCATCACCCTGTCGGCCTTGATCCTGGATGATGACGAGCAGTTCTGGGACACGGTACGGCATGAGTACGCCCACGCCGCAGTCTACCTGCTGCACCCCGGCGAGCGGCACGGACACGACGCCGTCTGGAGAGAGATGTGCAGACTTGTCGGCTGCCGACCGCGGCGGCTGGCGTCCGACCAGGGGAAGGCCGCGCAGGCGCGGCAGGCCAGGGTCAAGTACATCATTCGCTGTGATGCCTGCGGCAGTGAGAGCAAGTATCTGCGCCGGGGCAAGGCGGTGGAGCTGATGCTGCGCGGAAGGGGAAAGCGCCTGCGCTGCTACCGCTGCGGCGGCAATCGCTTTACGCTGCTGATCCCAAATAATACTTGACAGGAGACACGACGCTGCCGTGTCTCCTGTGTCATAGGAGAAAAAAACGCATATACTGTAGGGTGAATAAAATCAGGGAGGAAACTATGAATCGTACATTCTTTTTGGCGGCAAACTCCGGCCGAGGCTTTTTCTCATTGTATGAGCAGTTCCCGCCGGAGGGCGTATTTCTGCATGTCATCAAGGGCGGGCCGGGAACGGGAAAGTCCGGATTCATGCGGCGCATTCAGCAGGCGGCGGCTGAACGGGGGCTGGATACGGAAACGATATTGTGCTCCGGCGATCCGGATTCGCTGGACGGACTGTATATTCCGGCGCTGGGATTGGCCTGGGTGGACGGCACGGCGCCCCATGTGCAGGAGCCGAAGGTCTTTGGCGGAGATGGAGATTATGTAAACCTTGGCGTCTTTTGCCGGACACCGCTGTCTGAACAGGATCGGGCGCGGGCGGCGGAGCTGAACCGTGCCTACAAGGAATGCTACGCGCAGGCGACGGAGAAGCTGACCGAAGGGAAGCGGCTCCACGACGAGCTGGAGGCGATTTACCGGCCCTATGTGGATTTCGACGCGCTGACGGAATACACCGACAAGACGATCGAGAAACTGTTTGATACTAAACTTTAATAAGAAGACAAAGATTTGCGAGATGGAACGGCCCAGGCCGCCCTCTCTTGTCGCTACGCGGCAATTCTGTTGTGCCAGGCAAGACGCTTTCCGCAGAGCATAATGGAGATATATGGTCAAGGAAAGCAACCCGGCATGGCGAGCGTTTTGCCAAGGGCGATTTAATAGGTATAAATACAGGGAGCGTACTTACACCGCCGAATGGCGGTGAATAAGTGCGCTCTTGCGCTTGTCATTCTGCGATTCCTTTGGTATTATGGATTCGGGAAGGGCTCATGTCTCACCCAAAAAGCGAATAGAGAGTTTCTGCCATGGAGTTACCCAAACGAAAATCAATTCGTCTGCAGGATTATGATTATTCCACTCCCGGCGCTTATTTCGTCACGATCTGCACACACGACCGTCGGTGCATCTTATCCCGGATCACCGTAGGGGCCGACGCCCTCGGCGGCCCGTGCCTGCAGTTGACGGACATGGGAAAAATCGTTGAACGGTATATTCTGTCTACAGATCGCATGATCGGTTTTTGTGTCGATAAATATGTGGTCATGCCAAACCATATCCACATGATTCTGCGGATCGACAGTGAAGAAGCACATTCCGACCTCGGGCCGCCGAGGGCGTCGGCCCCTACAGTTTCGGATGCGGTCGGCGCGTTGAAGCGGCTCGTCAATCGGAAACTGGGCCATGACATCTGGCAGCGATCTTTTCATGAACATGTGATCCGTAATGAGCACGACTACCGTGAAATCTGGGAATACATCGACCAAAACCCCGCCAAATGGGCTGAAGATCGCTACTATGAGCAATAAGGAGATCGGACGGTTGGAGGGAAGCACCACAATCAGACGTTGATTGCGATGCATTGCTCTGGTATAATCATCCCGACAAACCGGTAATTTCGACAGCCAATCCACCTTCATCATAAAGGAAAAGTGAAGGCTGTTAAACCTTTGCTTATATACTAATCGGTATTTAACACGGTGATACTATGGAATATGTCGAAATTGACAATCATAAAATGCATGTATTCGCGGTCGGAGATGAGAACAAGCCAAAACTTGTATTGATGTCCGGATCGGGAACTGTCGCCCCTGTGTATGATTTTAAGATTCTGTATGAGAAACTTGTCAGCAATTACAGAATCATTGTAATTGAGAAGTTCGGTTATGGATATTCAGATCTGTACGAAGGCTCATGCGATATCGACTCAGTAATCGCCTTCCAAAGAGAGGCATTGGAAAAAGCCGGAGAAATGGGGCCTTATATTCTGGTGCCCCATTCAATGTCCGGGCTGGAAGCAATCCGTTGGAAACAGAAATATCCGAATGAAGTCAAGGCAATTGTCGGATTGGATATGGCTGTCCCGGGGTTTTATCTGCTTTGGAAACAAGAAATCGATCGGCGCATTCGATTTATGAAGATAATACGAAGGCTCAATGACCACGGATTACTTTTCTGGTATCCTCTAAGCAAACGTGGACTGAACAGGGATGAAATCAAACAGCAGCAGCTTCTGAGAAGAAGAAACGCAATGAATCCATGCTATGAGAACGAGGCAAAAGCCATATTGAAAAATGCAAGAATCGTGGACTCAGCCGGATGGATTGATTGCCCGATTTTGATGTTTGTATCTGATGGCAAGCAGGTATCATCCGGATGGATTGATCATGAACGTGAGTTTGCCGAACGGATGAATGCAAGGACGGTATATTTAAACTGCGGGCATTACATTCATTATTACGAAAGTGAACGCATTAGCCAGGAAATCAGAGTGTTTGTAAACCAGATCATGGAATCATAATACAGCTTCCAGTTGGCCAAATCAGCAAACCGAGTGCGAGAGCTTGACCTTGTCCTTTCTTTCGGAAGACGGTAAAAGATGATGGAGAGATTTTACGGTCTCTCTATCATTTTCACATATAACCTTTCCTGCTGTATCACTCTTTGCCACAAATGAGCCGCAGTCAGGGTTAATTGCGTGAGGATAAATTCCTCCTTGACAGAATAAACCCTGGTGCAATTCCAGCCGCAAAGATTGTCTGATTTCTATTAGAGTTTAGAATGAATAAACGAACTCCCGGAGAGCGTCCTCTCCGGGAGTCTTGTTTTTCTCAACAGCAGAAGATCAGCGGCAGGCCGCAGCGCCCGCCGGTGCACAGCGAGGCGGCACACAGTCCCAGCCACAGGGGGTTGAGGTTGATGGAGCGGGTATAGTTGCCGGCGTAGCGGTCATAGAAATCGCCGCCGCTTTGCAGTTGGTTGAGCAGCTGGCGGTACTCCTCGTTATCGGGCTCGATCTCCACGGCGCGTTTGGCGTGCTCCAGCGCGGCGACCTTGTTGCCCATGTACATGTTGGCCCCGGCGGAGAGGTAATACCACTTCCCGTCGCGCTCGGCCAGAGGAACGCCGGAGAGGGCGTTGAGCGCTTCTTTATACATGCCGTTGCGGATATAGTTCTTGGCGGCGGTGTACTCACTGCGTTCGGTCTGCTGCTGATTGGGAGCTGCCTGCCAGCCGCCCCAGTTTGTCCAGCCGCTCCAGCCGTTATAGTCGGCGTAGCCGCTGCTGCCGTAAGCCTGCTGCTGCGCATAGCCGCCGGCAGGTACATTGCCGCTTTTGATCTGATCGTAGGCGGTGTTGATGTCGTTCATCATCTGGGCGGCATGGGCGTCGCCGGGGTTGAGATCGGGATGGTATTTTTTTGTCAGCTCGCGGTAGGCTTTTTTGATCTCCGCGTCGGTGGCGTCAGGCGAGACGCCCAACACCTTATAGGGATCCTGAACCATTTAGGGGTCCTTTCTGCTGTATTTCTGATTGAAGCCAACCCACAGCCCAACACACAGAATATTTTTCATCAGTCCCTCATCCTGAACGAGAGGGAGTTTATCAAACCAATAGAGACATTCGCCCAGCTGCATCTTCAAAATATCCCGGAAGCGCGCTTCATTTTCCGCGTCTCCGGCATAGGCTTTGAAGGGGTTATAGCTGCCGCTTTTTAGGTCGTCGTCCAGATCCATGACCGCGTCCATCAGGTAAATGAACCGACCCAGGGCATGGGCCAGATGACGCAGCGTCGCAGCCCAGCGGTCCTCCCGCCAGACAAAGATCTCCTCCATCAGCGCGCCGAAGCAGTCCGCCGCGGCATCGGGAGCCTCCTCGCCGGACTGCTCCAGGAGGGAGAGACGGTCCAGCGCGGCTTCAATCGCGGCACACTGCCGCGGATAAAGCCGCTGCACCTCGCGGTACGCGGCCTCAAGCGTTTTCGCCTCCGCCAACGCGGTCAGCCGGCGGTCATCCTTCCAGTCATCCAGGCACTTGAGATAGGCCATGGCGATGTTCATATGCGCGGCATAATCCGAAACGGCGCTGGTGACATAGGGCTGCGCCTGCATGGGATGGCGGGGACAGCGGAGCGCATCCGCGGCCTCCGCCGGCTCGTACAGGGAGCCGAGCAGGAGCACCAGAAAGGTCATGTCATAGTTGAGCGTCAAGCGCGCGGTCTGACTGAAGCAATGCTCCAGGCTGCGGCACAGGCCGCAGTAACAGGCCCTGTAGCGCTGAAGCTCCGCCTCCGGCAGGACATTCGCCGCCGCGACGAGATAGCCAAACATGTCAGGTCTTCCCCGTGAAGGAGTTGCCGCACTTGCGGCAGACGACCTTGATTTTGCCGTGACCGCGGGGTACGCGCAGCGTGGCCTTGCAGGAGGGACAGGTGAAGAACTTGTAATCCTTGCGCTGCACCCATTTCTCCTTGCGCACCTTGACGGCGGCGGAGACCTTGTAATACAGACGGATAAACTTTCCGTTTTCCTCCCGGCGGCGCACCAGATTGCGCGAGAGACGGCGGAAATACGTGTAACCCAGCAGCACAAGCACCAGAATATACACGACGCCGCTGGCCCGACCCCGCAGGAGCGTGGCAAGGATGAGCAGAACCAGATCCAGCCCCAGCAAAAACAGATTCAATTGATCGTTGCCGTTTCTTCCGGCCATGAAGCGAATCAGCTTTTCTCTCATGATCTCACCTAGTCCATTGTTTCCAGCTTTTCTGTCAATAAATATTATCACAACGCGTCTGGAAAACATTTAAGAAACTGTAAAATTCTTAAATCAACTTAAAAGAGAATACCACGCTTTCGGCGCTCTGGCAAGGGCAAAAGAAATCCCCCGCCATCGGCGGGGGGATTTAAGGCTTTTTCTTACTTGAGGTTCTTCATCGGGGTGAGGGCGAGGTAATCGTCCAGCGGCGCGTCATTCATGACAAGGTCGATAATCTGACGGCCCAGGGGATCGAGATCGTCGGTCATGAACTGCTGCAGCTGCTCCTTGAAGAAATCGGTGACGATCTTGGCGCCGGCATCGTAGCCCTCAAAGCCCAGCCAGGACTGGAGCTCGGGACGCAGGAAGGTACGGCGGACATACTGACCGTCCAGCTTCATCTCCTCCAGCGAGTAGCCAAAGAGCGGGCAGCGGGCCGGCACCAGATGCTTGAGGCGGACCACGCCGCTGCGCCGGGCCAGATACTCACGGGTGATCCACTCGCCCATGAAGCCAACCTGATAGGCGCCGATGTGCTGGTTGGGGATGAGGATGTTCAGGGTGTTGGGGCAGGCGAGCATCTGCTCAAGCAGCAGGTTTGCCTGCGTGACCTTCATACCGGTGGCAAAGGGCCAGTAGGAACCGACGCCCTCGGCCTTCAGGCCGCTGCCGGCGTTGGAGTCGGCAATGGAGGGGTTCTTGAAGCCGCGCGGGGAGATCAGACGCCAGAGCCAGGCAATGGAGACAGGCACAAACTGTACCATACCCATGACGCCGTAGTTGGGCGCCATCTTCGTGGAGGGCGGCATACGCACGCCGAAGGAGCGGACATTGACCTCCTGGGGCTGGTCGCCGGGAATGATGTTGTCGATCATGGCACGGGGGATGATGACGCGGGGGTTGGTGCAGGGCTTGCCGTTGGAGTCGGGGATATGCTCCCAGATCAGGCAGGTCGCGCCGGGCACGGCGTCCATGTTGAAGAACTCCAGCGGCTCCGAGGGATGGATGCTGATGCGCTCATACTCGGCGTTCTTGCCGTAGCTGGTATCACCGTCCATGCGGAGGAACCAGCCGTCCTCGGCATCGGCAATGACGAGGTAGCCGGAATCGTTCTGGAAGTCCTTGTGGGCCAGAACCATGTCGTCGGCAATGGGGTGGATCTGGCAGGTCTCACCCAGGGACAGGTAGTATTTCTCACCGGAAACCGTATGGATACCCATGAGGATCTTGCTGTCCGGCTCACGGTGGATCTCCTCGAGCATCTCGCTCTTGCCGCCGCCGGAAGCGCCCTCATGCATGAAGACGACTTCGTTTTCATAGGGGGACTCCAGCATGGCGGCGGAGGCGTGGTCGGTGATCCAGCCCTCATGCTCGCCAATATCCAGCAGCATGGAGAACACGCCCTTCTTCGCGGAGGGACCGGGATAGAGGTTGTAGGCAAAGACCTCATGCAGGGTCTCGCTGCGCTGGTGGACGACCACCTGCTTGCCCGCAAAGTGTGTGTGACGGAAGGGCGGCGCGACATAGATGATGGCGCGGGGATTGTAGCCCTCCTTGACGTCAAAGATGCTCTTGAAGCCCTGCATCTCCGCCAGAGACAGGGCGAAGAAGGCGGCGTTCATGGGGCAGATCATCAGACTGTCATAGCCATAGAAGCGTCCGCCGGCACGGAAGGGGAGCATGATCAGGCGCTGCGCGGAGAGCCAGTCCATGGTCTCCTTGCGCAGGTCGGCAAAGTCATAGCCGTAGCGGTCCTTGAAATAGGGCTTGTCGGAGGGCAGATCGTCACCGATGCGCATGCAGTCGGGATCGCGGCGGCGCATGTAGTCCTCCATGAAGTTGACAACGGTGCCGTTCTTGCAGCGGACAACCTCGGCCTCCTTCACCAGACCCTTGCCCTCGATGCTGTAGGAAACGTCATAGCGGTCGGAATGTGTGGGGCCGTAGGCCATCTCCATCAGCTGTTCCTTGGATTCGGGATAGACCAGATAGGTGCACTTGAGCAGCGCGGCCCTCAGATCCTCCGGCAGAATAAAACGGTTGAAATAAGAATCAGAATACACAATACTCCCTCATTTCTATAAAAATATTAACGCCGATTTTATCCATTCTACTTGGTTAGTATTTTAACACTTTCTAAAATTTTCTTCAACTCGAAATAAGTCCTAAAAATCTCACGCGTTCGCGCAGAAAAACACAGAGAAACTGTGCAGTTTGACCATAGTATTGCCCAGCTATCCTATGAAGCGGACAGGAAAATGTTGAAAAGTAGAGGGGAATCGAGTAAACTGAAGCAAAAGAGGGGGAGAAAAGATGCGAAATTTCAAGCTGACTCTCTGCTACGACGGGGGCCGCTATCGCGGCTGGCAGCGGCAGGGGAACACGGATAACACCATCCAGGCCAGAATGGAAACGCTGCTGTCCCGCCTGCTGGAGCAGCCGGTGGAGCTGGCGGCCTCGGGGAGGACCGACGCTGGTGTTCACGCCCGGTGGCAGGTCTGTTCCTTCCGGGCGGATACAGATATGGAATGCAATGTTATGTTAACAAAATTACGTAAATTTCTCCCGGAGGATATCGGCGCGATCAGCCTGGAGGAGGCTGAACCGCGTTTCCACGCCCGGCTCAGCTGCCGGGAGAAGACCTATGTCTATCGCGTCTGGAACAGCGAGGCGCCCAACGTCTTTGAGCGGCGCTATCTGTATACCTATCCCGCCGCGCTCGACGAAGAGGCCATGCGCGCTGCGGCGGCCCTTTTGACAGGCACCCACGATTTCGGCGCCTACTGCTCGCTCAAGCGAATGAAGAAGTCCGCTGTGCGCACGCTCTACGCCCTTGAGATCGAGCGAGCGGGGGAGGAGCTGCGCTTTACGCTGACAGGGGACGGCTTCTTATACAATATGGTGCGCATCCTGGTGGGAACGCTGCTGGAGGTCGGCAGCGGGCAACGCACGGCCGAGAGCGTGGCCGAGGCGCTGGAGGGGCGCGACCGGGCGCTTGCCGGGTTTACCGCTCCGGCGCAGGGCCTGACACTCTGGGAGGTCAAATATTGAAGGACGCTGTTTTTAATAAAATCAACAACTGCCGGTTTTGTGCATAAAATGTGTTGACACTTGTGTAGAATCCTGATAAAATAAGGCGTCTCAATTGGATAAGAGTTTATCCGAAGCAAGATATCGACCGCTCATTTCGATGAGCTAAGGCCACACGGACAGCCGGGTCGGATGCCGATGAGCCGCAGGTGCGGTGGCAACTTCTGTTGCCTTATTGATTGAGTTAAAAGCTCAAGTTTTATAAATTTGTAAAAGCATACAAATCTGTGAAATGGTCAATAAGAGTAGTAAAAGTAATCTTTGCTATATAGACTCTCAACATCCATTTGGGCCGCCGCCCCCACGCCGGGGGTGGAAGCTTTGCGTAGCATATTTTTACGCGAATTTGGCTTTTCAAACAGTCTATGCTTTTGCATGGGCTGTTTTATTTTTGGGGGGAAGGGAACATGAAGAAAATCATAGAGCTGAAAAATATCAGCAAATCCTTCGATGGGGAGGTCGTGCTCGACCACATCAACCTCGACATCTATGACAATGAGTTTATCACCCTGCTGGGGCCTTCCGGCTGCGGCAAGACCACGACGCTGCGCATCATCGGCGGTTTTGAGACCCCTGACACCGGCGACGTGATCTTTATGGGCGAAAACATCAACGATATGCCCCCGTATAAGCGCAACGTCAATACCGTGTTCCAGCGCTACGCCCTGTTCCCCCACCTGAACGTTTACGAAAACGTCGCCTTCTCCCTGCGGGAAAAGAAATGCTCCAAGGACGAGATCCACCAGAAGGTTACGGAAATGCTGGAGCTGGTTGCCCTCAAGGGCTTTGAAAAGCGCAGCGTGTCCAGTCTCTCCGGCGGACAGCAGCAGCGCGTCGCCATCGCGCGGGCGCTGGTCAACCGGCCCAAGGTCCTGCTGCTGGACGAGCCGTTGGCGGCCCTTGATCTCAAGCTGCGCAAGGATATGCAGAAGGAACTGAAAAACATCCAGAAGGCCACGGGCATCACCTTCGTCTTTGTCACCCACGACCAGGAGGAGGCCCTGTCCATGTCCGACACGGTGGTGGTCATGTCCGAGGGACGCATCCAGCAGATCGGCACCCCCATCGACATCTACAACGAGCCGGAAAACGCTTTCGTGGCCGACTTCATCGGGGAGAGCAACATCGTCGACGGCATCATGCTTGAGGACCGAAAGGTCTCCTTCTCCGGCCATGTGTTCGACTGCGTGGACGCGGGCTTTGCCAAGCGTGAGGCGGTGGACGTGGTCGTCCGGCCCGAGGACGTGGATGTCGTGCCCGAGGAGAAGGGTATGCTCCGCGGCGTGGTCACCTCCGTCACCTTCCTGGGTGTGCACTACGAGATCATCGTGGATATCAACGGCTTCAAGTGGATGATCCAGACCACCGATTTTGTGGACGTGGACGAGCATATCGGCCTGTACATCGAGCCGGACGCTATCCACATCATGAAAAAGTCCGAGTACTCGGGCATGTTCGGTGACTACTCCACCTTCTCCGACGAGATGGAGGAGATCGGCGGCGTCGAGATCGAGGAGCTGGGCGAGATCGAGACGGAAAGCGAGCAGGCAACATGAACAAGAAAACCAACGCCCTGGTGCAGCGTCTGACGCTGACGCCCTATTCGGTGTGGGCGGTGCTGTTCATCGTGGTGCCGCTGATCTTTGTGGCCTACTATGCCTTCACCGATTCCTCCTTTAGCTTTACCTTTGACAATATCAGCCGCTTCTTCACCGCCACCTCCGTTATCGACGACGGCGAGACTGTGCGCGAGGTGCACACCTATCTTGTCATCTTCTGGCGCAGTCTGAAGCTTGCGGTGATCTCGACGCTGATCTGCCTGCTGATGGGCTATCCGCTGGCCTACATCATGTCCCGTGCCAGCGCCCGTACCCAGAACGTCCTGCTGACGCTCATTATGATTCCCATGTGGATGAACTTCCTGATCCGCACCTACGCCTGGATGACCATTCTGCAGGACACCGGTATTCTCAACGGCTTCCTTGCCGCTCTCGGCCTCGGCCGTATTCATATCATCGGCACCGAGTCCGCGGTCATCATCGGCATGGTCTATGACTACTTTCCGTATATGGTGCTGCCGATCTACTCGGTCATGGCCAAGCTGGACGTTAAGCTCCTCGAAGCCGCGCGCGACCTCGGCTGCCCCTCTGTCAGCGTGCTGCGCCGCGTGATCTGGCCGCTGAGCATTCCCGGCGTCCTCTCCGGTGTGACCATGGTCCTGATCCCTTCCATCAGCACCTTCTACATCTCCCAGAAGCTGGGCAACGGCAAGTTCTTCCTCATCGGCGACGCCATTGAGGGACAGTACACTGCCAACAATCTGCATTTTGCCGCGGCCATCGCCTTCATCCTGATGGTGATCCTGCTGGCCTGCATGGCCCTGATGCAGAAGCTTGCCAACCGCAAGCTGATCGTGGCATAAGGAGGCGGAGCTATGAACCGTGCATCGAAAATCTACACCGCGCTCATTATGATCTTCCTCTTTGCGCCCATCGCCATCCTCCTGGTCTTTTCCTTTAACCAGAGCAAGAGCCTGTCGGTTTTCTCCGGCTTCTCGCTGTACTGGTACAGGGAGCTGTTCCGTGACGCGGAGACGCTCAAGGCCGTTCGCAACACGCTGCTGCTGGCCGTGTCCGCCTCGGTGATCGCCACGCTCATGGGTACGGCCGCCGCGGTCGGCATCCACCGCCTGCGCAGCAGGGTGCTCCGTTCCGCCATGGACACCGTGACCAACATCCCCATGATCAACCCCGACATCATCACCGGTATCTCCCTGATGCTCATGTTCGTGTTTGTCGGCCGTCTGTTCGGCGCCGCCACCAGCCTGAACTTCGGCACCATGCTCATCGCGCATATCACCTTCTGCCTGCCGTATGTCATTTTGCAGGTGCTGCCCAAGCTCCAGCAGATGGATAAGTCCCCGCCCGAGGCGGCAATGGATCTGGGCTGCACGCCGCTGCGCGCCTTCTTCAAGGCGGAGCTGCCGGAGATTATGCCCGGCGTGGTCACGGGCCTGATCATGGCCTTTACCCTGTCGCTGGACGACTTCGTTATCAGCTACTTTACCTCCGGCAACGGCTTCCAGACCCTGCCGATCCGCATTTACAACATGACAAAGAAAACCGTCACGCCGAAGATGTACGCCCTGGCAACCATCATCTTCTTCGTGATCCTGGCCCTGCTGCTGATCTCCAACCTCTCCGACCCTGAGGCCGCCGAGACGACCCGCAAGGCAAGAAAAAAACGCAAGGCTGCCAAGACCAAAGCATAATTCATGTGAAGGAGGACAACTATGAAAAAACTCACCGCCCTGCTGCTTGCCGCCGTGCTGCTGTGCAGCGTGTTCCTCACCGGCTGCGGCTCCAAGTCCAAGACCCTGACCCTCAATGTCTACAACTGGGGCGAGTATATCTCCGACGGCTCCGACGATTCCTTCGACACCGTGCGTGAGTTCGAGAAGTGGTACGAGGCTGAGTATGGCCAGAAGATCCACGTTAACTACGACACCTACGCCAGCAACGAGGATATGTTTGCCAAGCTCTCCAGCGGCGCGGTCAGCTTTGACGTGGTCATCCCCTCCGACTATATGATCGCCCGCATGCGGGAGAACGATATGCTCCTGCCCCTCAATTTCGATAATATCCCCAACTATCGGTACATCGACGAGAGCTTCCGCGGGCTGTACTATGACCCGGAAAATGTCTACACCGTGCCCTATACCTACGGCGTGGTGGGCGTGATCTACAACGCCGAGGTCGTGGATGAGGCCGACGCCCAGGGCTGGGATCTGCTGTGGAACGAAAAGTACAGGGGCGATATCCTCCAGTTCAATAACTCCCGCGACGCCTTTGCCACCGCCCAGTACAAGCTGGGGCTGGACGTCAACGACACGGCGCACGCTTCCTGGGAGAGCGCCCTGGCGGAGCTGAAGAAGCAGGCCCCGCTGGTCAAGAGCTATGTCATGGATGAAATCTACAACATGATGGAGTCCGGCGAGGCGGCCATCGGCGCCTACTACGCCGGCGACTACTTCACCATGCTCGATGCCCAGGCCGACGGCGTGGAGCTCAAGTTCTACTATCCCGATCCCACCAACTACTTCGTGGACGCCATGTGCATCCCCAGCTGCTGCCAGAATCAGGAGCTGGCCGAGATCTTCATCAACTACATGCTCTCCGAGGAGCCGGCCATCGCCAACGCCGAGTATATCTACTACGCCAGTCCCAACGCGCTTGTATATGAAAACGAGGACTACATCGACGAGATGGGCGAGGAGGCCATGGAAATCCTTTATCCCGGCATCGACGACTTCGGCGCGCTGTACAATCAGTACGCCTACCGCAGCCTGGACGAGCAGACCCTGGACTACGTCAACAGCCTTTGGGAGTCGCTGAAGATCAACTGATATAATACTAGTTTCCCATTAAAAGTAGACAACGTCTACTTTTAATAGCGCGTAAGCGCGTCGGAAACTGTATGATAAGTGAGGCTCGAAATCTTTGATTTCGTTAAGCCGAACTTATGCAGAGCAGACGTCATCTGCGCTTTCGCGCAGATGGGCGACGCATCAAGCGGCGCCTTTTCAATAAAAAGTGTCTACTTGTTATTGAAAAATAGTATAAGCAAATCGCCGCCCGGCCGGGCGGCGATTTGCTGTGAAAAAACTGGATATCAGGATTCGTTGACAAGCTTGCCGGTCATGTGCTCCGGCGTCAGGGAAAACATGAGCGTGTTGGGGCCGGAGCGGGCGATGTCGGACTCGATATACGCCTCGTCGTCGGTGAATTTCCGGCTGAGACGGCGGGCAAGCTCGTACACCGTGTCCCGGTCCTCTACGATTTCAATCCGGCCAAAGACGACGACGCTCTTGATGTTGAGCGCCCATTCGCTGTCCCGACGGTAGCCCGCGTCATAAACGCAGAAGGACGCCTTGTCGTGACGCCGGAAGGCATCGATCTTGTGCCCCTTCTTTCCGCCGTGGGAATAGAGCTTGCCGTCCTCCTCACAGTAATAATGGTTGATCGGAACGCCGTAGGGATATTCATCATCACCCAGCACGGACAAAACGCCGCGCTTTTCCTGCTTCAGAATTTCAATGCATTCGTCCTGGCTGAGCTGCTGCTTGCTGCGGAGCATATCGCGAAACATGGATCTGACCTCCTTGAATGATCTCTTTTATGATGATACCACAGAACGACGTTCCTGTCACTGGCCGCCGTAAATTTTTTGCAGGCCGCCAGAGAGAAAGGCGCTGACCGTGTCGATCAGCAGCTCCTGATCCGGCTCGTCACTGAGCAGCCAGCAGACACAGGAGTCCAGAATGGCCCCGGCGACACAGGCGATGACGATGGCCTCGCGGTCGGTGTGATGCTCCTGCTTTTCTGCCAGCGCCTGGGTGAGCAGCGCCTTGAGCTTGTTGAACAGGCGGGTGTTCCCCCCACGCTGGATCAGCGCCCGGTATTCCTCCCGCCGCTCAAGCATGTGGGTCAGCATCCTGCGCACCTGCTGGCGCGGGTCCTCCATCAACTGGGCCAGGGTTGCCTCACTGAGAATATCGCGCCAGGTCTCGGCAATGTAATTCTCCAGATGCTCCGAGAGATCCTGAATGTCCCGATAGTGGGCGTAGAAGGTGCCGCGGCTGACATCCGCCTCAGCCAGAATGTCATTCACGGTGATGCGCTGCACGCCCTTTTTCAGGCAGAGCTCGTAATAGGCTGACTCAATTCGTTTCTTCGTCCGGATCACATCGCGCCGCATAAGCAGTCCCCCATACATGAGAAAATCAATTTTAGTATAATATTATACAAGTGTATAGATGCATTATAGCAGAGAACGAAAAAAACGCAAGAGCCTTATAGAGAATTAAAAAATTTTCTTTTTTTAAGTTTACTTTCAGGAACGAAAGGTATACTGTGAAACCAGAAAAGGAGGGATGCGTATGGATATCCGCTACCGCCACGAGTGGAAGCATGAGATCAGCTATTTGGATCTCCTGTGTATCCGACAGCGGCTGCGCCTGGTCGCGGAGAGCGATCCCCACGCCGCGGATGGAAAGTACCTCATTCGCAGCTTGTACTTCGATAACCTCGAGGACAAGGCGCTGCGGGAAAAGGTGGACGGCGTGAATATGCGCGAAAAGTTTCGCATCCGTTTTTATAACGGCGACACATCGCTGATCAAGCTCGAGAAAAAGAGCAAGCGCAACGGCCTCGGCACCAAGTACAGCGCGCCGCTTTCGGCAGACGAGGCGCAGCGGATCGTGGACGGGGAGATCAATTGGATGATGGATTCCGACCGGCCGCTGGTTCAGGAGCTGTACTGTAAGATGAAGTACCAGGGCATGGCGCCGAAAACCATTGTGGACTACACGCGCGAGCCCTTTATCTACCGCCCCGGCAATGTCCGCGTCACCTTCGACTACAACATCCGCACGGGCTTGAGCTGCACGGATTTTCTCAATCCCGACTGTGTGACCATCCCCGCCGGAGACGCCGGCATCATCCTTGAGGTCAAGTGGGACGATTACCTGCCCGATATTATCCGCGACGCCGTGCAAACACCGGGCCGCCGGGTGACGGCCTTTTCCAAATACGCCCAGTGCCGTATCTACGGCTAAACATAGATAAGGAGTTACGATCATGACTTTCAACGACATCTTCAAATCCAGCTTTCTGGAAAACGTCAGCGCGGTGAGCGCGCTGGATATCGTCCTGGCCCTGGCGCTGGCCTTCGGTCTGGGCATGTTTATCTTCCTGGTATATAAGAAAACCTACGCCGGGGTGATGTATTCCTCCAGCTTTGGCGTGACTCTGGTTGCGCTGACCATGATCACAACGCTGGTGATCCTCGCCGTCACGTCGAACGTGGTGCTGTCGCTCGGCATGGTGGGCGCCTTGTCTATCGTCCGTTTCCGCACCGCCATCAAGGAACCGCTTGACATCGCCTTCCTGTTCTGGGCCATTGCCGCCGGCATCGTGCTGGCCGCAGGGATGATCCCTCTGGCCGTGTTCGGCAGCGTGCTGATCGGCGTGATCCTGCTGATCTTCGCCAACCACAAGGACAGCGCCAACCCCTACATCGTGGTGCTGCGCTGCGACGGACGCGACAGTGAAAAGGCTGCCACCGCGTTCCTGGAGGGCCAGACCAAGCGCTGCACCGTCAAGAGCAAGACCGTCCAGAAGGGCCTGACCGAGCTGAATCTGGAGATCCGACTCAAGGGCGACGACACCGATTTCATCAACGATCTGTCCGAGATCCCCGGTGTGCAGAGTGCGGTGCTCGTCAGCTATAACGGAGATTACATGGGGTAAATCCCGCGAGAGGTGTAAGCTATGTCAACGCATAAAAGGATCGATTTCATCTGCGTTGCCGTGCTGGTTGTCACCCTGCTGCTGACCGTGCTGTTTATCAACGGCGAGGCCCTGGGCATCCAAAAGATTGTCGACGAGGACGCGGAGGCAAACTCCGATTCGCAGTATTTCACCACCGGCGACTGTAACGGCGACTGGGATTCCTCCGGCGCCACCGTCATCACCTTAAACGGCGCGACGGCCAAGGTTTCCGGCCCCGGCGCCTACGGCTATGACGGCGGGGTGGTCATCTCCGGCGGTGGGACCTACGTGATCTCTGGGGAGCTTTCCGACGGCAGCATCACGGTCGACGCCTACAGCTCGTCCAAGGTCTGGATTCTGCTGGACGGGGTAACGGTGAACTGTTCCGATGACGCCTGCCTGATCATCGACCAGGCGGACAAGGTCTTCCTGACGCTGGCCGAGGGGAGCGAGAACTGCTTTATCAGCGGCGCGGAATACAGCGAAGACGCCTTGGCCGACAATACCGACGGCGCCATCTTCGCCCACGATGATCTGACCATCAACGGCAGCGGTACGCTCACTGTGACCGCTGCGTACAAGCACGGCATTGCCGCCAATGACGATCTGGTCATCACCGGCGGCAGCATCACCGTTGAGTCCGCGGCCGACGGCATCCGCGCCAACGACAGCCTGCGCATCTGCAACGCCGACATTACCGTTACCGCCGGAGACGACGGCGTGGTGACGGCGAATGAAAGCGCCTATCTGTACATCGAGTCGGGTACGCTGACCATCGACGCTAAGGACGATGCGATCCATACCACTGGGGATATCACCGTCGACGGCGGCAGCATCACCATCAGCGCCGGAGACGACGGCATTCACTCCGACACCGCCTTTGCCATGACCGACGGCAGCATTCTCATCGAAGATTGCTATGAGGGGATCGAGGCCATCACCATCAACATTGCCGGTGGAGACATTACCATTTATCCCGGCGACGACGGGCTGAACGCCAACGGCGGCAGCGGCGACGGCTTTGGCATGATGGGTGGCTTTGGCGTCGGTATGCGGCCCGACGAGAATGCCGATGCGCCCGATTTTGCGGGCGGTGAGCTGCCCGAGCTGTCCCGGAATTCGGACAGCGAAAGCGAACAGACCTGGGTTCACATCAGCGGCGGTACTATCACCATCGTCAACGAAAGCGCACAGGATGCCGACGGCATTGACTCCAACGGCGATATTGTCATCTCCGGAGGCGTCATCCGCGTCAGCCTGACGGACAACGGCAGCAACAGCGCCTTGGATTACGGCAGCGAGAACGGCGGCGTCTGCGAAATCAGCGGCGGTGAAATCGTCGCCTGCGGCAGCTACGCCATGGCGGAGGGCTTCGACTCCACGTCCGAGCAGTGCTCCATCCTCTATAACCTCTCCGAGGGAGCGGCGGCAGGTACGACCGTCAGTCTGGAAGATTTGGACGGCAACGTGCTTTTGCGTTACGAGGTGCCGTGCAGCTTCTCGTCGGTCAATCTCAGCTGCCCCGCGCTGGAGCTGGGGGAGAGCTACCGCGTGGTCATCGGCGACAGCGCGGAGGAGATCACCCTCGCTGAGATCGCGGCCTCCTACGGCGACGCAAAGAGCAGCGGCTTCGGCGGCACAATGAACTGGGGCGGCATGCAGCAGCGCGGCGATGCGGACAGCTCTGCGGGCTTTGGCGGCTTCGGCGGACACCGCCGCGGCAGTGAGGACGGAACAATGCCCGCCTTTGGCGGTGGCGAGCTGCCGGATATGAGCGGCATGCCGAGCCCGCCGGACGGCGAGATGCCGGACATGGGAGACATGCCCGGTCCGCCGGACGGAGAAGCGCCCAACATGGGCGGTATGCCCTTTACACGGGACGATTCCACGGAGGTAGAAGGCACCGCGGAAGCAGCAACGGAGACGGCAGCCTATACCCAAGGGACCTGGCTGGTATTCGGCCTGTCTGCGGCCGCGCTGGTTCTGGCCGTGGCCTTTGCCAAGATCTTCCGCCGTCGCGGGAAATGATAACGGTATCAAAAAATCCGGGGCGGATTCGTACACGCGTTACGAATCCGCTCCGGATCTGCATATATGTAAGAGATCAAAAGATAAGTTTACATAATCTAATTGAAGCTGTCCGCATTTACCCGCAGCAGGCGGTCAACGCTCTCTCGCAGGGCGGCATGCTCCGGCAGAGAAAGGGCTGGGTCAGAGGCGAGCAGGAGATTGGCCTCCTGTTGTGCCTTTTGCAGCACGTTCACATCTGCGCCGAGATCGGCCACGTGCATCTCCGGCAGCCCGTGCTGGCGGGAGCCGAAAAAGTCGCCGGGACCGCGTAAGCGCAAATCTTCCTCCGAAATCTTAAAACCGTCGTTGGTCTTGGTCATGATCGAAAGCCGGGCCTTATTCTCCTCGCCGTCGTTATCGGAGACAAGAACGCAGTAGCTCTTATGCTGCCCGCGTCCGACCCGGCCGCGCAGCTGATGCAGCTGGCTCAGACCGAAGCGCTCGGCATTCTCCACAATGATCAGCGCCGCGTTGGGAACGTCCACACCGACCTCAATGACCGTTGTGGCCACAAGAATGTCGATCTCCCCGGCAACCATGGCGGCCATGATCGCATCCTTGTCCTTGGCCTTTAGTTTGCCGTGAATGCAGCCCACGCGCAGATCGGGGAAGGTTTCCGAAAGCTCCGCTGCGTGCTCCTGTGCCGATTTGAGCTTGACGGCCAGCTCCTCGTTTTCCTCCACCATGGGGCAGACCACAAAGACCTGGCGGCCTTCTTTGACCTGCTTGCGGATAAAAGTGTTGAGGCGTTGACGGTAGCTTTCGTTCACGGCGAAGGTATCCACCTTCTGCCGTCCGGGGGGCAGCTCGTCAATGACGGAGACGTCCAGATCGCCGTAGATGATGAGGGCCAGGGTACGGGGAATGGGCGTGGCCGACATGACCAGCACATGGGGCTTCTGCCCCTTGCCGATCAGGGCCGAGCGCTGCCCGACGCCGAAGCGGTGCTGCTCGTCGGTGACCACCAGAGCCAGCCGCTCATATTCCACGTCCTGGCTGAACAGAGCGTGCGTGCCGATAATGAGGTCGAGCTGCCCCGCCTTGAGTGTCTCCTTGACCTGGCGCTTTTCCTTTGCTGTCATCGAGCCGGTCAGCTTCCCGATCCGCAGCCCGAGCGGGCCCAACAGCTCGGTCAGAGTGTGATAATGCTGCTCGGCCAGGATCTCGGTCGGCGCCATGAAAGCGCTCATGTACCCATTGGCCGCGCAATGCCAGATCAGCGCGGCGGCCACCAGGGTTTTGCCGCTGCCCACATCGCCCTGCACCAGGCGGTTCATCACCGCGCCGGAATCCATGTCCGCCATGGCCTGCTCCACCGCACGCCGCTGAGCGCCGGTGGGGGAGAAGGGCAGCGCGGCCCAAAAGCGGGAAAGGTCGCTGCCTGTCATACGGATACCCTGCTCCCGTGTGCGCTCACCGCGCATACGGCCCAGGGCACAGGCCAGAACAAACAGCTCCTCAAAAATCAGGCGGCGACGCGCCAGCTCCAGCGCCTCAAAGTCGGCGGGGAAGTGGATGTTTTCAAAGGCGTAGCCTGTCTGCGCAAGCTGGCAGCGCTCCCGCACCTCGTGGGGCAGCACGTCCGGCAGCTGTTCCAGACAGGCGTCCAGCCCCTGGCGCACAGCCTGCAGCATGGTGCGCTGGTTCAACCCCGCGCAGACGCGGTACACAGGGATGATCCGCCCCGTGACCCGGCCGGTTCCGTCCGCCTTTTCGTAGACGGGGTTGATCAAGCTCCGGCGCACGCCGTTGACCTCTATTTTCCCGAAGAAAACGTAACTCTCGCCCCGGTGCAGATTGTCTTTGGCGTAGGGTTGATTGAAAAATGTTATGTCAACCGATCCACTCTCATCTACGGCGCGCAGCTTGACAAGCTCCAGTCCGCGGCGCACGCGGGTCAGGCGCGGCGTGTCGGCAACCATCGCTTCAATGCACACGCTCTCACCCTCACAGGTGAGGGCAATGGGTTTGACGGTGCTGCGGTCCTCATATTTGCGGGGGAAAAAAGAAACAAGGTCACGCAGAGAAAAGACGCCGAGCTTAGACAGCGCCTGCGCCTTTTTCTCTCCGATGCCCTTGATGTAACGAACGTCTGTGTTCAGATCTGTCATGCTTATTCTACGTAAGACAAAGTATAGTTGTTGTTGGTCAGGGTGAATTTTTCGATCAGGCCCTTGGTGCAGGTGACCTGATACTCCTTGTTGACCAAAATCATGTCAAAGCCGCCGTAGGTGCGCCAATAGTTGATGGCCTTGCTCTCACCCAGGATAAACATCGCGGTGGACAGGCAGTCGGCCAGAGTACCGTCCTCGCAGATAATGGTGGCCGAGAGAAGGGTATTGTTGATGGGGCGGCCGGTCTCAGGGTTGATGAGGTGGTGGTATGTTTTGCCGTTTTGGGTGAAGAAGCGCTGGTAGGTGCCGGAGGTGACAACGGCCGTCTCTCCAACAGAGACAACGCCCAGGAAGCTGGCCGTGTTGTTGGGGTCCTGCACAGCGATGGTCCAGTTGGAGCCGTCAGGCTTGAGACCCAGGGTCTGCACGTTGCCGCCCAGGGAGACGATGCCGCTGGTGACGCCGGCGTTGCGCATGGCGGTGATGGCGTTATCGGCCGCGCAGCCCTTGGCCACCGCGCCAAAGCTGATCTCCGTGCCGCTGGGGAAGGAGACCGCATAGGAGCCGGAGCTGGGAAAGCTGGTCAGCGTCATCTGTCCGTATGCCCGGCGGGAAAGATCCTCGTAAAGCTCCTCATCCGTAGGGACATAGTAGCGCCCGCTGTCAAAGCCCCAGCGTTGAATGACCGGATAAATGGACAGATCCAGCGCGCCGCCGCTCTGCTTATAGACTGTCGCAGCGGTACTGAGCATCTTGGCGACCTGGCCGGAAACAGAGATATTGGCGCCCTGCGCGTGGTTGATAGCATAGGTGGTGCTGGTCTCAATGTCGGGGTCGAGCATATCGTTCATGGACTGAATGACACCCTGCGCGGCGTTGAGGCCGTTTTCCGCCTTCTTGCCGTAGGCGGTGAGGGTCATGACCGTGTCCATGGCAAAGACCTGCCGCTGGCTCATGCGGGTCTCGCCGCAGGCGGACAGGGACAGCATGGCGCAAAGGCACAGCACAATGGCGACAATGCGTTGGGGAGATATGGAGTGTTTCATGTAGATATGCGTTCCTTTTCTATGTTGGGGCAGACCCAAAAAACTTGCAAATCAGCCCTTTACTTTGAACGGAGAATCTGTTATAATACGCCCTGCACCCGCGGAATGAGGGCTTGATAGCGGCTATATTATAGCAGAACTCGTCCCCCTTGTAAATACGGGGGTTTCCAGATGGGCCCGTAGTTCAGCCGGATAACGTGCCGGACTCCGACGTTACAGGCCAATCCGGCAGAGATGTGTCGCAAAGCCTTGCAAACACCGGCCTCGCACCTTTTCCGGTCAGAGATGCCGGATCTTTTGACCACCTTTTTGAAAAGCAGATTACCGCCTCCGGGCGTTGATCGATATATGCGGCTGTAGCTCAGCTGGATAGAGTGCCAGACTCCGACTCTGGAGGTCGTGGGTTCGAATCCCGTCAGCCGTACCAAGTAATCATTACACTAAAGATGCCACTGGCTGAAAAGCCAGTGGCATCAACCCTTTCCGGAGTTTTTGAAGGCCAAAAAAACTCAAATCTTTCCAAAGATGCCAAAGGCATTTTTCGAGGCGTTAACAGGATTCGAACCAAGTTATCGCCATAGATAAACAAATATTGCTGAGAAAAGCGCCGTTCTGCGGTTCCGTTTATTACGGAACTACAGGACGGCGCTTTTTTATTTTCCGTAAAAAAGGAGATGCACATGAAAAAAGAAATGAACAGCAGTAACTACCCCGTAAGAGAAAATTATGAGCAGCTCATGCGCAATGGCCGTCGGGATGGAGGTCTACAACATCGCCATCAAGATGGGGGTTGATTTGCAGATGGGCGGCTTCTCGTCCATGACCAGCGCTGTCTTTCCCGCGGTGCTCCTTGAAGCCAGCTACATGGGTCTGTTCGTTTTTCTTTTCTCCAATCTCTATGGCAACCGTGTCGGAGCGTCCTTTGCCGCCAAGGTGACAAACCCGGAGAGGGGACAATCTGTATTTCTGCCAGCTGATGCGGCGGGCGGGTACGATTGCCGTTATGTGCCCGACCATGAGCATGGTGGCGTCCATCCTGTTCAATGTGATCCTGGCCGGGCAGCCGGTTACGCAGCTTCCCGCTATCTGGGTGGGGACGGTCATCAAGAGTTTTCCCATGGCCTTTTTCTGGAACATGTTTGCCGCTGCACCGTTTACACGGTGGAGCTTTGGGAAGCTGTTCCCGGTAAAAACGCATGTATAAGCAGTCGCCGCAGTTCACAAGAGCTGCGGCGATAAAAGCATATAGGCTGCTTATGCGTGACGAAGGCGCGAGGTGATGAGGCGATTGACAAAGATTGCTTTAAACACGATACGCACCAGTGGCTGAATAAAGAACAGCTGGCTCAGCAGCGCAAAAGGGAAGTTGAAGCAGACCAGCTTGATCCAGTTGGCAAGGAAGGTCCAGACGTTGAAACCCGCATAAAACGGATAGTAGAGAAACGCGGCAAGAAAGCTCATAGCGGGACACATCAGCGCAACCGTGGCGCTGATGATCGCAGTTTCAAACAGCACGGGATGCGTTTTCTGCGGATTGAAATTCTTCATTGCCAGCTTCAGAGAGCAGGGGCTGCCCATGCCGATCTCCAGGGAATAGGCAAGGATAAACTCGATCACAACCACCATCCAGATCGGGCGGTAGCCGCCCAGTATATACACGCCGCCCATCCGATCAATGGCGCCGAGAACGCTGGCGGCTCCTGTGAGAGACATGAGCGTCTGACCGTTGACCACATAGAGGCTGTAAAAAACATAGGCATGAACGGTGATCACAACGGTAATGAATGCGAAAATCATCTTCTGAAATTTGTTCTGTGGCATAGATTCCTCCTGATTTTTGAGCAAAAAAGAACATGAGGCGCAAGGAGCGTCCATCTGTCAGGGATGCAAATAGTACCGTGATCAGATTTACGCGCCTTGCGCCACATGTGTCGTCTTTGCTTCAATTTTCCCACGAATTATAACACCTGAATAGTTAAAAATCAAAGGAACTTTGTCACAAACTTATTCCGAACAGATTTGCTTAAATTTGAAAAAAATTGCTTCGCATGGATAGACTAAAGGATATTTAAAAGATCGCGGAAGGAATTGAGATCATAGTCCTCCATACCGCAGCTCTTTGCGTCGCCAATAGTGCAAATGCGGTTATGCCTCCTGCTTTTGCAGCCTCAATGCCGGCCTTCGCGGCTTCTATTACCACGCAATCCGCGGGAGCGGTTCCCAACTTGCGGGCAGCAGTCAAAAAGACCTCCGGATCGGGCTTTGAGCAGAGAGAAATCCAACTGGATCGAGGCGAGGAACTATATGTCCATCTCTGGAGCTTTGACCTCGGCTGGAGCATCCAGACGGAGCAGGAACTCTTCGGGCAGATGCAGACGCAAGTTCCACCCCAACAGCAGATGGGAGGGATGAGCTTTGGGTAAGATCATGAGAATCTATCTCTGCGGGCGGGAATGGACAGAGAGCAACGAGGAAATGTATATGGAACTGCCCCAGTAAGGATACGGAGTGAGGCAGTCCACAGAGGCCAGAAATGATGGGAAAACCCACCCCGCGATCTTTCACGAGATGGGTTGTGAGTTATATCAGCTTCTTTAAATCACGTCTGCTGTAAATGATGGTTCGGACTTCCCTGATATCTCCGATCATGACATAGAAGATGGTGTAGTTCCGCACCGGAATCGTATAGTAAACATGCTCGCGGTTGCGCTTGGATTCGTATGGGGCAAATGCAAAAGGGCTTTTTAGACGCTCATAGATCGCAGTTTCCACATCATCTACAAATTGTTCAGCGGCGATGGGATTTTTCAGCCGGAAAGTAATGTAATCCACAATCTCATTCAGATTATCCTCAAACAGCGGAAGAATCTTTAATTCATAACACTTGCTGTTCACGGATGCGTCCCCTTACACGGCTAAAAACTTCATCTGCGGAATAGCGCGTATCAGAAAGAGCGGCAGCGCGGTCCGCTTCGTCCAGTTTAATTTCGATTCCGTCTGTAAGCACGGAGTATTGCTCCAGACTCATAACAACCATGGAGCCGTAACCGTTCTTTGTGAGGAACACAGGTTCACCCGTCTTTAACACAAGATCTTCAATTTCGGGATACTTATTTCTAAGATCAGAGACCGGTCGAATGTTCAACATATCAATAACCCCTCTCAAGCTATACTATCAGAATTTTATCATAACTTTATTCAAATGGCGATATCAATTTAGATTATCTGTGATGGGGGTGTTTTTATTCAGTATAGTAAGCTATGGGGGAAAGAAGGAGGAATCTTATAATCCCTTGGCGTAGAAGGTTGTGTATGATCTTCTGCGCCATTCTCATTTTCAGCATAGTGTTGCCGGTCACGGCCGCGGGAGACTTCGGCAATGAAAGCTATACCGAGGACTTCCGGACTCTTGCCGAGGAGATGGCCTCTCTCAAAGAAAAGCGCAAGAGCATCGAAGCGCATCGCGCTGACAGTGAAGTCAGCTTCCGTATTAAAAAAGCTGTGGAGATTATGGAGAACAGCTCCGCAGCAATCACCACGTGGGAGGAGAGTACGATCCGCCAGCTCGTGGATTGGGTCAAGATACTCTCTGCGGAAGAAATCCTCGTCTGCCTGCACGGCGGAATCGAGATAAAGCAGAGAATGGAATAAACCTTTGACAGTCCAGAAACTCATGGGTATAATATAAAAATAGTTACAATAACTGTGAGGTGTAGAATGCCTTCTAACTCTCTTGTTGTCAATCCTGAATATCAGAATCTTCTCCAACACGTTGGTGAAACGCTGGAGAATGGCCGCGCTAAAGTAGCTGCTGCAGTCAATACTGCCACTGTTTCGACCTATTGGGAGATTGGGAGAGACATTGTTGAATTTGAGCAGGGTGGGAATGCGAAGGCAGAATATGGCTCTGAACTTCTGAAAAAACTATCCAGAGATCTCACAGACTTATACGGTAGTGGCTTCAGCATGAGCAATGTTGCAAAAATGCGCAAGCTCTATCTCACCTATCCAATTTTGCAGACAGCGTCTGCAAAATTGAGTTGGAGTCATTATGTCGAGCTTCTAAAGATCGACGATCCGATGGAGCGATCCTTCTACGAAAAGGAAGCAGAGAACGAGCATTGGGGCGTTCGTGAGCTCAAGCGGCAGATGAAGAGCATGCTTTTCCATCGTCTTGCGCTCAGCACGAACCGTGAGGAAGTCCTGCGGCTGGCAAAAGAGGGCGAAATCATTGAGCGCCCGGAGGACATTCTGCGTGAGCCGTATGTTTTCGAGTTCACCGGACTGCCTCAACTTCCCGTTTATACAGAAGGTGATCTGGAAGAGGCACTTGTCAACAATCTGAGCCTTTTCTTCCTTGAGCTTGGTAAAGGATTTACCTATGTGGGACGACAGCAGAAGATGGTGATCGGCGGAAGAACGTACAAAGTTGATCTTGTCTTTTACCACCGTATTTTGAAATGCTTCGTGCTGATTGACCTCAAGCGCGGCGAAGTCCAGCACGAGGACATCGGTCAGATGAATTTCTATCTGAACTATTACCGAGAGGAAATGAATACTGAAGGCGATACGGAGCCGATCGGTATTGTGCTCGGCGCGTATCAGGATAGGCTTGTGATGCAGTACGCTTTGCAGAACATTTCCAACCAGGTCTTTGTCAGTCGTTATCAGCTTTACTTGCCTGATCGAGATCAGTTGGAAGCGGAATTCAGACGCTATATGGGTGAGCACACTATCGACGAGGATTGATGATCTGCAAACAAGGAAAGAGCTACCCCCAGACGTCGGAAAAATAAAACCGCCCACGGTGCAGCTGCACCGTGGGCGGAGCGATCCTTAGCTTTCGAGCTTATAGAGCATGTACTGATTCAGGCTTACACCTTCGGCGGCAGCTTCTTCTTTGCGCGCCCTGTGGAGACTGCGTGGGATCCGAAGCACAAGCTTTCTGCTGAATCCCTCCAGGCCATCCTTGAACTCATGCAGAGAGACCACATCTTCTTTTTCTACCGCTTTGATATGTAGCTGCATTTCTTGACTTGCCTGCATAGGAACTCATGGGTATAATATGAATAGGGATGCGACTATTGGTGATAACTCTTTTGAACAATTAGGAAAGTGGGGTTGAGCATGGTTTATACAATCAATGAAATACAGGATCGGGTTCAGCCCATTGTGAAAAAGTATAATATTCCGGCAATCTATCTGTTCGGCTCCTACGCCAGAGGAGAAGCGAATGAAGATAGTGATCTCGATTTTCTGATCGATACCTCCGGAACCGGACTTACATCACTAACAAAGCTCGGTGCGCTATATTGCGATTTGGAAAGTTTGTTTGAGAAAAGATTGGATCTTATCACAGAAAGATCTATTATGCAGACAGGCAGTATGCCAAGTGATATTGAATTCCGCGAAACCGTTATGAAAGAGAGGGTGCGCTTAAATGTTGTCTCCTGACCTACAGAGGCTAAAGCATATTCGAGATTACTGCGATGCTGTGGAAAAAACGATTGCCCGTTACGGTAATTCATTCGAGACATATCGGTCAGATCCTGATTATCAGCGATCAATTTGTTTTTCAATCTTCCAAATCGGAGAACTCAGCGGCGGCTTATCTGAAGAATATCGAAAGTCAACTGCCACAAACATACAGTGGGGGCCTATGAAGGCAATGCGGAACTTAGTGGTTCACAGTTACGGCAAAGTGGATCATGAGGTCGTCTGGGAAACAGCGACAGTGGATATCCCCGCTTTGCGAAAGTTCTGTGAAAAAGAGATTTCTGAGCAGAAATGAAAAGTGAACGAAGTCCTCTTTTCGAA
>JAFTGE010000095.1 GCA_017458085.1 Oscillospiraceae bacterium
ATACTTTCCCTTAGCGGCCTGAAGGATAACGTTGGAGTCCCAGGTGTCGCCGGCCAGCAGCGGGAAGGAGGCGCCCTGCGACACAACCTGATCAATGATCAGCTGAGCAGCCTCCGTGGAAACCGGGCTGAAGAAGACACCGCAGCCAGCGGCTTTGGCGTTGGCAACATAGGAGGTGAAGTCAGAGTTGCCGTCGGGGAATTCCTCGTGCACGCACTCGCCGCCGAGGCCTTCAAACGCGGAGATAAAGTAGTTGACAAGACCGCCGGAGTAGTCGTCGCCCAGCTGGGTGTGGCAGTAGGCCTTGGTCACGCCCAGCTCATTATAGGCGTAGTTTGCCAGAACGGTGCCTTGGAAGGGATCAAGGAAGCAGATGCGGAAGTAGTAACCGTTACCCTCGGTCACCTGGGGGTTGGTGCACGTAATACCGACAGCGGGAATTCCAGCTTCCTCGAACGTGGGACCACCGGCGATAGAGACGCCGGAACCATAGGAACCAAGAACGATGGAGCAGCCGGCATTGACCAGCTCGGCCGCGGCCGAGGGAGCCTTATCGTTGGAAGACTCGTTGTCCACATACTTGACGACGACGTTATAGGTCTTGCCGCCAATCTCAACCGTGGGCTGCACAGAGTTGGCATACTGCACACCCAGCGTTTCCTGCTTGCCGCCGGCGCCGTTATCGCCGGAAGCAGGCTCGAACACACCGATGGTGACGGTGTCGCCGCTGGAAGAAGACTTGCCGGAACCGCCGCAGGCAGCCAGCGCAAAGATCATGACAAAAGCAAGGACAAGTGCGATTACCTTTTTCATTTCAGTTCCTCCTATTTTCTGTTACCTCAATTTGTCTTTCTCTCGCAGACAGGTGTATTTCAGTAACGATGTCTAGATTATGAACGATTCTTTAAGAAAATGCAATGAACCGAACTCACAAAATTGAACGGTGATTTTTGGCAGTTTTATGTAAATTAGACAATCACCGGCCCGGACTTCCAATCTTCTCCCCACAAAATGTCATCATTTGTTACAAATTGCAGCGTATAAACGTCATGCGCCTTTGCGCCCTGTGCGAACAATTCCGCCGCGCGTAAACTCAATTTTTTCACATCGGCAGGTTTTGTCACAATTGGAATGGCAGTCTCCCCCAGAGAATGCAGGTAGGACCTCCCTTTTTGGTTTGCCGCAAGAAGCCGCATATAAGGCGGCCTTCCGGCGGCATCGTCCGCCCGGATATCTAATGCCGCGCTCAATACTATTCGCCGCATACGGGCGGCAGTATATCGTTTTGTCGCAGCTGCCTGCACGCTTTGTGCAGTCCCTCTGTTTTCCAGCAGAGCCTTATACAAACGCTGCCCTGCCCCGTGTCCTGCATCGGGTAAGCTTTCAAAGTCTGCTGCCTCCAAGCGGTATAAGCGGGAAAGAAGCAACAGTTCCATTCTCTCCCGGTTGTACACGCGTCCCGCGGCATACTCTCTCTGCAAAACCCGTGCCGCTTCTTCAGGGATATACGGCGTGATCTCCTCCCCCGCCTCCAGCATGCTCCGCAGCTGCATCGCGGACCGAATGAGCCCCTCTGACGGCGTGTCATGATTGGAGCCCTCCCGCTTGACGGCAAGCGGCCGCATGGAAAACCGGTTGCGCAGGATCGCTTTCCAATATGCCACGGCCAGGATATTATTCGGCATGGCCAGAATCCCGACGCTCTCCTTCAAACGATCCTCCAGAAGCCGTTGTCGTGCCTGCGCATAGGAAAGCTTAGGATTTTGTTTTAACAGCTGCGTTATGGCCTCCGTGCTTTCCAGCAGAAGATCCTGCTCCGCCACGGTCCGCAAAAGGTCCTGATCATCGCACTCGCACCCGAAGCTCAAGGCCGCGCATCCGGCAGCGGAGAGCATGCTCACCGCGCCTTCGGCAAAGATATCTGCCGAGCTGAGGCACCAAGGCAGCGGCAATTCAAAAACAAGGTCTGCTCCTGCGCGGCATGCTGCCTCGGCGCGGGCTAGCTTTGAGAAGAAAGCAGCCTCTCCCCGTTGGACAAAATCGCCGGACATGGCGCAGACAATAACTGCATCTGTTCCGAAAAGCCGCTTGCTTTCCCGGATATGGTAGAGATGTCCCTGGTGGAACGGGTTATATTCACATACAATGCCAATCGCGTCCATGACAGTCCCCCGCCTAAAATTCATCTTGCATTTTTCCATAATTGTATTAGAATAAAGCTGTGTTTATTTTAATAAAGAATGGCATCAATTACAATAGAAAGGGAAAGAAACATGAAAATTTTGGTTATCAACGCCGGCAGTTCCTCTCTCAAGTATCAGCTGATCGACATGGAGACTGAGCAGGTCATGGCCAAGGGCCTTTGCGAGCGCATCGGTATCGACGGCCACCTCAAGCACAGCCCTCTGGTTGGCGGCAAGAGCGTCTTCAACGAAGACCTTCCCATGCCCACCCACTCGGAGGCGATTGCCGCTGTCATTGAGAAGCTGACCAGCGAGGAGTACGGCGTTGTTGCCTCCATGAAGGAAATCGACGCAGTCGGCCACCGTGTGGTTCATGGCGGCGAGAAGTTTGCCAACTCCGTGCTTATCGATGACAGCGTCATGGCCGCCATTGAGGAATGCATCCCCTTTGCGCCCCTGCATAACCCCGCCAACATTACCGGCATCAAAGCCTGCCAGGATGTCATGGGTGATGTTCCCATGGTCGCTGTGTTCGACACTGCGTTCCACCAGACCATGCCCGGCAAAGCATATATGTATGCCGTCCCCTATGAGTACTACGAAAACGACGGTATCCGTCGTTACGGCTTCCACGGCACCTCCCACCGCTATGTTTCCTCTCGCTGCGCCGCGCTGCTGGGCAAGCCCCTTGAGGATCTCAAGCTGATCTCCTGCCACATGGGTAACGGCTCCTCCATTTGCGCCATTGACGGCGGCAAGTGTGTGGATACCTCCATGGGCTTCACCCCGCTGGTCGGTCTTCCCATGGGTACCCGCTGCGGTGATCTGGACGCTGGCGTCATTCAGTTTTTGATGAACAAGCACGGCTACAACATCGACGAGATGCTGAACATTCTCAACAAGAAATCCGGCGTTCTCGGTGTTTCCGGCGTCTCCTCTGACTTCCGCGATCTGGATGCAGCTGCCGACGAGGGCAACGAGCACGCACGCCTGGCGCTGGATATGTTCCATTACTGGGTCGCCAAGGTTGCCGGCTCCTATGTTGCTGCCATGAACGGTGTTGACGCCATCATCTTTACCGCCGGCGTCGGTGAAAACTCCC
>JAFTGE010000096.1 GCA_017458085.1 Oscillospiraceae bacterium
CGGGACTGCCGGGCGCGGCAGCGCCCTACACGGCGGCGGAGCTGATCCGCAACACGGTCTATACCATCATCCGGGAAAGGGAGGACAGTCATGGAGAATAAACGACGCATCGGGCTTGCCATGTGCGGCTCCTACTGTACATACGAACAGGTTTTCTCCGCATTTGAGGCATTGCGGGATGACTATGCGCTCATCGGCATTCTCAGCGAGACCGCCGCCGAGACCGACACCCGCTTCGGCACAGCTGCCGCGCATATCCGGCGCCTGAAGGAGATCACGGGAAGAGACGTCGTCACCACCATTGCGGAGGCGGAGCCCCTGGGCCCAAAGGAGCCGATGGACGCGCTGGTGATCGCCCCCTGCACGGGCAACACGCTGGCAAAGCTCGCCCATGGGATCACAGACTCGGCGGTGCTGATGACGGCCAAGGCCCACCTGAGAAACGGGCGGCCGCTGGTGATCGCCTTCTCCACCAACGACGGGCTGTCCGCCTCGGCGGAGAACATCGGCAAGCTCCTAAACCGGAAGAACGTCTACTTTGTCCCCTTCCGGCAGGACGACCCGGAGAAGAAGCCACGCTCCTTGCAGGCGGATTTCTCCCTGATGGGGGCGGCCATTGAAGCGGCGCTGCGCGGCGAGCAGCTCCAGCCGATTTTGCGGTAATACGATTATTCAATAAAAACAATAGAAAGCACTGCCTTCCGGCAGTGCTTTTTTGCACTTTTTTTACGGCGGCACGGGAGTTCTTGGCACTGTCTTTACGCGCAATTTGCTATGATGAGGACAGACATAAAACGGGGAGATCGTCCCCATCAATTTGGAGGAACAGCAATGGAAGATAAGCTCAGTCAGCTGATGGAGTCGAACGAAGAACTCCTTTGGACCGGCCGCCCCGAAGCCTTCGAGACCATGGACAAAAGCAACAAGCGCCCGATCATCATCGGAGAGATCATCAAGGCTGTCGCTTTCGCGGCGCTGATCATCGCCTACCTGATCGCCGGAAAGCGCTCCGGCGGCGTGATGCCGGGCCTTGTCGTCGTGCTGCTGGTTGTGGCGGTCTACGCGCTGGCCTCGCCCTTCCTGACGGCGCGGGCGCTGCGCAACAAGGCCGTTTACGCGCTGACCAACCGCAGGCTCTACCGCGTAGGCACCACGGGCGAGGGCTATGTAGACTATGACGTCATCAAGGTCGCCGCCATCCGCACCGACGCCGACGGGCACCAGACCCTCCTGTGCGGGCCGGATGCGCTGAAAACCAGGCCCTGGCGCTGGCGCGATCTGTCCACCGGCAGCGCCGCCCTCGATATGGACACCCGCGAATGCGACCGCTATGTCTTCTACGCCCTGCCCAAGGACGAAAAGCTCATGGCCCTGCTGAAGGAAAAGCTGCCGCTGTAAGTACATAAGACAAAAAGGGCGCTGCCGCTCAATAGCTGTTTTCGCTATTGAGCGGCAGCGCCCTTTTCTTTGGCGGCGGATCGCGCGCGGAAATGGAGCTGAGCGAAAGGGTGAGCGCCTATCCGTTTTCTTGCTCATCCCATGTCCGGTCGCTGATGATGTAGCGTGGCCGCTGCTTGGTCTCCATGTAGATCTTGCCGATATACTCGCCGATGATGCCAAGGCAGATCAGCTGCACCCCGCCGACAAAGCAGACAATGCACGTCATGCTGGCCCAGCCGGCCACAGCCTTGCCGCACAGCGCCGTGATCAGCGCCCAGATACAGCCGATAAAGCTGACAAAGGCGATGAACATACCGAAGCCCATGATCATCCGCAGGGGCTTGACCGAGAGGCTGGTGATGCCGTCGATGGCCAGGGCGATCATTTTTTTCAGCGGATAGTGGCTCTCGCCCGCGATACGTTCGGCGCGGGAATAGCTGACGCTGGTGGACTTGAAGCCCACCAGGGGGATCATGCCGCGCAGGAAAAGGTTGACCTCCTTGAAGTTGGAAAACTCCTTGAGCACCCGCGCACTGATCAGGCGGTAGTCGGCGTGGTTATAGACCACCTCGGCGCCCATGGCGGCGAGGAACTTGTAAAAGCTCTGCGCGGTGAAGCGCTTGAAAAAGGTGTCTGTCTCGCGGCTGGAGCGCACGCCGTAGACCACCTCGCAGCCGTCCAGATAGGCGTCGACCATGGCGTCCATGGCGTTGATGTCATCCTGCCCGTCGCAGTCGATGGAGATGGTGATGTCGCACTTGTCCTTCGCCTCCATCAGACCGGCCAGCACAGCGTTCTGGTGGCCGCGGTTGCGGCTCTGGCTGATGCCGATATAATGCGCGTCGGTCTTCGCGAGCTCCTCAATGATCTGCCAGGTGTTGTCACGGCTGCCGTCGTTGACAAAGAGGACGCGGCTGTCGTCGGTGATCTTCCCGGCGGCGGCCAGATCCTTCACCTTGGCCAGGAACATCGGCGCGGTGATGGGCAAAACCTCCTGCTCGTTATAGCAGGGGATGACGATAAAGAGTCTGGGAATCATAGGCTCCTCCTTGTTGCCTGTCCGTGCGGCGCAAGACCCACGGCGGCGAAAATGATAAGCAGAGGGATCAGAGAATAATGATAGCGATTGGAGACCTCCACCAGCAGGTGCGCCAGGGTCAGTCCCAGGGCAAACAGGGGCAGCAGCTGCCCGGCGCTCAGCGTGGGGGAGCGGAAGCTTTTAATCAGGCCCGCCAGCGCGGAAAACAACACACCGTAATAGAAGGTGTTGCCCAGCACCATCAGAGGCTTATAGAAGCGCTCCGGCCGGGTGAAGCGGTAGGTGTAGCCGCCCAGCTCATCGTCGCCCAGGAAGGCGATCAGCTTCTGGCGCATGAGCAGGGGAAGGTCAAGGCCGGAGGCCAGGCGCTCCCGCAGATGGGGCAGCATGGCGCGCTGCGCCTCGGAGGTGGTCATGCCCCGGCTCAGATAGGAAAAGAGCAGGTCCATATCCTCGGCGCTCCACTGGCCGCGGGTGGCCGCGTTAAAGCCGACGTAGATGTTGTAAATCGGAACCGCCGCCGGAGCCATGCCCAGCACCGCCGCAACATGACGGTCCCAGAGCTTGCCGGTCAGCACATATACGCACAAAAGCGCCGCCAGCAGCGTAAGCCACTGTGACCACCGTCCGCCCCGGCCGCGCAGCAGGAGCAGCCAGATCACCAGCGCAATGATCAGGATCATGGCAATGGGACGCACGATGTTGACCGCTGCCAGCAGCAGGCCCAGCCCCGCGCCCCACAGCGCCGACATCCCAAGACCCAGGGGCCGCGTTTCCAGGCAGATAAGCAGGTACAAAAACAGCAGGATCAGGCAGGTATACAACGGCTCGGAAAAAACCAGGGAATTGAGCATGAGCTTGCAGGGGCACACCGCCCAACCGAGCGCGGCGATCAGGGCGATACCCCGATCGGAAAGACGGCGGGCAATGCCGTACACCAGCAGACAGCTCAGCGTAGTCAGCAGCACGTTCACCACCGCCACCGCCAGAACGGAGGCACCGAACAGCCGCACAAAGAGACTCAAGAAACTGGCGGTGCCGAGAATGTGGGGGTACATGGCGATGTACCAGGCGTTGGGGATTTCCGCGCCGACGGCCAGGGCAACGGCGGTCTGCCAATAGGTGTCATAGTCGCTGAAGGGCTCGATGCGGACAAGCAGGACCCAGGCAAGGTTCAGGACAAGGCACAGCGCCGCGGTCAAGAAAAGGGCCTGCCGCTCCGTAAGCGAGGTGCCGAGGGCACGGCCGCGCCGCCGCCAAAGCCACGCGAGGCCGCCGGCCCAGACCGCGCCGCCCAGCATGGCCGCGA
>JAFTGE010000097.1 GCA_017458085.1 Oscillospiraceae bacterium
CGCCGGGCAGCAGGAAGTGCCCATGAAGGGCTGCTTGGCGGGGACCTTATCCAAGAAGTCCTCCGCCTCCTCGATCGTGCAGAGGTCGGCGCCGATGGCAACCTCCACCGTGTCGCTCATGCCTAGAATGCGCATGGCCTTGCGGAGCTTGGCGGGCGTCGCGCCGGGGAACTGGCCGACAAAGGCCGGGGCAACGATGGCAATAACCTCCGTGCCGGACTTGATGGCCTGGATCAGCTGGAAAATCTGACTCTTGTCGGCAATCGCGCCAAAGGGACAGTTGACCAGACACATGCCGCAGGAGACACATTTGTCATAGTCGATCTTCGCGTGGCCCTGTTCATCGGAGCCGATGGCGTCCATGCCGCAGGCCTTGGCGCAGGGGCGCTCGATCTTGCTGATGGCGTCATAGGGGCACTGATCCACGCAGCGGCCACACTTGATGCACTTTTCATTATCGATCACGCTATGGCCGTAGCGGTCGGTGCTGATGGCCTTCTTGGGGCAGACCGCCTGGCAGGGATGAGAAAGGCAGCCCTGGCAGTTGGAGGAGACGCGCATCTCCTTGGTCGGACACGCGTTGCAGGCGAAGGGAATGACGTTGACCAGGGGCGGTTCATAGTACTTCTCCGGGATGTTGGCCTCCTCGATGCCGAGACTGGCAGGACCGTATTCCGCCGCCGAACGCAGCGGCAGACCGCAGGCCAGGCGCAGGCGCTCGGTCACAATGGCGCGCTCGCGAAACACACTGTCGCGATAATGCGCAACCTCGCCGGGGATGATCTTATAAGGCAGCTGATCGATCCGGGACAGGTCGCCGCCCTCATAGGCCAGGCGGGCAACTTCCTCAAAAACATCTCTGCGCAGATCGTCAACAACACTGTGAATGCCTCTCATGGTACTCCTCACTTCAAACGATATTGTTATTTTTCTGTCGGCTTGTAGGATACCACTTTCCCGTTTTTTTATCAATTATGGATTCCGACAAATCGTACTTCGCTCCAACCGCGATCCCCACGCTTCTCTTTGTGCGGACAGCACAAAAACCGATCAGCCCTCGCCTTCCCCCTCCAATGCCGCGCGCAGCTTCTCCAACGCCCGCTTCTCCAGGCGCGAGACATAGCTGCGGCTGATGCCGCAGCGTTTGGCAGTCTCCCACTGCGTCATTGGCTCCGCGCCATCCATTCCGTATCGCAGCGCAATGATCTGCGCCTCCCGCGCATCCAGGCAGCCCGCCATCAGGTCGCGCAGGCTGCGGCAGAGCTCGTCGTTACCGATGCGCTCTGCCATATCGTCGTCCTGGGCAATCACATCCAGGAAGTTCAGGCCGTTCCCCTCGCCGTCCACATCCAGCGCATCGGAAAGACTGACGTCTCCGGCCGTTTTCTTCTGGCTGCGAAAGTACATGAGAATCTCATTTTCAATGCAGCGGCTGGCATAGGTGGCCAGACGCACGCCCTTATCGGACTTGTAGGTGTTGATTCCCTTGATCAGGCCGATCGTCCCGATGGAGATCAGATCATCCGCGTCGTCGGTCTGATAGTATTTTTTCACGATATGCGCCACCAGACGCAAATTGTGCTCCACCAGCGTATTGCGCGCCTCCAGATCCCCCTGCTGCCACCGTTCCAGATACAGCCGCTCCTCCTCCCGGTTCAGCGGTTTGGGAAAGGAATCCCCCGGCGCAACACGGAGCATCAACAGCAGGCTGTTCATCAAAAGCATCATGGCCGCTTCCAACACATGCATCACCTCCGTTCATCCTATTCAGCCTCAGACTGTCCTCATTCGCGCATGTGCTCCCGCTCTCCGCAAAAAAGAGCAGTCGGAAATCCGACTGCTCTTTTAAGAAAAATATTGGTTTTATGCGTTGCCGTGCTCCATCATATACCGTACGATAGCCGCACTCCGCCGCGCCGCGGCCTCGGCAAAGACGGCGTAGGAAACCTCCTCCGAGTCATCCGCCTTATCAGAGATGGCACGGATCACGACAAACGGCACGCCGCTCAGATGGCAGACCTGGGCAATCGCCGCGCCCTCCATCTCACAGCACACGCCGCCGAAGTCGGCCAGGATCCGCTCCTTCTGCTCCCGCGAGGCGATAAACTGATCGCCCGAGCAGACGCGCCCTTCAAAGGCCGCGATCTCCGGGGCCGCATGCGACACCGCAGCCGCCGCCAGGCGCCGGAGCGTCGGGTCGGCCGGGAAGGCGAAAAGGCCCGTATAGGGGATTTCGCCCTTGGCAAAGCCGATGGGCGTCACGTCAAAATCATGCTGCACAGCATCCGTGGAGATCACGACATCCCCGATATCGATGGCCGCATCCAAAGAACCCGCCACGCCGGTGTTGATCACGCGCGTCGCATGGAAGACGCTGATCAGCGTCTGTGCGCAGACGCCGGCGTTGACCTTGCCGATGCCGCACTTGACGACCACCACCGCGCTGCCGCCCAGCGTGCCCACACAATACTCCATACCCGCGACGGTTTCCGTCCGGGTCAGGCACATGGCGGCCTTGAGCGTGGCGACCTCCTCGTCCATGGCGCCGATGATGCCGGTTACTTCTCTGTTATCCATCGGCAATGCGTATCCTCAGCCTTTCCAGAAGCCATGAAGATTGCAGTACTCATAGGCGGCGACCGCCTCATCGCCCTGGGCCAGCGCAAAAGTCGCCTTCGGCGCCGCGCCCGGCTCCAGCTTCTTCAGCTGCACAGCGTTCTTGCTTTCCAGCGCGATCCACTCGATATAGTGGGCATCAAGCATCGGGTGCTCCACGGAACCGACCGTGACGTTCACCGTGCCGTCCTCAGCGGCCCAGACAGGGATATGCTTTTCACGCGCGCCGTCGGTCGTGCCGGGCTCCAGCACGTCCATCGGCTGGCCGCAGCAGACCACCGGGCATTTCGATTCCTTGATGACCACGGCCATCTGGCCGCAGAGCGCACATTTGCAGAGCTTCATGGGATATACCTCCTGTGTTTTTATTTTTTGTTTTATGTACACCTACGCGAAGATCGCGAACAAAACGACAAAGCAGAGAATGGCCGCAAAGGACAGGGCAAAGGCCGCACCCAGCCGGGCAAAGCGGTCCTGTGGGAACTTGACGCCCAGGATCACCGCGGGCACCAGCGGGATCAGGCTGTAAAATACAGTGTAGTGAAGCCCCGCGCTCCCCTGCGACCAGGCGGGCAGACCCAGGCGGGCAAGCACACCGTCGCCAATCAGGGTCCAGACCAGAGCCACGATCACAAGCAGCATGGCAAGGCTGCCCCAGCCGAGTTTCTTCATTGTTCGCCTCCGAGTCCGGCCAGCTCGTGAATCCGCGCAAACTCCTGATCGATCCCGTCCAGCAGCGGACCATAATCCATCTCTGTCCCAGCGCGCAGGAGTTCCGTGATTTCCACCGTCTTGTCATAGAGCGGGGTCAGCGAGAGGTTCCCGGCAATCCCTTTGAGGGCATGGGCAACCTCAAAGCCGGTATTCAGTTCTCCAGCCTCCACCGCCGCGCGCAGCTTGACCGCAGATGTGTCATTCAAAATCATGTTCACCATGCGCAGATAGAAGGCCTCATTGTTCATCATGCGCTCCAGCCCCTCTTCCACATTGGCGCCGTATGTGCGCAGCGCATCGATCGTCAGCATTGTTCCGCCTCCTCGTTTTATTTCTCAGCCTCAAACCAGCTGGGATCTCCCTCCCCCTCCTCGGGGGTACTGACAGTGTCAAGGGCATCCTCGATCAGACGCACCATCTCCCACACCGAGCGGAAATTGATGGTCCGGTCCTCCTCCATCCAGGTGATGCGCCCCTGCCAGCTGCTGTTTTGCCGGTGCTGAACGCGGACAATGAAGGTGCCAAGGTCCCCGTGTCTATTCAGAAGAGATTCATCGCTCATGATCTTATTCCTTTCCCATGATAGCTCCTCCGCCGATTCCGGCGACACCGCGGCAAAATGCCGACTGTTGGTGGCCGGGTGCGGAAAATTCAGAAAATCGTAAAGCCGCTGCATCCAGCGGGTCATGGCGTCGATGCTGCCGAAGGCCATGGCCTCCGGGCTGTAGCTGTGATAGAGCCGGCCGCACAGCTCACGCCGGGGCCGCCCATCCACACACAGGACAACCGCGTTCGGCGCGCCGAGATACCACTGTGTTCTTTCCATACGCGCCTACTCCCCCACCAGCTTTGCCGTATCAACACCCGGCACCCAGAACAGACTGTTGACATAGTATTGAATGCCGGAGCGCTGCCGGCCCTGAACAAAGCGCTGGTTGATGCGCTTTTGGATCAGGGTGCAGTTTTCGCGCGTGGTATTCACCAGCAGAACCAGGCACTGGCCCTTGCCGTATTGACACATGGCATCGCCCCGCCGGATGGTGCGGCGCACGGCGTCGGCCATGCGCTTGGACAGCTCCTCAAGCATGGCCCCCTCCCGCATGGGATTGCCCTTGCCGTCCACAACGGTGCAAAGCATCAGATAGACCGACTGGCCGCCGCGCTCCATCATGCGCTCCACCATGCGGTAGATCCCCTGGAAAACGGGGTAACTGCACAGATAGCCGCCGGGGAACTTGTCGTTGACGCCGGAGAGATCCGCCTGGATCACATCCAAAACCTCATACTGATGCTCCATCGCGGCGCCCAGGCGCTCAAACTGCTCGCTGAGCTTCTTCGAGGGGCGCAGCCCCTGCTCGTTGTAGTAATACTGGACGGTATCGTCATAGAGCTTGCGCGCCTCGTCATAGCGGCCCAGAGAGGCCAGCGCCTCCATGGTCACCGCCTCCCAGTCGGCCAGGGGGTCGATCTTGGCGGCATAAGTGCCCAGTTCCTCCATCTGGAAGAAATCCTGGTTCATGCGCAGGATGACCGCGGCCTTCTCCACGCAGTCGCAAAACAGCTCCCGCAGGTGGCGCGCCTCCCGCGCCGCCCAAATGACGGCGGTCTGCGAGGGCAGAAACTCCCCGCCGTAGCTGTGCACCGCGTCCATATACAGGGCGAGCTTTTCATCAATGTCCAGGGCGCTCTCCGCCTCGGTGTAGAGACGCTCGAACTCGGACGCGTCCTCCACCAGCGAAAGCTCCTCCGTCCAGAAGAAGACGCCCTTGCGCTGCTCAATATAATTGACCTTGGGAAGTCCCGCGCGTTCCAGCTTCTTCTTACTGTTGTAGATCACGCTTTGCAGCGCGTGATGGACGTTCTCCATCTCCCGATCCTCAAACAGCAGTTCCTCCATCTGTAAGAAATCCTGATTCATGCGCAGGATGACCGCGGCCTTCTCCACACAGTCGCAAAACAGCTCCCGCAGGTGGCGCGCCTCCCGCGCCGCCCAAATGACGGCGGTCTGCGAGGGCAGAAACTCCCCGCCGTAGCTGTGCACAGCGTCCATATACAGGGCAAGCTTTTCGTCAAGATCGGCAGCGCTCTCCGCCTCGGCGTAGAGACGCGCGAACTCGGACGCGTCCTCCATCACCGGAAGCTCCTCCGTCCAGAAGAAGAAGCCCATGCGCTGCTCAATATAATTGACCATGGGAAG
>JAFTGE010000098.1 GCA_017458085.1 Oscillospiraceae bacterium
CAACGGCATCGTGAACGTCTCTGCCAAGGATCTCGGCACCGGCAAGGAGCAGCACATCACCATCACCGCCTCCTCCAACATGTCCAAGGAGGACATCGACAAGGCCGTCAAGGAGGCCGAAATGTACGCCGCCGAGGACGCCAAACGCAAGGAAGAGGTCGACACCCGCAACCAGGGCGATCAGATGGTCTATCAGACCGAGAAGACCCTCAGCGAGATGGGCGACAAGCTCGACGCCGCCGACAAGAGCGAGGTCGAGGGCAAGCTCCAGGCGCTGAAGACCGCCCTGACCGGCACCGACACCGCCGCCATCAAGGCCGCGACCGAGGAGCTGACCCAGGCCTTCTACAAGATCTCCGAGAAGCTGTACCAGGCCGCGGGCGGCGCACAGGGCGCCGGCTTCGATCCCAGCCAGGCCGCAGGCGGCCCCAATCCCGGCAATGGCGGCCAGGATTACTACGACGCCGACTACACGGTCGTGGACGACGACAAGTAATTCACATCTAACAAGTACCGCATTGGCTTGAGGCGAAGTGTCAGCTTCGCCTCAAGCGTGTGTATATGAGGAGAATCGGATGGCCGATAAGAGAGACTACTACGAGGTGCTGGGCGTCAACAAGGACGCCACGGCAGACGAAATAAAAAAAGCATACCGCAAGATCACCAAGGAAAACCACCCCGATCTGCACCCCGGCGACAAGGCCTGCGAGGAGCGCTTCAAGGAGGCCAACGAGGCCTATGAGGTGCTCTCCGACGAGGACAAGCGCAAGAAGTACGACCAGTACGGCCACGCCGCCTTCGATCCCAACGCGGGCTTCAACGGCGCGGGCTTCGGTGATTTCGGCGGCTTTGGCGGCTTCGGGGATATCTTTGGGGATATCTTCGGCTTCGGCGGGGGCACGCGCGCCAACCCCAATGCGCCGCGCCGGGGCGAGAGCGTTCGTGCCACGGTGAACATCAGCTTCGAGGAGGCTGCCTTCGGCTGCAAGAAGGAGGTCGCCGTCGGTGTGGTGGAGTCCTGCCCCGACTGTAAGGGCAACGGCTGCGCCCCCGGCACGACGCCGGAGATCTGCCCCGACTGCAAGGGTACGGGTAACGTCACCGTCAACCAGCGCACGCCCTTCGGCGTGATGCAGTCCAGCTCTCCCTGCTCCAAGTGCCGCGGCACCGGCAAGATCATCCACCAGCCCTGCAAAACCTGCCGCGGGATGGGCAAGATCCGCCGCCAGCACAAGGTGGAAATCAACATCCCCGCCGGCATCGACGACGGCCAGACCATTTCCAAGCCCGGCGCCGGCAACGCAGGCGTCAACGGCGGCCCTGCCGGTGACCTGCTGGTGAGCGTGATTGTGCGGCCCCACGCCCGATTTGAGCGCGACGGGACCTCCGTCCTGCTCGAACAGGAGATCAGCTATGCCCAGGCCGCCCTCGGCGCCGAGATCGAGGTGCCCACGCTCGACGGCAAGGTCAAGCTCACCATCCCCGAGGGGACCCAGCCCGGTGCGGTCTTCCGCCTCAAGGGGAAGGGAATCCCGTATCTGAGGGGCAGCGGCCGCGGCGACCAGTTCGTGTCCGTGACGGTGAAGGTGCCGAAAAACCTGACGAGCTCCCAGAAGGAGCTGCTGCGCCAGTTCGCCGCGTCCATGGGCGATCTGGACGGCGAGGCCGGACGGAGCATCTTCGGAAAGAAAAAACGGTAAAGTCCATAAACGATTGACCCGCCGCTCATTGAGCGGCGGGTTAAGTCGTCGACAAACCTCAAAAAGAGCGTCATTCCGAGCCAGTGCTCACACTGGCGTGGGAATCCGCTCTCCGGTAAAGTGCTGGAAATATGCGGCTTTCGGGGAATACGGATTGCCACACCAGTGACACGGTCACTGGTTCGCAATGACAGATGGGTACTTTGTCTACAGTCTGACCCGCCGCTCAATGAGCGGCGGGTTTCATTTTCTTATAAAATCAACGGGAATCAGGGTAAAATCATTGTACGCGCCCACTGTGCAGAGGGCGCAGATGTAGTCATCCAGCGCAACATAGCGCAGGCAGTAGTCACGGTCATCATAGGACTGAGCGACCGTGGCCCGGTCACCGTCCGGAACAATGGCAAAGTCCTTCATCGGCAGGGCAAAGCCAAGGCCCGTGGCCTTCATGAAGCTCTCCTTGCCTGTCCAGAGGCGGAAGAAGGCTTCCGTCCGCTGCTCCTCCGGCAGGGAGACAAGGTACGCCGCTTCCGTCGGGTGAAAAAAACGCTCAGCTACATGGAGATCAAAGGAGTGCAGCCGCTCCAGATCGCAGCCGATGTCAGCGTCCGACACGGCGCAGAGCACACGCTCCCCGCTGTGGGAGAAGCTAAAGTGAAAATCGGGCAGGTCGGCAAAAAAGAGCTTCCCATGGGTCCCCTCGACGAGGGCGTCACTCCACAGCCCGGCATCCAGCAGTGCCTTTTGCAGCAGCAGCGCCACACCCAGGGAGAGCCGCCGTGCACCGTCAAAGCGCAGCTTTTGAAGCTTTTCCTGTCGCGCAGGCCAGACAGAAGCGGCCAGCCGGTCAAAGCGCGCCTGGTCGCAGAGAGGGGAAACCGACGCCCAATAAAGCTTTGTGCTCATTTTTCGCCGTCCAGCGAGGGGAGCAGCTGCAGGGCAAGCGTCTGCTCCGCCTGAGAGCGCAGCGCAGCATACAGCACGCTTATCGGCGCGGGGGCCGTCGTATCCACAACCTCCACGGCGGCTGTTCCGGTGGCCTCAAAAGCGTCGCAGAAGCTGTTATATAACGCTTCCTCCGTGCTGTCGCGCAGAGCCGCGGAAAACAGCGTTCCAATAGAGGCGATGGGCAGCGCCGCCTTGAGCAGGCAGACCATCAGCAGCCGCGCCAGGTGCACGCGGCTGTAGCGCTTTTTGACCGGCGCGGGGATCACGCCGAGCTTGACATAGTTGTTGACCATCGACGCCGTCAGCCCCTTGCTGTCAAAGCCGGGGTAGGCGCCGAGAAAGCGCTCGGTCAGGCTGAGCACCTGGTCCATGTACAGCTCCAGATCGGGCAGCGCCTCCCAGCGGGGGAGCCGATGCCCGGCGAGAGCGGAGCAGATATCCTTGAAATCGTTCATAGTCAGTCACCTTCTTTGGAGCAAGTCTACCACAGTTCCGGGAAATAGGCAATACGGAATTCCGAAAACCTATTGACATGGAAACGAAAAAGATTTAATATAGTTTTAGAAACTAGATTAGAAAGCTTCACAAACAGGGAGCGGGCGATATGAATATAACGATCTATGGGGATTCCATTTTGAAGGGCGTGCTGTTGGAGGACGGAAAGTACCGCGTCAACCGGGAATGGGAGCAGCAGTTTACCGCCGCGCATGGCCTGACCATTCGCAATAAGGCGCATTTCGGCAGCACCATTGGCAAGGCCATGAGCGTCATCGAAAAGGACAGCGCAAAGGAATATGAGCCGGGGGAGCTGGCGGTACTGGAATTCGGAGGCAATGACTGCGATTTTGATTGGGCGGCCATCGCCGAGCATCCCACCGGTGTTTACGCATGTAAGACGCCGCCGACACAGTTCGTGGCCGAGTATCGGGAGGCCGTGCGCCTGATCCGCAAGAGCGGCCGTCGACCGGTGGCGCTGACGCTGCCGCCGATCCACTCGCGCAGCTATTTGCGCTTCATCTGCCGCGACGGACTCAACCAGGACAATATTCTGCGCTGGCTGGGCGATGTGGAGGCCATCACCCGCTGGCAGGCGCATTATTCGGCGCTGATCGAGTCGATTGCCGGGATGGAAAAATTGGAGCTGATCGATCTGCGCAAGGTGTTCCTGAAGGACGGGCACAGCCCGGAGGAGCTTTTGTGTGCCGACGGCATTCATCCCTCCCGCCTGGGGCAGGAGCTGATTTTCCGCACGCTCTCGGCGGCAATGGCATAGTAAAAGGACGGACGAAAAGGACGGACGCGATCTGCGTCCGTCCTTTTACGATGGGCTGCCTCACATGCCCTGCATTTCGTTATACTTACTGACAATGCCGTGCAGCAGCTCCGGATGCTCATAGGACTTGAGATAGACGATGTTCGTCTCGCGGATCATGCTGAGGTTTTCGATCGGCAGCAGGGCCAGCTGTTTCTTGCGCTGGTCGTCCAGACAAGCGCTCTTGGCCAGCACCGACACGCCGAAGCCCCGGCGGATCAGATCCTTGATGGAGGAAATGCTGTCGATTTCAAGCGTAATGTTGAAGTCGTCGATGGACAGATTTTGGCTCTCCAGCGAGGCGGCAAAGAGATTGCGGGTGTTGGAGTTGGGCAGACGCAGGATCAGCTTTTCCTTACGCAGCTGGCTGATGGTCACCATAGTCTGCCTGGCCAGCGCGTGATCGGGCGGCACAGCCAGAATCAGGCAGTCCGTGTCCAGCATGATATAGCTCAGCGCGGGGTCGTTGATCTTCCCCTCCACAAAGGCGAAATCCAGCTCATAGTTTTTCAGCATGGAATACAGCTTGTCCGTGGTGTTGGTAAGAATCTTGATGTTCAGCCCCTCGTAGCTGTCGGTATAGGCCACCAACGCCTCGATGATGGCACTGCTCTCGGCGGTGTGGGTGATGCCGACCGTGAGGGAACGGGTACGCTCGCGCTCGTTTTTCAGCGCCTGCTCCAGGTTGTTATACAGGGCGATCATGCGCCGGGCGTAGTTGACGACGATCTCACCCTCCGGCGTCAGATGGAACTTGTTGTGCGCGTGCTCAAAAATCTTGACATTCAGCGTGTTTTCCAACTGGCGGATATGCTGGCTGACGGCAGGCTGGGAGAGGGAAAGCTGCTCGGCGGCCTTGGTATAGCTGCCGGTTTCGACAATTTTGATCAGAGAATACAGGCGGGTATCAACCATGGAGGACCTCCTTTCCGACGGCAAAGACTCAAGCCAGCTTGATTTGCCCGGGCGCCGTCGCGCTGTTTTTACGGATATGCTTGATATAGGCGGTGAACGTCAGACCGGCGACCGCGCAGCAAATTGCGTCGGCAATGGGTGTGGCCAGCACGATCCCGTAGATGGGAAGCAGATTTTGCAGCAGGAACATCAGCGGAATGTCCACGACGCCCTTGCGCAGGATGGCCAGCAGGAAGGACTTGCGTCCCTCACCGACAGCCTGGAAGAAGGAAATATAGGTGTATGCGCTGGCGGAGAAGGGACCGCCTACGCACAAAATGCGCAGGAAAGCGGTCCCGTAATGGAGCGAGGTCGAGCCGTTGTGGATGAAGATCTCAGTCAGCTGCCGGGCAAAAATGAAGCTGACCGCCATGCACAGCGCCGCCATCACCACCGCGTACAGGTGCGCCACGCGCACCGATTCGCGCATACGCTTGATATTGCCGGCGGCGAAGTTGTACCCGATCAGGGGCAGGGAGCCCTGGGCTATGCCGCGCACAATGCAGTGGGCCAGCATGTTGACCTTCTTGGCAACGCCGATGCCGGCCTGCATGGGAAGACCCGAGAAGCTCATCAGCTTATCCAGCACCGCGTAGGAGATGTTTTCAAACAGCGTCATGACGCAGGCCGGGATACCGGCGGCAAGCACCGGCATGGACACATGCTCCCCGCAGTGGACATAGCGCAGGCGGAAGGACAGATAGGACTGCTTATGATTATACAATAGAGCGGACACAAAGAACAACAGAGAAATGATATTCGAGAGCGTGGTCGCCATGGCGGCGCCCATGGCCTCCTTCCCCGGAGGCAGGATTACAAACATAAAGAGCGGGTCCAGGGCGATGTTCAAGATACCGCCCAGGGCGATGCCGATGCTGGCGCACAGCGCACGCCCCTCCGCCCGGATCAGGTGGGACAGCAGCACACCCACCGAGGTGGCGGCGCCGCCATAGATCACCGTGTAGGTCAGATACTCCACCGCGGCGCTGTGGGCCGCGGGATCGGTGCCGCCCAACAGGTCGATGAAGAAGTGGCGGAAGACAAAGGCCAACAGAGAGTAGAAGGCTGTGGTCAGCAGACAGCCCCAGAAGGCAAAGGCCGCGGCCGAACGGACCCGGCCGGGCAGATTGGAACCCAGCGCCCGCGAGATCACGCTGGCCCCGCCGACGCCGAAGAGGTTGGAAATGGCGGAGAGAAACATGAAGGCGGGCATGCATACGGTGACGGCGGTGAGCATGGCGTCGTTATTGGTAAGGCCGATAAAAAAGGTATCAGCCATGTTGTAGATCACAAGAATAATCTGCCCAATAACAGTGGGAACAGCCATGCGAAAAATGGCGTTTTTCACACTGCAGTCTTCAAACAGCTCTTTTTTTCTGGCCGCATCCATGCCTTGCTCGCCTCCCTTTTCTTTGCTCCAGAGCAGCGGACAGGTGTCCGCCGGGTATCTGAATCTATCCTATGAAATAGGGAAAACAAAAGCAAATGAAAACTCTGAATTCAGCGATAAGGAAAATTTATGGATAGACAAAAGAGGGGATATTTGTCTGAAAATTCGTCAAAAACTTCCAAATGGCGATAAGAATTTCTTATGAGCAAACTGCAAAGATTAATCATACCCAAAGGGTCCGGCTTGGTTGACGGGAAAAGGACTTGGTGCTACAATAAATACAGACCGTTATGGTACTTTTTCGCAGGAGGTTGCATTATGGATTTTAGAAGCCTGACCGTGAAGGACTGCTTTGCCAACGAGAAATGTAAGGCGGTTATCGAGCAGTATGCCCCCCAGATCATGAAATATCCCATCAAGCTTTTCAATAAGAAATCCTGCGGCGAGATTTTCGATCTGGTCGTCAGCAAGAAGATCGTTCCCGAAGATGTGGCCAAGACCATCGAGGCCAAGATCAACGAGCTGCTGTAAGCCGGGTTATAAGCAAAGATAAGAAGAACAGAACAGCCCTCACTGGATACGGTGAAGGCTGTTTTGTTTTCTTATAGGCTCAATGCCGGGGCAGAATGAGGATGATCGGCTCACCGGTGCAGAGCAGCTTCCCATCCCGGACGGGGATGATATTCCCGTCAATCTGGTTTACATAATCTCCATCCGCCGCGGCGACCGAGATCTCGGCGGGTTTTGCGCGCAAAGAGAAAACGCCCAGCTTGAGACTGTCGGCATTTTCGCGCTCCATGACGGCGACATCGGAGCCATCCTCGGCGCGGGCAAAGAAGAAATCGTCCCTACCGAGGCGGCGCTTGATTTCTCCAAGCCGGGTAAGCAAGGGACTGAGATCGCGGCCGGTGTCACGGTCGATCACCTCGCGCTCAAAGAGGCTGGGCAGGTGGGTGTCGGCAAATTCCTGCCCGGCATAGAGCAGCGTCGTGCCCTTGAGGAAGTAGAGCATGGCAGTGTAATTGATGAGCGCACGCTCCTGCGTCACCAGGGAGGCGATGCGGGGCTGGTCGTGGTTTTCCAGAAAGCGCAGCTTGTTATAGTTGGCCGGGTAGAGCGCCTCCTGTACGTTGAGCATGTCGGTATACTGGGACAGAGGGACCTTCCCGGCCAGATACCGATCAAAGCACTCGCGCATGTCGTACTCATACTCCAGCATGTCGTACTCATACTCCATATCAAAAGCCTCAAACAGCTCCGTATCGCGGCAGGCGTAAAACCCGGCGCGGCGGTAGAAGCTGCCAAAGCTCAGATGCACGCTCTCGGCCAGCCACAGGCAGCCGGGCCGAACCTGCTCCACGGCGGCGCGGGCCCTTTTCCAGAAATCCAGCGGCACAAAGGAGGCCACATCGCAGCGGAAGCCGTCGACGATTTCGGCCCATTGGCACAGGCTCTCTATCTGATAGTCCCAGAGCGCCGGCACGCGGTAGTCCAGGTCGATCACATCCGTCCAGTCGCCCACCTTGTTGCCGGGGCGACCGTCGGGCTTTTTGTAGAAAAACTCCGGGTGCTCCTGCCAGAGCACCGAGTCGGGGGAGGTGTGGTTATAGACCACGTCGATCATCAGCTTCATGCCGCGGGCATGGATGGCGTCGGCCAGGGCCCTGAAATCCTCCAACGTGCCGTAGGCGGGGTTGACGCCGCGGTAGTCGCGGTTGGCGTAGGGACAGCCCAGGCTGCCCTTTTTGCCCTGAACGCCGATGGGGTGGATGGGCATGAGCCAGACAATGTCCGTGCCCAGCGCGCGGATGCGGTCGAGGTCGTCGATCACGGCGCGGAAGGTCCCCGCCGGGGTGTGGGCGCGGACGTAGACGGAGTAGATCACCTGGTTTTGCAGGCGCGGATCGGTATTGTGAGCCATGGTACAGACCTCCCATGTCGTTCATGTTCGTTTCATTCTAGCAAAAAAACGCCACCGGCGCAAGGGCTTCAGCCCTGGCGCCGGTGGATGTCGTCCATGGAAGAATGCAGCAGGTAGCTGTCCTCCGAAACGGGTCGGATCTCGGAGAGCCGATAAGGTGTCTCCTGGTAGATGAAGTTGAGCCAGTTGGTGTATGTACAGTTGGAGCTGGAACGCCAGGAGAGGATCGGCTCCCGGCTGGGATCATCGTCGGGATAGTAGTTCTCCGGCACGCTGGGGTTGATGCCCTTGGCCAGATCCCGGCGGTACTCCCGATCCAGATCGTAGCGGTCATACTCCGAGTGGCCGGTGACAAAGACCTGCCGCGAAGAACAGGCGAGGATCAGATAACTGCCGCAGCGCTCGCTGTCGGCTACGACGTAGAGCTCGGGATTCGAGCGCACGGCCTCCTCGTCGATGGTGGTGTTGCGGGACTGGGGCACGTAGAAATAATCGTCCATGCCGCGCATGAGCATTTTTTTGCGGTGCAGCACCCGGTGCAGATACACGCCGCTGAGCTTCTCGGGCAGCATGTGCTTTTGCACGCCGTAGTGATAGTATAGCCCCGCCTGAGCGCCCCAGCAGATGTGGAAGGTGGAGAAGACATGGGTCTTGGACCACTCGAAGATGCGGCAGAGCTCCGGCCAATAGGCAACCTCCTCAAATTCCAGATGCTCAATGGGCGCGCCGGTGATGATCAGACCGTCAAAGTTGCGCTCGGCCACGTCGTCGATGGTGACATAGAACTGATCCATGTGGGACACATCGGTGTGCGTTGAGGCGTAGGTCGCGGTTTTGAGGAAGGTGATCTCCACCTGAATAGGGAAGTTGGAGAGAACACGCAGCAGATCAAGCTCCGTGTTTTCCTTGAGCGGCATCAGGTTCAAAATGGCGATCTGCAGCGGACGGATGTCCTGCGAGGTCGCGCGGCTTTCATCCATGACAAAGATGTTTTCCGCTTCCAGGATCCCCTTCGCGGGCAGCTCATTGGGAATTTTGATGGGCATTGGTCGGTCAACTCACTTTCAGAATACACCGCCCTCGGCGGCGAGATCGCAAATGGTAAAACGGGAGAGGTAGGCGCTGATCACATCCTCCAAACCCTGCCACAACGGAACGCAGCAGCATTCAGATGCGCGCTCGCAGGGATCGGCGTCCGTTTTCTGGCAGGAGACGGGGGCAAGGCTGCCCTCGGTGGCCTCCAGCACCTCCCAGACGGTGATGGAGTCGGGCGGACGCTTGAAGCGGTAGCCACCGGCGCGGCCGCGGGAGGCCTCGACAATGCCGCTTTTGACCAGGATCACCATAATGCTCTCCAGATATTTTTCCGAAATCCCCTGACGGCGGGAGATCTCGCTGAGCGGGAGAAAGCTGTCCCCGCCCATGCGCTCCATCTCCGCCAGCACGCGTAGGGCATAGCGGCCTCTGGTGGATATCAGCATGGCTCAGTCCTCGTTCTCCGCGTCAGGATCGAGCAGGGTGTCCAGCGTGTGCCAGCCCAGCACCGCGCATTTGACGCGGGCAGGCATGTGGGAGATGTCCTGCAGGGCGCCGGCTTCCTCCAGCTCCTCCAGCTCCTCGTCGGTGACCTTGCCCTTGATCATGCGCAGAAAGAGCTTGCTCAGATGCAGGGCCTCGTCCACGCTGCGGCCAATCACAAGGTCGAGCATGATATCGGCCGAAGCCTGGGAGATGGCGCAGCCGTCGCCCACATAGGCCCCGTCCTCCACGACGCCGTTTTCCACCCGCAGCTGCAACGTGATGTTGTCGCCGCAGCTGGGATTGACGCCGCGCAGCTCCATATTTGCCCCCTCCAGGGGATGCTTGTTGGCCGGACGCAGGTTGTGCTCGGTCAGGATCTGATTGTAAAAGCTTCTAGTCTCCATAGCCCATCTTCCCCCGGATCTGGCCGAGACACTCGCCCAGACGGAGGATCTCCTCCTCGGTGTTATAGAATGCCAGGCTGACGCGCGCGGTGGAGGGCGTCTGCAAAAACTGCATCAGCGGCTGGGCGCAGTGGTGACCGGCCCGGATATAGACGTTGTCGCCGTCGAGAATGGTGGCAATGTCGTGCGGGTGCACGCCGTCGAGCGTGAAGGTGAAGATGCCGTGGTGCGCGTCGGCATTCTTCGCGCCGATGATATGAATGTGCTCATTGGCGCTGAGCACTTCAAAGGCGAGGCGGCCCAGACGCTGCTCCCGCCGCACGATGGTGTCGAAGCCGATCTCGCGGTAGAGATCCACTGCCGCGGACAGACCCACCGCACCGGAGGCATTGACGGTGCCGGCCTCAAACTTGTGGGGCAGCTCCGCCCAGGTAGCGTCCTCGCGGGTGACGTACTCGATCATCTCCCCGCCGTAGAGGAAGGGGGGCATTTTTTTCAGCCACTGCTTCTTGGCGTACAGGACGCCGATGCCCATGGGACCGCACATCTTGTGGCCCGAGAAGGCGAGGAAATCCACGTCCAGCGCCTGCACATCCACAGGAATGTGGGGGACGCTCTGCGCACCGTCACAGACAAAGACGGCGCCCTGGGCATGGGCGATGGCGGCAAAGGTACGGATGTCGTTCTCAACGCCGAGAACGTTGGAAATCTGCACCATGGCAACGAGCCGGGTCTTCTCCGTCAAAGCGGCGCGGAAGGCCTCCTCCGTGATCAGACCCTCGTCATCACACTCCAGGAAGCGAAGGGTGGCGCCGACACGCTCGGCAGCCTGCCGCCAGGGAAGCATGTCGCTGTGGTGCTCCATGATGGTGACGAGAATCTCGTCCCCGGCCTTCAAAAAGGCGCTGCACCAGCTGTAGGCCACCAGGTTCAGGCTCTCGCTGGCATTGCGGGTGAAGATGATCTCCTCGGTGCTCGAGGCGTTGAGGAAGGCGCGCACGTTCTCGCGGGCGTTCTCGTAGGCGTCGGTGGCCCGCTGGCTCAGGGCATAGAGGCCGCGCAGGGGGTTAGCGTTATCCTCACGGTAGAATTTCTCAATGGCGGAGAGCACCGTGTCGGGCCGCTGGGTGGTTGCCGCGTTATCGAGATAGGCAATCTCCGGGTGCCCGGCGATCAATGGGAAACGGCTGCGGATGGCAAGATCCTCGGCCAGAATTTCTTGTTTTGTCATGGTCATTCTCCTTCCTCACCAAGCAACTCCTGTACCATCTGCGGATCGGGGATACGGCGGGTGACCGCGTCCACGCGGGCCCGGGCCATCATTTCGTAAATGGCGTCGCGTTCCATGCCGCGGCTTTCCAGGTAATAGATCAGTTGCTCGTCCAGGCGACCGATGGTCGCGCCGTGGTTGCCGACGACGTCCTCCTCCGCGCAGAGGATGACGGGGATGGTCTGGTTGCGCACCGTCTCATCCATGAGCAGCACGTCCTCCACCTCATTGCCGACCGCCCCGGCACAGCCGCGCCTGAGGTCGATGGTGCCGCGCAGCAGCTTGAAGGATTTGTCAGCCAGCACGCCCGCTACGCGCATTTCACAGTTGGTCTTTTTACCGGTGTGTACGGCCTCATAGTTCATGTCCAGCTTCTGCGTGCCGCCCAGACGGTAGCCCGCGTCGATGGCGCAGGCGCTGCCCGTGCCCTCCAGGGCGATGGAACAGCCGTCATAGGTAGCTTCGCCGCCGAGGACCAGACGGCTAAGTGAAAGCGTGCCGCCGTCATCGACGGAGCCGCCGAGGTCGCTGATAAAGGTGACGCCGTCGTTCAGGCGCTGCACCTGCGCCAGGCGCAGGCGGGCGTTTTTGCCGAGCACGGCGGTGGTGCGCACCGCGGCGGTATCCACGCCGCCCGTGTAGTCCAGGATGACGGTCAGCTCACTGTCGTCGGCCAGGGAAAAGCAGAACTCCGCCCCGGTGTTGGGGGCACTGAAATCCAGCGTCAGGCGCAGCGGGTCTGCGATCTTCTGCCCGGCGGCCACGGTGTAAACATGCTTTTCCACCCCGGCGAGCAGCGCCGCGGTCTCCGTACCCGCGCCGGTCTTGAGGGCGGGACAGGGGCTTTCGTTCTTCGTTTCGACGCCGACGCCGGCGGGAAGCTCCTCGCGCAGCGCGGCGGTGTTTTCCACAACGGCCTCGACCAGGGTGCCGTTGACATGCAGCCAGCCATAGGTGTTGGCCAGGGGTTTGTTCAGTTTCATTTCCATCTTCATCACCCGATCGCGCCTTTCATTTCCATGCGGATGAGATTGTTCATCTCCAGCGCGTACTCCAGCGGCAGCTCCTTGGACACGTTCTCGGCAAAGCCGCTGACGATCAGAGCCCTTGCCTCCTCCTCGGAGATACCGCGGCTCATGAGATAAAACACCGCGTCGTCACTGATGCGGCCGATGCGCGCCTCATGGCCGATGTCGGCCTTGTCGGTGCGGATATCCATGGCGGGGATGGTGTCCGAGCGGGAGATATCATCGATCATCAGAGACTGGCAGGAGACGGCGGACTTGCTGTTTTCCGCCTTGGGACCCACCACCACGGCGGAGCGGAAGGTGCTGATGCCGCCGGACTTGGAGATGGAGCGGGTATTGACGTAGCTTGTCGTGTCGGGGGCGTTGTGCACGACCTTGCAGCCGGTGTCCAGATTCTGGCCTGCCCCGGCGAAGGTGACGCCGGTAAACTCCGACTTGGCGCCCCGGCCGTTGAGCACGCTCATGGGGTAGAGGTAGCTGACGTGGGAGCCGAAGGAGCCGGAAACCCATTCCACCTTGCCGCCCTCTTCCACACGGGCACGCTTGGTGTTGAGGTTGTACATGTTCTTCGACCAGTTTTCAATGGTCGAGTAACGCAGGGTGGCGTTCTTGCCCACGTAGAGCTCCACACAGCCGGCGTGGAGGTTGGCCACATTGTACTTCGGGGCGGAACATCCCTCGATAAAGTGCAGGTAGGCGTTCTCGTCGACGATGATGAGCGTATGCTCAAATTGGCCCGCGCCGGGGGAGTTGAGCCGGAAGTAGGACTGCAGCGGAATTTCGACCGAAACGCCGGGCGGAACATACACGAAGGAGCCGCCGGACCACACCGCGCCGTGCAGAGCGGCAAACTTGTGATCCGTCGGGGGAACCAGGTGCATGAAGTGCTCGCGGATCATGTCGGCCTTGGGGCCGTGCAGCGCGCTTTCAAGGTCGGTATAGATGACGCCCTGCGCGGCAACCTCCGCCTTGACGTTGTGGTACACCAGCTCCGAGTCGTACTGCGCGCCCACGCCGGCCAGCGACTCACGCTCGGCCTGGGGGATGCCCAAGCGCTCGAAGGTGTCCTTGATCTCGGCAGGCACCTCGTCCCAGGTGGCGGACATCTTGGTGTGCGGCCGGACGTAGGTGACGATGTTTTCCATGTTCAGCCCCTCGATGGAGGGACCCCAGTCGGGCATGTCGGTGCGGTTGAAAATGTCCAGAGACTTGAGGCGGAAGTCCCGCATCCAGTCCGGGTCGTTCTTTTCCCGGGAAATCTGCTCTACGATGGCGGGGGTCAGCCCCTCGTCCACCTTGTAGCTGTCGCCGTCGTCGTTGCGAAAGTCGTAACGGGAGCGGTCTACGTCTTCGACAAAGGTTTTTTCCTCAGCCATTGGCGCGCTCCTCCTCAAAGCGGGCAAAGCCGTCGCGGTTGATCTCGTCAATGAGGTCGGCGCCGCCCTCGGCCACGATCTTGCCCTCCACCAGCACGTGCACCTTGTCCACCTTCAGGGAGGAGAGAATGCCGGTGTTGTGGGTGATGATGATCAGGGCCGCGTCCTTGTTCTTCTGGAACTCCTCCACGCCGCGGGAGACGGTGCGCACCGCGTCCACGTCAAGGCCCGAGTCCGTCTCGTCCAGGATGGCGAGGCTGGGCTTGAGCATCAGCAGCTGCACGATCTCGGCCTTTTTCTTCTCGCCGCCGGAAAAGCCCACGTTTAGGTCACGGGAGGCATAGCCCTCGTCCATCTGCAAAGACTGGAGCGTGGCCTTCATTTCCTTGCGGAAGTCCCAGAGACGCACGCGCTTGCCGCCGCGCTGCTCCAGCGCGGTGCGGATAAAGTTCTCCAGCGAAATGCCCGGCACCTCAATGGGGTTCTGGAAGGACATGAACAGACCGCTCTGCGCGCGCTTGTTCACCGGCATGTCCAGCAGCTCCTCCCCGCCAAACAGAGCCGAGCCATCGGTGACTTCATAGGCGGGATTGCCCATCAGGGCGTTGCCAAAGGTGCTCTTACCGGCGCCGTTGGGACCCATGAGTACGTGGGTCTCGCCGGCGTTTACCGTGAGATTCAAGCCGTGCAGGATCTCCTTGTCCTCAACCGAAACGTGCAGATCCGTTACCTTTAAGATTTCCATGTGTTCCTCCTGTATACCCCGCTGGGGGATGATAAAAATTTATTCCTAGTTGGGTGGTATGAATTGACAGCATTATACACCCCCATAGTGGGTATTGCAATAGGGGAGCATGAAAAAGAGGGCGTATAACAGAAAAAAACTTACGAATTTTGTGCGGTAAGATACGCCTGCGCCGCGTGTACGGTGTTGATGAGATAGCGGATGACCTCCACCGGATAGCGGCCCACGGCGGTCTCGCCCGTGACCATGACGGAGGCGGCGCCGTCCAGAACAGCGTTGAAGATATCGCTGACCTCGGCCCGGGTGGGCACGGGGCTGATTTCCATCGAGCTGAGCATTTGGGTCACCACCATGAAGGGCCGCCCCTTCTCCCGGCACTGGGCCGCGATGCGCTTTTGCGCCCCGGGCAGCTCCCATAAGGGCATGGCGTTGCCGAGATCCCCGCGGGCGATGACGATTTCGTCGGCAGCGTCGATCAGCGCCGGCAATTGCTCCAGGCCCTGCTGATTCTCAATTTTGGCAAACAGGCGGATATCCTCCCCGCCGGCCGCGTCCATCGCGGCACGCACCGCGCGCAGATCCTCCGCGCTGCGGACGAAGGGCTGCATCACACCGGTCACGCCGAAGGTCCTCGCTGCCGCGAGATTCAGCCGGTCGCTCTCCGTCAGCGGCGGAAGGCTGACCTCGCAGCCGGGCAGGGCTACGCTCTTGCGGCTTTGCAGCGTGCCGCCGCGCAGCACCTCGGCCGTGTCTGCGTCCTTCACGGTCAGCAACAGCTTGCCGTCGTCCAGCAGCAGCGCCTGTCCCGGCGTGAGGACCGCGCGTACCTGAGGCGGCAGGGCCAATGCGTCCAGGGGAACGCGCGCGCCCGCCGCAAGCGGCAGCGGGGCATCAAGCACGCCGACGCGCAGCTCCGGCCCCTGCATGTCGATGAGCAGCTCGACCGGCTTCCCGCAGCGTTCGGCGGCCTCCCGCAGAGCGGCCAGCTGCGGCTCGGCCTGGGTGAGCGTCACGTGGGACAGATTCAGCCGCACGCCGGTCATACCGGCGCAAAGCATTTGTTCCAATATATCCGCCGCGGCACAGGCCGGGCCAAGCGTTCCATAGATGTGCATGACGGGTTCTCCTTTATTTCAGTATGCCCTCGAGACGCAGGAGCTTTTCCTTGTTTTCCACTCCTCCGGCATAGCCGGTCAGACCGCCGTCAGCGGCCAGGACGCGGTGGCAGGGGATCATGACCGACAGAGGATTGCGGCCGACAGCGCTGCCCACGGCGCGGGCCGAACTGCCGAGCCGCCGCGCAATGGCGCCGTAGGTGTCCGTATGTCCGTAGGGGATGGTCAGCAGCTCTGTCCAGACGCGCTTTTGAAAGGCGGTCCCTTTCGGCACGCACGGCAGATCTGCGGGAACGGGCCGCGCGCCCGCAAAGTAACGGTCCAGCCACAGCCGCGCCGTACGCAGGATCGGCGTTTCCAGCTCCCGGCCTTCTCCGGCCAGGTGCCGTTCGGCGTGCTTCTGGCCGTCGATCACCAGCGCCGTCAGCGCATCACCCTCGGCGGCGACAGTCAGCATCCCCAGCGGGGATGCGTAACGAATATAATCGTACATGGCGGTTTCCTCATTCTCCTGATGATAATACAGTGTACCGCAGATGGATAAAATATGCAAATCCTTTGAAAAACAGCAAGCCCCTCCCGCAGGAGGGGCTTTAATCGTCGGCATAGTCTGAAGGACTTTGCCGACGAGGTTTGCAGGCTGGGAAGTGTTTTCGCCGACATACACGCCGCCGGAGAAAACAGATGGAAACAGTTCTTGATCTACGCAGCTTTGTCACGGCGAACAGCTAAATTGGTTGGCGACAAAGCTGTCAGTATTCCTCTACGATCAAGTCGATCAAATCCAGACAGTATTGCGGCATGTAGCGGTTGGTCATATAAGATACCTTTACCATATTCTTTTCGGCCAGCTCCTGAATGGCGAAACGGTGGACGTTTTTTCCGGCAGACGAATCCCTGCTCATGCGCAGCAGTTCCTTGTCCGAAAGGGTGGACACTGTAGCCCCCAGGTCGTTTTGTACCATATCCATGCGCAGCGTGCTGCTGTTCACGGAGAGAAGGATCTGCGGCGTGAGCTGGTACTGTCCGAAGACATCGTCCATCTTTTGCCGGACACGCATTTCCGCGGTCTGCAGAACGAAGGGACATCGGGCAAATTCTAGAATGGAGACCGGCGTACTTTCCCGCTCCGCCTCGAGCAAGCTTTCGTATTGATCGGTACAGAAACGGCGCAGGCAGGTATCTGAGATAAAGAAATAAGTGCCTTCTGTCGCAATGTCAATGCTCTTCACATTCGTGTTCTGGATCGTGGACACCGACAAGACCAGATCGATTTCGCCGTCGAGAAGCTTCTTGAGCAGGACCGTGACGCTTTCGTTGCAGATATTGATCTCTGCGCGGGGATACAGCTCATTGAAACGTATGATGATCGGCGCGAACCTGTGCGCACTTCTGACGGGGGAGATACCGATACGAACCCGGCCGGACTTCCTGTCGGCGATATCAGCGATCTCTGCCTTTGCACGTGCTTCCATCAGTGCCATATCATTGTAATACTGTAGCAGCCGCTCTCCGGCGTAGGTCAGACGGAATTTGGGCTTGCGCTCAAACAGAGCCACGCCATAATACCGTTCCAGGTTAATGATTCGCTTGCTCAAGGCCTGCGGCGTAATGTACAAAAGCTCTGCGGTTTTACTGACGTTCAACTCTCGTGCGAGAACGCTGAAGAAGGTATAGTCGCTGATATCCATAGGGGGGTCTCCCTCCTTAAACTGTGAAAAAATTGGCGATATGCACAAAAAATGAGGCTCGATAGATGGCGTTTTTATTATACTATCAACCAAAAGTATCGTCAAGCTTCAACTTATATTTGCTTCACATTCCACTGACTTTGGGGTAGAGTTAACATGAACAAAGTTTTAAAAAAGCAATGCAGTTGTTTGAAGGAGGGATTGGCCGAAAGTGGTAATTCGTTTCTGTGACAGCGCGATTCCAATAGATTATGAGGTGAAAAAATGAAAGCAACGATCACAATCAATCAGAAACTATGTAAGAGCTGCGGAATCTGTGTAGCGTTCTGCCCCAAGAAGGTTCTCGGGCTGCAGCCCGGGAAAAAAGCAGAGGTCGTTGATCCAGAGGCATGTATCGCCTGCCGGATGTGCCAGCTGCGTTGCCCCGACTTTGCGATAGAGGTGATTAAAAATGTCTGACAAGGTAATGTTTATGCAGGGAAACGAGGCTATCGTCCGCGGCGCGATCGCGGCCGGAGCCAACTTCTACGCCGGTTACCCCATCACGCCGTCCTCTGAGATCGCCGAGAAAGCTTCCGAGCTTCTCCCGCTCTGCGGCGGTGTCTACATGCAGATGGAGGATGAGCTGTCCTCCATGACTGCTGTCGAGGGCTCGACACTCGCGGGGGCCAGATCCTTTACCGCCACGTCCGGTCTGGGCTTCTCCATGATGCAGGAGCACATTGGCCATGCGGTAATGTGTGAAGTACCCTGCGTCATCGTTGATGTTCAGCGCGGCGGTCCCGCAACCGGGCTTGCCACCAAGCCCGCTCAGGGCGATGTTATGCAGGCTCGCTGGGGCACCAACAGCGACCACAGCATCATCACGCTTGCCCCGGCTTCCGTAGAGGAATGCTATGAGCTGGCTATAAAGGCCTTCCATCTGGCCTACCGCTTCCGCACCCCGGTCATCATCCTTTCCGACGCGAGTGTGGCTCACATGGTTGAAAATGTCCGTCTGCGTACGCCGAAGCCGGAGGAACTGCCCGCATCCCGAGACCCTCAGTGTGATCCGAGCGAGTACCTGCCCCACCGCTTCGATCCCGATCACCCGGCGACCCTGGCCGCCTTTGGGAGCAAGTACATCTATCATATGGTCAGTTCAACCCACGATGAGACGGGCTTGGCCAAGACCACGCCGGATGTTTCCGACAGGCTGGTTCACTATCTGTGGGACAAAATCGAGAACCACGCGGAAGAAATCGCCTATACCAAAGAGTATGAGATGGAAGACGCGGAGATCGTCCTGATCTCCTTTGGATGCAGTGCCCGCTCCGCCCGCGGCGCCATGGAAAAGCTCCGTGCGCAGGGCGTCAAGGCCGGCGTCCTTCAGCTCCAGACCATTTGGCCCTTCCCGGTCAAGGCCGTACAGAAAGCGCTGGCACAGGCCAAGCTCGCCGTTGTTCCCGAACTGAATCTCGGCCAGCTCTACAGCGAGGTACAGAGATACAATGTGGAAGGCAGGAAAGTCATCAGTGTCACCAAGGTCCGCGGCGAGCTGATCACCCCGGACGAGATCATCAAAGCCATTGAGGAGGTCAAGTGAGATGTATACATGGAAAGACTATGTCGGTTATGACCGGCTTCCTCACATCTGGTGCTCCGGCTGCGGCAACGGTATTATTTTCAACGCGCTGGGCCAGGCGCTGGAAAAGATGCAGCTTCCCCTGGAGAAGGTCGTAATCGTCAGCGGCAGCGGATGTTTCGCTAAAATCGTCAACTACCCCGGTGTCAACACAGTCAAGATGCTGCACGGCCGCGTACTTTCCGGCGCGACGGGCATCGCCATGGCGAACCCCGAGCTGACCGTCTTCGCCCTGATGGGCGACGGCGACGGCACCACCATCGGCGGCAATCACCTGATCCACGCCGCCAGAAGGAATATCAACGTCACCGCCATTCTCGGCAACAACTATAACTATGGTATGACCGGCGGCCAGTACTCCGGCACCACGCCTGAAGGCAGCATCACCGCCACGTCCCGGTATGGGCTGGTGGAGGATGGCTTTGACGCCTGCAAGCTTGTGGAGGCGGCCGGCGCATCCTACGTTGCCAGAACGACTGCCTATGACGTGCTGGAACTGCAGAAAATGATTATCGAGGCGACCGAAAAGCCGGGCTTTGCTTTCATTGACGTTCTCGCCGCCTGCCCTACCCATTACGGCAGACTGAACAAAATGGGCACGCCTGCCGAGCAGATGCTCAAGATCAAGGAGGGCACCGTACCCGTGGCCAAGGCCGCAAAAATGTCACCCGAAGAACTCAAGGGCAAGCTGCTTACCGGCAAGCTCGTCGACCGCAACGACCGCGAGGACTACGCGGTCCTCTATGCAAAAATGGCAAAGGAGGCCAGAGGAGAATGAGCAAGTATCAGATCGTCGCCAGCGGCGTCGGCGGGCAGGGCCTGCTCTCCTTCGCCAACATTCTCGGCGAGGCGGCAACCAATATCGGGAAAAACGTGGTTGTGACAACGGCCTACGGCGCCGAATCCCGCGGCACGTTTACCAAGGCGGACCTGATTATCAGCGACGAGGGGATCTCTTACCCCGAATGCACCGACCCCGACATTGTGCTCTGCTTTGCCCAGGTGGCCTATCAGCGTTACTATGACAAGATGAAGCCCGGCTCTCTGCTGATCTATGACAGCGATATGGTCACGCCCGATGACAACTGCGCGGCTGCGCAGTTCGGCCACCCCTTCACGGCCATTGCCCGTGAGCTGGGCCGCGAGGGCTCTGCAAACCTGGTCGCCGCAGGCTATATGCTCAAGAAAGCGCCCGTTCTGGACATCGCAGCGGTGGAAGAAGCCCTGCGTCAGCGCTTCGGCAAGAGCCAAAAGGCGGTCGATCAGAATAATCTGATGATCCATACGGGAATGGAACTGGAATAAAAAACACTGAAAGGATCACACGCTGTGGAAAATATTGAAAAAATCCGGGTATTGGATCTCTCCACCGTGGTGGGTGGGCCCTTTGCCGCGGCCATGTTTGCCGACTTCGGAGCCGAGGTCATCAAGGTCGAGATGCCCGGCGTGGGAGATCCCTCCCGTGAGATGAACCCTGCCAAGGATGGGATAGGTCTGCGCTGGAATGCGCTGGGCCGCAACAAGAAAACCGTGACCCTCGACCTGCATCAGCCGGAGGCCAAGGAGCTGTTTCTCAAGCTGGTGGGCAAGAGTGACGTGATCATCGAAAACTTCCGGGTCGGAACGCTTGAAAAATGGGGGCTGGGCATGGACAAGCTGCGTGCGGCGAATCCCGACATTATCGTGACCCATGTCACAGGCTACGGTCAGACCGGACCATACAAGGACAAATCCGGTTTCGGCAACGCCATCACCGGCTATGCCGGGCCTACCTACATCACCGGCTTTGCCGACAGACGCCCTGTCAACCCGGCTTTCTCCCTATGCGATTATCTGACGGGACTGTTCGCCATGATCGGCTCGCTGGTCGCCATCATCAACAAGAAGTCCCAGGAAGTGGACGCCTCTCTCTACGAGTCAATGTTCCGTCTGCAGGAGGTCCTTGTGAGTAATTATTACTCCACCGGAACTGTGATGGAGCGCGGTAAGAAGGTCGGCTCGCCTCCCGGCGATGTGTATGAAAGCAAGGACGGCAAGTTCTTTAACCTCGCCTGCAGCTCTTCCCGCACCTTCCGCTACCTGATGAAGGCGATGGATCGGGAGGATCTGGCAGAGAAGTACCCGACCATGGAGCTGCGCACCGAGCATGAGGATGAGCTGATCGAGGCGACGACCGAATGGTGCTTTGCCCACACCTATGAGGAGATTGCGGCCGCATGCGACAGAGAAAAAGCGGTTTGCGTGCCCATTTTCTCCATTGTAGATATCTGGAACGACGAGCATTTCCAAGCGCGTGGGAATATCCAGATCCTGCCCGACGAGACCTTCGGCACTGTGGCCCAACCCGCGGTGACCCCCCGCCTGAGCGAGACGCCCGGCAAGATCAAGTGGACAGGGCGCGCCATGGGCGAGTTCAACCACGAGATCTTTTGTGACCTGCTGGGCCTGTCGGAAACGGACTTTGAGGATTACAAAGCCCGCAAGATCATCTGATCGATTCACTGCGGCCGAATTCGAGATGTATCCGCGTTCAACGCCGTGCCCATCCCGGCAGAAAGGAAGAAAATATTATGGAAAACACCGAACTAAAAAGCCGCGTTTTTGCAAGATTCATTGCCGGCCTCCGCTATGAGGATCTGCCGGAAGCGGTCGTGACTGAGACCAAGCGTCGCATTCTCGACTTTGTGGCTGCCGCCTACGCCGGCAGGAAGATCAACGGCGCTCTCAACGACGCGATCGGGGAAGTGCTGGAGGAGATGGGCGGTGCGCCACAGAGCACAGTCCTGTTCACCCAAAAGAAATACCCTGCTGCCAATGCCGCCTTTGCCAACGCCGCCTATGGCCACGGCGCTGACATGGACGACGGGCACAAGACGGCCATGGGCCATCCGGACGTCACCATCGTTCCACCGGTGTTTGCCCTGGCAGAGGCCCGAGGCCTGCCGATGACGGATGTGATCACCGCCATCGTTGCCGGCTATGAGATGTACGTCCGTCTGGGCAACGCCGTTATGCCCTCGCTCTTTAATCGCGGCTTCCACGGTACGGGCGTGATCGGCGCAGTCGCCGCGTCCACCGCCTGTGGTAAGCTCCTGGGCTATGACGAAGATACGCTCCACAAGGCGATCAGTCTCGGGGCACTGCACGCTGCGGGCCTGTTCAACGTTTCCGACAGCGGACAGATGACCAAGCCCGTCAACCCGGCGCATGCCTCTCATTCCGGCGTCATTTCCGCGTTGCTTGCCGGCAAGCCCGGCGTCGTCCCGCCCCAGGACCCCTTTGAAGGCCCCAAGAGCTTCTTCCATGCCTTTGCCGATGAGGTCAATCCCGACGCCCTGACGGATGGGCTTGGCAAAAAGTATATGATCACCACCGCCTATATCAAGCTGTACCCCGCATGCCGCCATCTCCATCCCGCAGTCGACGCCGGCATCGACATCTATCGCAGCGGTCAGCTTGATCTGGACAAGCTGGAGAAGATCATCATCTACACCTATGCCGCCAGTATCAAGAGCGTCGGCAATATCCGCTATCCCGCCAGCGAGGACGACGCGAAGTTCTCCATCTTTTACGCGTTGGCCTGCGCCATGACGACTGGCAACTACAGCTTCCGCGACCTGGCAGGGACGGCAGAGCTGAGCGATGACGCCCGCCGGATCATCGGGCTGACCGAGGTGGAGCTCGATCCCGCCTGTGAGGACCGGGCCAAGGGAATCCGAGGCTCCCGTCTGGAGCTGTGCTACTCCGACAGGGACAACGTCGTGGTGGATATCCAACTGCCCAAGGGCGAGCCGGAGTCCCCTTTGTCCGAGGCGGACATGCGCGGCAAGCTCGCCATGTGCACCGAGGAGTATCTCTCCCAGGCAGATCAGGACAGACTGTACGATGCCATCATGGGGATCACGCCCGAGACGAGAGTGGCCGACATTCTGACGCTCTGCCGCTGATAACAACATTTTCAGTTTTACGGAAATAAAAAGAGAAAGGAGATAATCTTTATGAACAACACTGCTGTTTATATTGCAAAACCGTCCCCCGGCATGGAACAGGTCATGATCGACCTCTGCCCGCCTGAAATCGATCTGAAGTTTCTCCATCCGACCAACGGCAAACAGGGAACACTGGAGGAGGCATCTGTCCTGCTGGTCAACTCCGTCAAGGTCACGGCCGAGGTCATGGACCAGGCTCCCAATCTCCGTCTGATCCAGACCTGCAGCGCCGGCTTCAACAACATTGACCTGGAAGCCGCAAAGGCGCGCAACCTGATCGTTGCCAACTGCGCCGGCGAGAACGGCACCACCACCGCTGAGATGGCGATCGCCCTGATGTTGGCCACCTATCGCAGACTCTGCCAGGTCAACAATCTGATGAAGAAGGGCGAATGGCATCAGTTCACCTGGCGGCATGACAGCTATGAGCTGCGCGGCAAGACCGTCGGCATCATCGGCGCGGGCTTCTGCGGCCGGGCTGTTATGCAGCGTCTGGCCGGCTGGGAGGTTAACATCATCTACAGCGATCCCTACCGGATGCCTGTAGACGTGGAGGAACGGCTTCACGCGACTTATGTGGACATGGAGACGCTCTTCCGGGAGGCGGACATTGTCTCCTTGCACTGTCCGCTCAATGACAGCACCAGAGGCCTGGTCAACAAGAAGTATCTCAGCCTGATGAAGAAAACCGCTATCATCGTCAACGAGGCGCGCGGCGCCGTCGTGAATGAGGCAGACCTCATCGAGGCCCTGCAGAACGGCACCATCTGGGGAGCCGGCCTGGACTGTTGGGAAACCGAGCCCGTGGATGTCAGTAATCCGCTGCTGCATATGGAAAAGGTCGTCACCACATCCCACCTTGGAGGCTCCACCTATGACGCGCTGCGCCGCATGATGGAGACCGCGTACGGCAATGTCTGCAATTTGTACGAAGGCAAGCCGTTGAAGAACGTCATCGTAGGCAGCTGCTGCAACGACTTCTGAGAGGCCTGACTGATCAGAGATTTTGAACAGGAGGTTTTATTCATGTCAAGTACGATTATTCTGACACTTATCATCCTGATCATAGGATTTGCGCTTTTTATCTCCGAGATTTTCCCGCTTCCTGTCTCTGCCATGCTTGTGGTTCTGGCATATGCCGCTACCGGGATCATCACCTTCCCGAACGCCTTTGCCGGTTTTTCAAACGACCTGACAATGCTGATCATCGGCGCGATGATCGTGGGCCTGGCCATGGCCGAAACCGGCGCGACGACCTGGCTTGGCGTCAAGGTTGTCAAGCTGGTCGGCGATAATGAAAAGAAGCTGCTGCTGGTGATGATGATCCTGTCGGCCGCGGTGTCCATGTTCATGGCCAACTCCGGTGTTATGGCCATGATGATGCCCCTGATTGCGGCCGTGTCTGCGGCCTCCAACGGCAAGGTCAAAGCCAAGCATCTCTCTCTCCCCATTGGCATTGCCGTTATGATCGGCGGCGGCAGCAGCCTCGTGGGCTCGACCTCACAGCTTGTCCCACAGGGCATCCTCACGGACGGCGGGTATCGCCCCTTCTCCATGTTTGAGCTCGGTCTGGCAGGACTGCCCGCGCTGATCATCCTCATCGTCTACTTCATGACCTTCGGATATAAGATCCTCTGCAAGAGCACCGAGAAGATCCCTGATCCCGACTACGGGGAAAAGGCCGGCTCGGGCCTGGAAGACGTCAAGTTCACCAAACAGATGGGTCTGGTTTTTGCCGCCCTGATCTTCATGATCCTTGGCTTCATCTTCAAGGTGTTCACTAACGGCGCGGTTGCCATCCTTGCCGGCTCCTTCTGCATCTGCACGAAGTGCATCACGGCGAAGAAAGCCTTCTCCAAGCTCGGTTGGGGCCCCGTGATCACGATTGCCGCCTGCCTTGGCATCGCGAAAGCCCTGAACAACAGCGGCACCGCCGAGTATCTGGCCGACGCGATGGTCGGCGCGCTTGGTGACAAGCCCAGCGCCTTCCTTATCCTGCTTGCCGTCGGCCTGTTCACGCTGATCATCGGCAACCTGATGTCCCACACGCCGGCGCTCACGGTGCTGGCGACGGTATTCATCCCGCTGGCTGTCAAGCTGAAGATGGATCCTACGCTCTTTGCCTTTGCTCTCACGTCTTTCAACACGCTGTCCTTCTCCACGCCGCTGGTTGCCTCCTCCTTCTCTATGACACTGGCCGATGGCTACAGTTTCAAGGACTACATCATCAACGGCATCATCCCCAACGTCCTGTGCATGATCATGGTCATCGCCGTGACGCTGATTCGCATGGGTATTGCCTGACAGCGGCGGTATAAACGTTTTCCGGTCGCCCTCTCCGAAAACCTCCCGCGGAGAGCGGTGAAAACAAAGATCCCAGCTCTGGTTCCAGAGCTGGGATCACATGAAAAAAAGGGGAAACGAGAATGAACTCAGCAGTTATTTCCCTCCTGATCTTCGGCTTCTGCGTCACACTGTTTGTGATCGATAAGCTGCCCATGGCGACCACCGCCATTCTCGGCTGTGTGCTCATGGTGGTCTTTGGCGTGTGCGACTTTAAGACGGCCTTTGGGCAGTTTGCCTCCAGCACGGTCATTCTGACGGCCGGCGTCATGGTCATCGGGGCGTCCATTTCAGAGACGGGGCTTGCAAACACAATCGGCGAATGGATCATTAAAAAGACCAAAGGCTCGGAAGCTCGGCTTCTGACTGGCTGCTATCTTGCAGCAGGTCTGATGTCCGCGTTTCTGACCAATTCCGCGGTCCTCGCAATCTTCATCCCCGTCATCATGGGTCTAAGTGACACCGGAGGAAAGATCAAACCCAAAAACATTATCATGCCCATCGTCTTTGCCTGCGTCATCGGCGGGGCATCGACGCTGGTCGGCTCTACCCAGCAGCTCACCGCACAGGGCCTGCTGGAGGACGCCGGCCTCCGAATGTTCAAGACCTTTGACTTTTCCCTCGTGGGCGGCACGTTGCTGCTTCTCGGCCTGCTGTACTGTCTGTTTATCGGCAGAAAACGCGGCGAGAAAATTTGGGGAGATCGGGAGGATGCGTACTCCGATCAGATCCCTGTCGACAAGCATACGGACATGGGCCGCAGCAAGCAGCTTGTCATGGCGGCAATCTTCGTCTGTACGGTAATCTTATATATCACAGAATGGCTTCCTCTGGCGGTCACCAGCACAGCGGCGGCGATCATGTGCATCGTCACCGGCTGTATCACGCAGAAGAAGGCAGTTGCAAAGATCAATTGGAATGTGGTCGGAAGGCTTGCCGGATGTCTCGGCCTGTCCAAGGCTTTGGACGCCTCCGGCGGCGCGGCGCTGATCTCCGAAGGCTTTTTGCATCTGGTCGGTGATAATGTCAGCCCGCTTGCGTTGTTTATCATCTGCGTGCTGCTTACACAAGTCGCGAGCGAGTTCCTGCTCAATTCGACGGCGATTATCATTATACTGCCGATCATCATCTCCATCGCGCCTCCTCTGGGGCTGAACACCTACGCCTATGCACTGGGCATCACACTTGCCTCAGCCGCGGCGCTGAGCTGCCCGCTGGCTAATTCCACGCTGGCCATGTCGATGACCGTGGGCTATCGGTTTCGCGACTACTTCCGTTATTCCATTTTCTATGATATCATTGCATTTGTCACCATCGTGCTGATGGTCCCCGCAATCTACGGGCTGACAGCGTAACGGATGCGATGGGCAGGCATCTGAAGGAGGGTACACTATGAAAATCACCTGGTATGGTCATTCTTGTTTCAAAATCGACTGTGCAGAGGGCACCGTGGTCTTTGACCCCTATATTCCGGGAAAGGTCCCGGGGCTTACACTTCCCCCGCTGGAGGCGGATCTGTGCATCTCCAGCCATTTGCACACCGATCACTATGCGCCCGCATGCGTAAAACTCACCGGCACAGAGAAGGCTTTTGCGCTGACGAGCATCGCCACCTTCCATGATGACCAGCAGGGAGCGCTGCGCGGAAACAATACGATCACGGTGCTGCGGTCGGAGGGCGTCTCCGTTGCGCATCTTGGCGATCTTGGGCATATGCTTTCGGAACAACAGCTTCGCGAGCTGGGAGAGATAACCGTTCTGCTGATCCCTGTGGGCGGCTTTTATACGATCAACGCAGAGCAGGCCCGCCAGCTGGTGCGAGACATTGCACCCCGGGCCGTGGTCCCAATGCATTATCGCTGTGGCGATCAGGGCCTTGCGCCGATTGCAGAGGTTGACGATTTCCTGAGCCTTTTTGACTCGAACCAGATCATTCACCTGACAGAGAGCAGCCTGGAGATTTCTTCTAAAATGTCAGCAGGCGTCTATGTTTTTCCGTGGCCGAAGCGCTAAGGTTTCTTTTGGTAGGAGCACAGCAAACGCCTTCCGGGAAAAAACTCTAAACCGAAAAACAAACAGCAGGCATTCTTCGGAATGCCTGCTGTTTCATGGAATTTAAGATAACCTGAACCGTTTCAAATCAAGTTTTATTCCCACTCGATCGTGGCGGAGGGCTTGGGTGTGATATCCCACAGGACGCGGTTGACGCCCTTGACCTCATGGGTGATGCGGTCGACGATGTGGGCCATCATCTTGAAGTCCAGCTCGGCCACTTCCGCGGTGACAGCGTCGACGGTGTTGACGGCACGGATCACGACCGGCCAGTCGTAGGTGCGCAGGCCGTCAGTGATGCCGGTGGACTTGAAGTCGGGCACGATGGTGAAGTACTGCCAGACCTTACCCTCCAGGCCGTTGGCCTTGAACTCCTCGCGGAGGATCGCGTCGGACTCACGCACGGCCTCGAGCCGGTCGCGGGTGATGGCGCCGACACAGCGCACACCCAGGCCGGGGCCGGGGAAGGGCTGACGGTAGACCATACCGTCGGGCAGACCCAGGGCCTTGCCAACCACGCGGACCTCGTCCTTATACAGGAACTTGACAGGCTCCACCAGCTCAAAGTTCAGATCCTCCGGCAGACCGCCCACATTGTGGTGGCTCTTGACCGGGCCGGATTCGAGGATGTCAGGGTAGATGGTGCCCTGGGCAAGGAAGCTGATATCGTCCAGCTTGTGGGCCTCCTCAGCAAAGACATCGATGAAGACCTTGCCGATGATCTTGCGCTTGGTTTCGGGATCGGCCACGCCGGCCAGCTGATCGAGGAAGCGGTCGACGGCGTCGACATAGATGAGGTTGGCGTCCATCTGATTGCGGAAAACCTCAATGACCTGCTCCGGCTCACCCTTGCGCAGAAGACCGTGGTTGACATGGACGCAGACCAGCTGCTTGCCGACGGCCTTGATCAGCAGGGCGGCGACAACGGAGGAATCCACGCCGCCGGACAGGGCCAGCAAAACCTTCTTGTTGCCGATCTGGGCGCGGAGCGCGGCAACCTGTTCATCAATAAATGCCTGCGCGAGGGCGGGTGTGGTGATCCTCTCCATGCTTTCGGGACGTCTTTGCTGTTCCATGCTCTTTCTCCTTTGAATAGTCAGAATGATTTTTGAAGGGAGGGCAGCGTTGGCGGCTGCCCTCCGGGTGAAAACGATTATTCGGCGTTCAGGGCGTCAAGCAGATCGATCGCGGTCTGAACAAAGACAGAGATACCGATTTCGATGGCGCGCTCATCAAAGACAACATGGTCGCTGTGGAGCGGGAAGACCTTGCTGTCATCCGCAACGCGGGCACCGAGGTTGAAGAAGACGGACTTGGCGTGGTTGGTGTAGTAGCAGAAGTCCTCGGCCACCATCTGGGGACCGGCGGTCAGGGCGTTCTCCGCGCCGACGACCTTGGCAACGCTGGCCATTCCGAGGCGGGTGGTCTCGGGGTCGCAGTAGAGCACGTCGGTCAGGACGGTGAACTCCAGCTCCGCAGTGCAGCCGTAGGCGACGGCGATGTTCTCAATGACGCGGCGCATCATATCGGGCAGGGCGGCGTGCAGCTCACGGGAGAAGCAGCGGCTGGTGCCTTCCATGACGGCGTCGCCGGCGACGACGTTGAAGCGGGTGCCGGAGACAATGGAGCCGACGGTCAGAACGGCGGCGGAGTTGGGGTTGGTTTCGCGGGAGATCAGCGGCTGCAGGCCCATGACAATGGCGCTGGCGGCAACCAGAGCGTCGTGACCCTCGTGGGGGTTGGCGCCGTGGGAGGACTTGCCGTGGACGGTGATCTTGAAGCGGTCGCAGGAGGCCCAGCACTCACCCTCCATGGCGGAAACGGTGCCATAGGGGAAGATGGGGGAGATGTGCATACCGACAGCGCGATCCACGCCCTCCATAACGCCCTGCTCGATCATGAGCTTGGCGCCGGCGGCGACTTCCTCGGCCGGCTGGAAAATGAAGCGGACAGTGCCCGCAAACTCCTCGGGGTGCGCGTTTAAAAACTTGACCGCGCCCAGGAGATTCGTCATGTGGGTGTCGTGGCCGCAGGCGTGCATACGGCCGACGTTCTCGCTGGCAAACTCCAGGCCGGTGCACTCGAGCACCTCCAGAGCGTCCATGTCGGAGCGAAGCAGAACGATGTGGTCGCTCTCGCCCTTGGTGCCCTTGATCTCGCCCTGAACGCCGGTGGGCTGCATGCGCTTGTAGGCGATGCCGAGCTTGTCGAGCTCACGGCAGATGCGGTCGGTGGTCTCGAACTCCTTGAGGCTGGATTCGGGGAAACGATGGAGCTCACGACGGAAGGCGATGAGCTCGTCCATGTTTTCATGGATCATTTCTCTGTATTTATTCATAGGTTTATCACTCCTTCTAATTTGATAATTATACATGATTGAGGCGGTATCAACAAGTTTTTTATTAAAAAAAGTGAGCCAAAAACACAGGCTCTGAGGGCAGACTCTTTGTGAAAAATGGTAAGAGGCAAGAAAAACGAACATTTTTTGGGGAAAATGTCAGCCTTGCTTGATAGACGAAAAAGGGGCAGGCAGGTATAATGCAAAAGAAATTAACAAAGGTGTGATAAAAGTGCTAAGTGAGAATTTGCTGTATCTTCGCAAGCAGAAGAAACTGACACAGGAGCAGGCGGCGGAGAAGATCGGGATCACGCGGCAGGCGCTGGCCGGCTATGAAAACGGCCAGACCGTGCCGGATGTGGAAAAGTGCCTGGCGCTGGCAAGGCTCTACGATGTGTCGCTGGACGCGCTGGTCAGCTATGAACAGCCTGACGGGGAGCTTCCCATCCCGCCGCGGGGGAGGCATATCTTCGGCGCGGTGACCGTAGGGGAAAAGGGGCAGATCGTCATTCCCAAAAAGGCGCGGGATACCTTCGGCCTTTCTGCGGGGGACACCCTGATCGTACTGGGCGACGAGGAGCGGGGACTGGCGCTGGTCAAGGCCGAGGACATGATCGAAATGTTCAACGACGTGCGGAGAGCCATGAAGGAGAGAGAGGCATGAGAAAAAGCTGGATCGACAATCTGCGAGGCGGCGTTGTGCTGCTGGTGGTGTTCTACCATGTGATCTACATGTATAACAGTCTGGGGATTATCCGGAACATCACGGTGGAGGGGCTGCCCTGGATGGACACGCTGCTCTATCCGCTTTACCCCTGGTTTATGGTGACGCTGTTTGTGCTGGCGGGCATCAGCGCCCGGTATGCGCTGGGGCGGACAGACGACAGGAGCTACCTGAAAAGCCGGGTGCGGCGGCTGCTGATCCCCGGCGTCGCGCCGATCTTCCTGATCGGCTGGACCTCGGGCTATGTTACGAGCCGCTACGCCGATATGTTCGGCGGAAATGGCGCGGCCATTCCCGGCGTGGTTAAGTACCTGATCTACTCCTTCGCGGGCATCGGTGTGCTGTGGTTTGTGCAGCAGCTGTTTGTCTGCACGCTGGTGCTGCTGCTGATTCGTAAAATTGACCGCAACGGGAAGCTTGCGGCCCTGGGCGAAAAAACCGGGCTGCTTGCGCTGGTGCTGCTGTGCGTGCCGGCCTGGGGCAGCGCGCAGATCCTGAACCTGCCGGTCGTCGAGGTGCACCGCAACGGCATTTACATCTTCTACTTCCTGCTGGGCTACTATGTGTTCTCTGCCGAGCGGGTGCAGGCGCTTCTAAAGCAGCACGCGCTGTGGTTCATGGCGGCGGGCGCTGCCCTGTGCGTGGCATACACGGTCTATTACCACGGGCAGAATTTCACGCTGATGGCAAACCTCAAAAGCCCGCTGTGCAACGCCTTTGCCTGGTTCGGGACTCTTGGGGCGCTGTCCCTGGCGCTGCGCTACTGGGACCGTGAGAGCCGCTTTACGGTCTTTATGCGGCGCAATGGCTTTGCCATCTATGCCTTACATATGACGCTGATGGTGGGGCTGGCCTTTGGTGTGGATCAGCTGACGCACCTGCGGGGCTTCGCGCTCTACCCGGTGCTGGCGGCGCTGGAGGCGCTGTGCCTGCCGGCGCTTATCTGGCTGGTTCGCCGCATCCCCGTGCTCCGGCGGCTCATCCTCGGAGAATAGTACAAGATAACAACGCCTCCCGGTTCTGCTGAATCGGGAGGCGTTGTGCGTTTTACGGATTTTCAAAGGTGCTGATGGGGCGGCGCTTATGGCCGCTGCGGTTGTGGTAGCGGTCGATGACGGCCTTGTCAGCCTCGCTCACGGTGCCGTAAAGCAGGTAGTCGTCGATGGCCTTGTAGGTCACGCCCATCTCCTGCTCGTCGGTCTGTCCGTCAAAAAGACCGGCGGAGGGAGCCTTGTCGATGATGGAGCGGGGCGCGTTTAAAAAGCTGAGGAATTCAAAGATCTCGGTGGCGGTCAGGTCGGAAATGGGATTAAAGTCGCTGGCCCCGTCGCCCCACTTGGTGAAGTAGCCCATGTGGATCTCGCTGCGGTTGCCGGTGCCGGCGACCAGGCGGTTCTCCGCCGCGGCTACGGCGTAGAGCGTGGTCATGCGCAGGCGCGGCGCAATGTTGGTCAGCGCCATATCGTTCAGCGCGGCCACGCCTTCCAGCGCTTTGAGCTCCGCCTCGCGCACAGCGGTGAGATCGACGGTGCGCGTTTCGATGCCGAACTGCTCGGCAAGGCTGCGGCCGTCGTCGGCGTCCTGCCCGTAGTTGCGTTTGGAGGCGCAGGGCATGATGATGCCGACGGTGTTGTCGCAGGCGGCCTTGCAGAGAATGCCGACCAGGGCGCTGTCCTTGCCGCCGGAGTTGCCGAAGACGATGCCGTCGGCGTGGGCCTCCGCGAGCTTGGAGCGGATATAAGCCACGCGCCTGTCAAATTCTTCCTGATAATTTCTCATCGTGTTCCCTCCCAAATCAATACAGCGGATCGTTCCAGTACAGGGAATAGGCGCTGTTCTCGTAGTTGCCAAACTGCTCCCGCAGGAGAATATAGCGCTCATGGTATTCATCTACATAGGTGTTGATGTAGTCCGCCAGGGCCAGATAGCGCCAGTGGCCGCCGGAGGGGTCGACATAGACAGTGGTGTTGATCTCACAGTTCGGGGCGCGGCGCTGCATCTCCTCGATCTGCTCAGTGGGAATAGCCTGAAACGCGCCAAGCCACAGCCGTTCCAGCTCCGTCAGGGAATACAGGGGCGTAATGTCCTTGAGCTGGATAGCCGGGAAGTCCGGCGCGTCCAGACCGATGCAGGCGACATTCAGGTGCCGGAGCTTATCCAGGCCGGAGAGCGGGCTGAGGTCGGTGCAGAGCGTGTTGAACATTTCCAGATACTCCAGCTCCGTGCACTGGGCCAGGGGGCTTGCGTCGGAAAAGCCGCACATGGAGAGGACGACTACCTCCAGCTTCGGCATCTCGGCCACAAAGCCGATGTCCGTCAGCACATCGTTATGGCCGATATCGAGGTATTTGACATCGTGGCAGTGGTACAGACCGTCCACATTGTAATCGGTCAGCATACCGCCGGAGGAGGGCTTGGAGGCCAGAATGCGTTCCACATCGGTGCGCACGCTGTAGTTGTCACCGAACCAGACGCGCCAGACCACCTTGACGTCGGGGCGGGAAAGCCGAATCTCCTCCATGCGTTCGTCGGAGACGCCGCTCTCGTCCATGTCCACATAGGTCAGCTGGGGCATCAGCGCCATGACCTGCTGGACCAAGCGGCCCTCGTCGGCCACGGGGACATGGTAGAGGTTGATGGTGGTGTCGCTGAGGTCGCAGCTTTGGCCGTAGAGGTCGAAGCTGTATTGCAGCTGCGCCTGGGGCAGCGCGTTGTGCACCGCGGCCAGCTGCTCCCAGCTCACATCGGCGCGCTCGCTGCCGAGCGCGATCTGCTCCAGCTTTGGCAGCAGGGCAAGACTTGGTGCTGCCGCCTCCAGCTCGGAGCCGCTCTTTGAGGACAGATCCAGCTTCTTTGTGTGGTTATCCACTACGGTCCCGTCGGGCAGCGTCACCGTGTAGGTCACGTCGACGTCGGGATGCTCTGCGGCCCAGGCGATGATCTCCTCCACGTTTTCACTGCCGCTCAGATCGATGGAGCGAAGACCCTCCAGCTCATCGAGCAGCGCGGTCTCTCCGGCGGAGATCACCATGGCCACGTGGGAGACGTCCTTATCCAGGACCCCGGCGGAAAACGCCACTTCATCCGTTGCGGGTGTGGGGTCAGGTTCCGCGACCGACCGTCCGGAGCAAGCGGTCAGCAGAACCGGCAGCACCAGGCAGAGCGCGGCGATCGTTGTTCTTTTCATCATCATCATCCCTCCTCGGGCGCGGGGCAGAGCGGATCGTTCCACCAGAAAGAATAGGCCTTGTCCGTGTATTCGTTGAACTGCTGCCGCAGCAGCCAGTAGCGCGGCACCTGATTGGCATCCCGGTCATAGCGCCAGCCGTCGCTGGTGGGGTCTGCGAAAGAGATGGTGCTGACCTCGCAGTCCGGGGCGTGCCTGCGCATCTCCTCCACCTGCTCCATGGGGATGCGCGTCATGCTGCCGACCCAGAGCCGATCCAGTTCTGTCAGATGATACAGCGGGGAAAGATCCGTCAGGGACAGGCAGTTGACAATGTTCAGATGGCGCAGGTTTTTCGCGCCGGACAGCGGCGACAGGTCGTCACAGGCGGTCGACTGCATCTCCAGATACTCCAGCTCCGGGCAGTCGGCAATGGGGCTCAGATCGGTCCAGCCGCACATGGCGATGATGGCGGTCTGGAGCTTCGGCATGTTGCGCAGAAAGCCGAGATCGGTCAGCTGCGCGTTGTGGCCGAGATCCAGGAAACGAACGTCCCGACAGTAGTACAGTCCGTCTATGTTGAAATCGTAGAGGATGCCGCCCTTGGTCGGCTTGGAGGCCAGGATCATTTCCACGTCGGTACGCACACTGTAGGCATCGCCGAACCAGACGCGCCAGACGACCTTGATATCGGGGAAGGCGTCGCGAAGCTCGGCCATGCGTTCGTTGCCGACGCCGCAGCTGTCCATGTCCACGTAGGTCAGATTGGGCATCATGGCCATGGCCTGTTCGATCTGGACAGCGTTATCCTCCACGGGAACGAGGTGGAGATTGATGGTGGTGTCGCTCAGATCGCAGGGCTGCCCGTAGAGCGTGAAGCTGTACCGCAGCTCAGCGTCGGGCAGGGCCTCGTGCAGCATCACGACATCGTCCCAGCTGAGATTGGCGCGCTCGCTGCCGAGGCGGATGCTTTTGAGCTTGGGCAGCAGGGAGGCCGCCGGCAGCGCCGCTTCGATCTCCGCGCCGCTCATGGCCGACAGATCAAGCTTTGTGGCGTGGTTATCCACTACGGTCCCGTCGGGCAGCGTCACCGTGTAGGTCACGTCCACATCGGGGTGGGCCGCGGCCCAGGCGGCAATCTCCGCGGCATTTTCGCTGCCGTTGAGATCGGCGGCGCGCAGTGAGGTCAGCTCATCGAGCAGGGCCGTCTCCCCATCGGAGAGAACCAGACTCACGCTGGCGGCGTCCTGCGCCACCGGGCCGGAGGAAAACGGCACCTCCGCGGGCTTTGCGGGAGCCTGGGACTGCCGGGAACAGCCGGTAAGACCGAAACACAAGATGGCGGATAATACCGTGAGAGTAATTTTCGATGGTTTGTTCATAACGATTCCTTTGATACAGTCAGACAAAAATGTTGACAGAGGCATGGCTCTGCCGTATGTATGCGTCACAGGCCGTAGACCTCCTTGCCGAACATGCCCCTGTACTGCGGCGGCGCTTCCAGATCGCAGAGGGGGTCCAGCCAGTAGAAGCTGTACTCCTGATAATTATAGCCCAGCTGGTTGCGCAAAAGCTCGTATCGGGGGACCCACCAGTATTTCGGCTCCTCGGGGTCATAGCGGGTAAAACGCCAGGCGTCTCCGTGCGGATCGTAGGTCGTGGTGTTGACCTTGCAGGCGGGCGCGGCCGCGCGCATGGCGTCAACCTGTTCGGAGGGCACAGGGGTTTCCACGCCGATCCAGAGCCGCTCCAGCTCGGGGATCGAGTAGAGCGGGGAGATATCCCGAATCTTCGGGCAGGAGGCAATGTTGAGGTGCCGCAGCGCCGTATGCCCCTCGAGCGGGCTTAAATCGGCAACGTTGGTAGAGTTGAGCTCCAGATACTCAAGCTTGTCGCAGTTTTGAAGCGGGCTGATATCCGTGATGGCGGTCATAGCGATGATCAGCACCTCCAGCTGCGGCATGTTTGCCGCAAAGGAGAGATCGCTCAAATCCTCATTATGGCCCAGATCCAGGTATTTCATCTCTGTGCAGTACTGCAGTGGAGAGGCGTCGTAGATCATGCCACCGACAGAGGGCTTGGAGGCAAGGACGCGCTCGGCGTCCGTGCGCACACTGTAAAGCTCCCCAAACCAGATGCGCCAGACTACCTTGGTCTGGGGGCACAGGTCGCGCAGCTGCGCCATGCGCGCGTCGGAGACGCCGGTGCTGTCCATGTCCAGAAGCTTGCAGTTGTTCATGCAGGGCAGAATCTCGAACAGGGCGTCCCCGTCGTCGCCCACCGCAACGCCGCGGTAATCCAGCTCCTCCGTGTCCAGGTCCACCTCTCTGCCGTACAGGGTGAAGCGGTAAGAGAAGTGCGCGTTGGGACAGCTGCTTTTCAGCTGGGCAATATCCGCCCAGGTCAGCTGGTTCATGGGGTCGTCCTGACTGCCAAGCTCCACCTGGCCGAGCTGCTTCATGATGGGAAGAATAACCGCGGCGGCGGCAATGTCCTCCCGGCTCAGCCCCTGCAGATCCACGCTGGTGGTGGCGGTGTCGTACATCTGCCCGCCGATGGAGAAGATAAAATCAAAATCGGCGTGGGGACTGGCGGCAAAGAGCGTTTGCAGATGCGTCATGTCCACGCGTACGCCGTCGAGCGTGCCCAGCTGAATCTGCTCCACCGCGGGCAGGCAGGCCAGCTGCCGGGCTACCGTGTCAAGCTGCGCGTCCGTTACCCAGCTCAGATCCAGCGCGGAGACCGTGCTCTCCACCGTTTCCCCGTTGGGGAAGGTCACCGAGTAGAGCACCTCCACCTCCGGATGGGCCGCGGCCCAGGCGGCAAGCTCGGCATAGCAATCGCTGCCGCGCAGGTCCGCGGCTTTCAGCGATGAAAACTGATCGAGCGCCGCCACCTCGTCTGCGGTAATGACCGCCCGGATGTTGGAGGTGTCGGCGGGAAACTCCCGGCCGCCGAGCGTCACCTGACTGCGGCCGAAGCCAAACGAGCCCGACGGGAGCATCGTCGTAACATAGATACCCAGACAAACGCAGATTCCCACAACGCACAGCACAATCAGCAGCGTTAAGCCCAGGGTGTTTTTCTTTCTCAAGCCTGCTTCTCTCCCTGCCGCGCTTACGCCGCCCCGAAACGGACGGCGGGCGCGTCCTGTTTTTTCTATATGCATTTAATCAGTATAGCATTGTAGGAAAATAAATGCAAGAAAAAGAGCCGTACAAGGGGGACGACGCACTTGCCGTGGCGGGGGATTTGTGCTATCATAACGCTTTGCAGGACGATGAGCGCCGGGTTTCGTTTCAGTTTAGATTCCCTTGTTATGTTTTGTTCAACTTTGCGGAGGAACGGATGCCATGTTTCACATTCTCGTTGTCGATGACGATAGGAATACCCGGCGGCTTTTGCAGGCGGTCCTGGAATCGGACGGCTTTTCTGTTGTCACGGCCTGCGACGGGCAGGAAGCGCTTGCGGTCATGGATCGGGAGCATGTGGACCTGGTGGTGCTGGACGTGATGATGCCCAACATGGACGGCTATGAGTTCACCAGAACCCTGCGCCAGGCCAACGATGAGCTGCCCGTGCTGATGGTTACCGCCCGGCAGCTTCCGGAGGATAAGAAAAAGGGCTTTCTGGTCGGCACCGACGATTATATGACCAAGCCCATCGACGAGGAGGAAATGCTGCTGCGCATACGGGCGCTGCTGCGCCGGGCGCGCATCGTCAGCGAGCGCCGCATCGTCGTGGGGGACGTGGTGCTCGACTACGACTCCATGACCGTCACCGGCCACGGCCAGACCCTGGAACTGCCGCAGAAGGAATTCCTGCTGCTGTATAAGCTGTTGAGCTACCCCGGCAAGATTTTCACCCGCATCCAGCTGATGGACGAGATCTGGGGCAGCGAGACGGAAACCGGCTGGGAGACCGTCACGGTGCATATCGGCCGGCTGCGCAAGCGCTTTGAGGGCTGGGAGGAATTCGAGATCCTGTCCGTGCGCGGGCTGGGCTACAAGGCGGTGAGGAGGGTGTGAAAAACCGGGAGGAACAGCTCAATCGTCTGTCGCTGACCCTGCTGTTCGCGGGGCTGGTGTTCGTCGTGCTGTTTGTGACCATGCTGGTCATCACCGGCGTGATCATCCTGCTGGTGCGCCAGGATGTGCTGGAGCCGGGGCAGAGCCCGGCCAGGTTCAACGGGTATATCGCCGTCATTGCCCTGATCAGCATCGTGGTGGGCACCGTGCTGGCCGCTACCGCCGGGCGAATTCCCCTGCGTACGGTCAACGCCATCATCAACGCCATGAACCGCTTGGCCTCCGGCGACTATAAGACCCGGCTGAGTTTTTCGGGGCCGCTGGCCAAATACCCTGTGGCGCGGGAGCTGACCGACAGCTTCAATAAGATGGCCGCGGAGCTGGAGAGCACCGAAACGCTCCGCGCGGATTTTATCAACAACTTTTCCCACGAATTCAAGACGCCTATCGTGTCCATCGCGGGCTTTGCCAAGCTGTTAAAGCACGGAAAGCTCAGCGAGAGCGAGCGCCGGGAGTATCTGGATATTATCGAGAGCGAATCGCTGCGCCTGTCGGAAATGGCCACCAGCGTCCTCAACGCCACCAAGGTGGAAAATCAGGAGATTTTGACCAACGTGACGCGCTATAATCTCTCCGAGCAGCTGCGCGAGTGCGTGCTGATCCTGGAGAGCCGCTGGGAGCCGAAGGGACTGGAGCTGCGGCTGGAGTTTGATGAATATGATATCTGTGCCAACGAGGAGCTTTTAAAGCAGGTGTGGCTGAACCTGCTGGACAACGCCTTTAAGTTCACGCCTGCCGGCGGCTGGGTCGAGCTTGGAATCGACGAGGAGCAGGAGCGCCTGCGCGTCAGTGTCGTCAATTCCGGCAGTTATATTCCGCCAGAGAAGCGGGAGGATATCTTTCGCAAGTTTTATCAGGCCGACGAGTCCCATGCCACCCAGGGCAACGGCATCGGCCTTGCCGTGGTGCGGCGGGCGGTCGGCCTCCACCGGGGCGAGGTTTTTGTGGACAGCGGCGATGACCGCACTGCCTTTATCGTAAGCCTTCCCAAGGAGCAGAGGTAAACCATGGTTACAGTCGACGACAAGAAAATTTCGTGGATCTATCGGGTGCTGCGCTGGTTTGTGTGGCTGTTTTCCCCGAAGTTCAAGCTGACCGGCGCCGACAAGCTGCCCGAAGAGCCCTGCGTCATCGTGGGCAACCACAGCCAGCTTTACGGCCCGGTCGCGGCGGAGCTGTTTTTCCCGGGCAAAAAGTACATCTGGTGCGCCGGGGAGATGATGCACTGGAAGGAAGTGCACGGTTACGCCTATCAGGACTTCTGGTCGAAAAAGCCCAGGGCGATCCGCTGGTTTTTTAAGCTTATGAGCTATGTGCTTACACCGCTGTCCGTCTGCATCTTCAATAACGCGCACACCATCGCCGTCTACCATGACACCCGCCTGCTGTCGACCTTCCGCGACTCCGTGGCAAAGCTCCAAGAGGGCAACAGCATGGTCATTTTCCCCGAACACTACGACGAGCACAACAACATCGTGCACGATTTCCAGGAAAAATTCATCGACCTGGCGCGTATCTATTATAAAAGGACCGGTGTGGCGCTGAAGTTTGTGCCGCTGTATGTGGCGCCCGCGCTGGGGCAGCTGCATGTGGGCGAGCCTGTCGCCTTTGATCCCGCGGCGCCCATCGCCCTGGAGCGGCGGCGCATCTGCGATTATCTCATGGACGCCATCACCGACATGGCCGTCGCCCTGCCGGAGCATACGGTGGTTCCCTATCCCAATATCCCCAAACGCTGCTATCCTAAAAATATTCCCCTCGAGGTCACTGTCAATGAGAACACAAGCACAGATGATTGATTACCGCGGCTTTCGTCTGAGCCGCCTGAACGAGCCGCGCTTTCGGCACGTAAAGCTGCTGGGCGGCTGGATTTTCTACTTCGCCATGTACTTCATCACCGAGAATCTGATCCCGGCGTCGAAGTGCCACCCGATCCACTGCTTCCTGGATGATCTGATCCCCTTTAACGAGTTCTTTGTGATCTTTTATGTGTTCTGGTATTTCCTGGTTTTCGGCTCGCTGCTGTATTATTTCCTCTATGACGTGGATAAGTTCAGCAAGCTCCAGACCTTTATCATCATCACCCAGGTGGTGGCCATGGCCTGCTATGTGCTCTACCCCAGCCGCCAGGATCTGCGTCCCGCCGTGTTCGAGCGGCAAAACGCCCTGACCGCGCTGATGGGCTTTATCTATGCCTTTGATACCAGTACCGGCGTCTGCCCTTCGCTGCATGTGGCCTATTCCATGGGCATCCTGTCGGTGGGGCTGAAGGACCCGGCGCTGCCCAAATGGGTCAAGGCGCTGCTGCTGTTCGTGGTGCTGATGATCTGCGCCGCGGTCTGCTTTGTCAAGCAGCACTCCGCTGTGGACGTGGTTGCCGCCCTGCCGGTGTGCGTGCTGGCCGAGTACCTGACCTTCCA
>JAFTGE010000099.1 GCA_017458085.1 Oscillospiraceae bacterium
AGACGTTCAGGCATTGGCCGCCTTGAAGCTCTTGAGTGCCTGGGCGATCTGGTCGGGACATGAGGTGCCCTTGCCCTTACAGTCGATGCCGTCCATGCGGCTGATGGCGTCGTCCACATCCATGCCGACCACCAGACGGGAAATGCCCTTGAGGTTGCCGTCGCAGCCGCCGATGACCTTGAGACTCTCGATCTTATTATCCTCGACCTTGATCTCAAAGCGCCGGGAGCAGACGCCCTTGGGCGCATACGTAAATTCCATAGGATTCTTCCTTTCTTTCGGAGTGTCTTCATGATAGCATGAAGCCCCCGTAAAAGCAAGTGGGGAGGGGTTTATCCCCTCCCCATCTGTCATCCCAGCGTGCGCTCCATCAGGTCGATCAGCACCCGGATGCCGTGCAGATAGGCACGGACCAGCAGGCGCTCGTTGGTGCCGTGGACGCCGCCCTCGTCCTCCTTGGGCAGCAGAAAGGGCGAGCAGCGCAGGCACACCGGGCAGATGTCCTCATAGCTGCGCGCGTCGGTGGCCCCGGCAGAGGCGAGCGGAATAAACCGTACGCCCTGATAAAACCGTTCCATGGACTGCACCAGGGACTCATACCCGAAGCTCTCCGCCTCGGAAATCTTCGACGGGGGATTTGCCTGCAAAAACCGCAGGCCGACCCGCTCGTCCCCGACCTGCTCCCGGCAGTGAGCCAGCACACGATCGGGCGTTGTCCCGGCGGCCAGGCGGAAATTGATGACCGCGCGCATGTTCTGGGGCAGCACGTTTGCCGCGAGGCTCCCGCCCTCGATCATAGTTGGCGCGATGGTGGTGGTGACATAGGGGAACAGCTCCCGCTGTCCCAGCGCGTATTGGGCCAGACCGTCCCAATCCTCCCTGTCCAGCAGCGCCCGGACGCGCTCGTCGGTGATGGCGTCGCCGAGCTCGGTAAAGGCCCGCCGCAGCAGCGGGTCCATCTCGGCGGGGAAGGGATGGGTGGTGATGGCGGCGATGGCCTCGGAGAGGATCCCGAGGGAGGAGCCGCCGAAGGGGCGGGAGGAGTGACCGCCGTGGCTTTCCACCGTCAGCTCCAGATCGGCGTAGCCCTTCTCCATGAGGTTGATGTCGCTGTACAGGACGCCCGGCGCGCCGAAGGCCGCCGCGTCATGCACCTTGCCGCCGCCCTCGTCCAGCAGAAATTCCAGCTCCACGCCCCGCGCCTTCAGCGCCTCGGCCATCATGCGCGAGCCGGTGTTGAGCGTCTCCTCGTCGTCGCCGAAGGCGAGATAGACGGTTCGCGCCGGGGTAAAGCCGTGGGCCAGCAGGTATTCCAGCGCCTCCATGGTGCCGAAGACCTGCTGCTTGATGTCCTCCGCGCCGCGGCCCCAGATGTAGCCCTCGGCCACGTCGCCGGAAAAGGGGCCGTGCAGCCAGTCGCCCTCCGTGCCCGGCACCACCGGCACCACGTCCTGGTGGGACATGAACAGCGCGCCTTTCAGCGCCGGATCGGTGCCGGGGATGGTGATGAGCACGCTGTTGCGGAAGGTCTCGAAGGAGGCCGCCGCAGCCATGATACGCGGGAAGCTCGCCCGCATATGGGCGCGCAGGCCCTCAAAGGCGCCGGGCGCGGGCGCGTCGGTGACCGTCACAAAGCGCAGCGCCTGTGAAAGCCGCTCCACCGCGCCTGCGCCGTCCAGATCGGGGTAGGCGCTCTCGTTTACGAATAAATCAAAAATATGTTCCATATCAGTCGTCCAGATACCTTGCCAGAAATTCTCTTGTACGGGCCTCTTTCGGGCTGCCGAAAACCGCGGCCGGGCTGCCCTGCTCGAGGATGACGCCCTTGTCCATGAACACGACCCGGTCGCTGACCTCCCGGGCAAAGGCCATCTCGTGGGTGACCACCACCATGGTCATGCCGTCGGCCGCCAGCTTCTTCATGACGTCCAGCACCTCCCCCACGATTTCGGGGTCCAGGGCGGAGGTGGGTTCGTCGAAGAGCATGATGTCCGGCTGCATGCACAGGGCGCGGGCAATGGCGACGCGCTGCTTCTGTCCGCCGGAGAGACGGCGGCTGTCGGCATAGATGAAGTCGGCCAGGCCCACGGCGGTGAGGTTTTTGACCGCCAGCTCCTCGGCCTCTTTCCGCGGCATCTTCTTGACGGAGATGGGCGCCATCGTGCAGTTATCCAGCACGTTTTTGTTGTTGAACAGATTAAAGCTCTGAAACACCATGCCGATGCGCTGGCGCAGGGCATTGAGATCGGTGGCCGGGTCCATGAGGTCGTGGCCCTCAAACCAGATCTGCCCGGCGTCGGCAATTTCCAGCAGGTTAATGCAGCGCAGCAGCGTGGACTTGCCGGAGCCGGAGGCCCCGATCATGGTGACCACCTCGCCCTGATGTACCTCCAGGTCGATGCCCTTGAGCACCTTGAGCTCCCCGAAGGATTTTTCCAGCTTTTCAATTCTGAGAACCGTTTCCATGCTTACCACCTCAGTTCGAGCTCGGCACGCTGACCGACTTCATATCAAGCCTTGCTGCCACAAAGCGCATGATCAGCGAGGACAGGCAGGTCAAAATCAGATAGGTCACCGCCGCGATGGTGTACACCGGCAGGGCCTTATAGTAGATGCCGACCACCGAGGTGGTGGCAAACATCAGGTCATAGCAGCCGATGACCGACAGCACCGAGGAGTCCTTGATGTTGATGATGAACTCGTTGCCGATGGCGGGGATGCTGTTCTTCACCGCCTGGGGGAAGACCACCTTGAGCATGGTCTGCCAGTTGGACATGCCCAGACTCCGCGCGGCCTCAGCCTGTCCGGGGTCTATGGACTCGATGCCGCCGCGCAAAACCTCCGTCAGGTAGGCCGTGGAGTTTAAGGACACGGTGATCAAGCCCGAGATAAAGCAGCTCCAAACGCGGTTGATGTCCGTCACGCTCATGCCGGTGCCCTTGAAGATGCCGAAGCCGATGTAGTAAATGATGAGCGTCTGCACCATCATGGGCGTGCCGCGGATGACCGTGATATAGAGCTTGGACAGCAGCGCCCCGATCTCCTTGAGCACCACCGTGCCGGCCTTATCCTGGCGCTGGGGCACCTGCACCCGCACGAACACCAGCAGCACCGCCAGCACGAAGGCGATGGCCGTGCCGAACAGGGCGATGCGCACCGTGGTCCAGATACCGGCCAGGAACATGTCCTTGCTGTTGATGAGCATGTAAAACAGCGAGGGCAGAAATTCCATGGGATTCTTGTCGGCAGCCGCGCCGATCCGGGCGCTCTCGACCAGCGTTACGGCAAAGCGGACGCACAGCGCCGCCGCGATCACGAGCAGCACGATGTGGGCGATTTTAACCTGTCTGGCTCTCTTGTTCAAAGCGTTCATATCTGCTTACCTCGAAAGGGGTGTTTTATGGAAGGGCGCTTTACTTGGGCTGGTTTTCCACCGCGGTGTTCCACAGCTCGTCGCGGGTGGCCTGGTCGATGGTGGCCAGGGCCGCATTGACCTCGCTCAGGAGCTGGTCGTCGCTCTTGCGCAGACCGACGCAGGCGCCCACGAAGCCGAGATCAAAGCCGTCGCCCTGGGCGAAGCGGATGACGCGGAAGCTGGGGTTGGCCTCAAGGTAGGCGCCGGAATTCTCCACGTTGACGACGATGGCGTCACAGGTGCCCTCCTGCAGGCGGGAGATCATATTGGGCACCGAGCTGACCGGGGTCAGGTGCTCCACGCCGTCCATCTGGTCGATGACGGTGTCAAGCTGGGTATCCTTCTGGCCGAGGATGCTGGCCCCGGCGAAGTCATGGATGGTGGTGGCCCCGGCGTAGGGGGAGGACTCGTCCAGCATGATGCCGTACTCGGTCACGTGATAGGGATCGGAGAAGTTGATGGCCTCGCGGCGGGCGGCGGTGTCGGCCATGCCGGCGATGATCATGTCGATCTGGCCCTGGTTGAGCGCCTCGATCAGGCCGTCCCAGCTGAGCATGACGACGGCAATGTCGTAGCCCGTAGCCTCACCGATGCGGCGGGCGATCTGCACGTCGTAGCCCTCGGCATAGCCGCCGGGCAGATTTTCGATGGGGAGATTGGTGTCGGTGGCGGCGCTTTCCTGCCAGTTGTTGGGGGCGTAGGCGCACTCCATGCCGACGCGCAGCACGCCCTTGCCGTCGGAAGCGGCCGGAGCCGCGGCGGGCGCGGCGCTGTTGGAGCTGCCGCAGGCGGCCAGGCTCAGCATCATGACGAGTGCAAGCAAAAGGGTGATGGTTCTTCTCATGTTTGTTTCCTCCTTGTGGTGTCTGCCATTTCCTGTTACTGACTAATTATGCGTTTATGGCGAAAAAATTGACCGTGAGCGGAATGCTCACGGTCAAGAACTTGTACTTCTCCAAGCTGCTGAACATGATAGCACTCCACATTTTTCAATGTGACAGTCTGTCGGATATTCTCCGGCAGCCCAGCAAAAAACGAATTCCGGTCCGTTTTCCCTTCGGCGAAGGCCCCTTTCCGCCGTCCGGAATCCGGATTCCGTCCATGGACAGCGTACTGATGGCTGATCGCGCCTCTACCATAAATCGCTATAATACATCGGCGATGTATTTTTATGCGTGAAGAATACCACCCCCTTCCGGCCTTGTCAACCGCTTTTTTGAAGTTTAGATAATTTGACGGTTTCCTCCCCTTTGCCGTCTGCGCTTCTGTACGATTTTGGCAAAGAAAAGTTACAACTGGTGAAAATACACAAAAATCGCCCAATTCCTTCGGATAAAATATCCAAGCCCGCGCTTCAAGTTTTCTTGACTTGTTTTCCGCGGATATGATATGATGCCGATGGAAAAGTAAAGAAGATCTGCGTACCCTGACGGTTCAGTGGAGTTCACCACATGGATATACAGACCTGATTGTGCCGACCGTCTGGGCGTACTGTGTACAGATCCGTAACTCAGTGCGCTCATTTTTATTTTCACACAGGAGGATGCCGCATGAAGAAAATCGGAATCATCATGGGCAGCGACAGCGACCTGCCGGTTGTGGGCAAGGCCGTTGACACGCTGCGATCCTTCGGCGTGCCCTATGAGGTGCACGTCTACTCCGCGCACCGCACCCCGGCCGAGGCCAGGGACTTTGCCCTCAACGCGCGCGCCAACGGCTTCGGCGCGATCATCGCGGCCGCTGGGATGGCGGCGCATCTTGCCGGCGCCATGGCGGCCGGCACCACCCTGCCGGTCATCGGCATTCCCATCAAATCGGCTCAACTAGGCGGTATTGACGCACTGCTGTCCACCGTGCAGATGCCCTCCGGGCTTCCTGTCGCGACGGTGGCGATCGACGGCGCGGTCAATGCCGCCTTGTTAGCTGTTCAGATCCTTTCCGTGGAGGACGCGGCGCTGGCCGAAAAGCTCGACGCAAAACGGGCCGCTGACGCCCAGAAGGTTCTGGACAAGGATAGAGACATCATCAACAAACTTTAATCACGGAGGTAAAACAACATGGAACTCGTCTACACCGGAAAAACCAAGAATGTCTACGCGCTCGACAACGGCAACTACCTGCTCAAGTTCAAGGATGACTGCACGGGCAAGGACGGTGTCTTTGACCCCGGCATGAACGAAGTGGGCCTGACCATCGAGGGCGTGGGCCGCGTCAACCTCCGTATGTCCGTCTACTTCTTTGAAAAGCTCAAGGCCGCCGGCATCAAGACCCACTATGTCAGCGCGAATCTCGACGACGTGACCATGGAGGTCCTGCCCGCGAAGGTCTTCGGCCACGGGCTGGAGGTCATCTGCCGCCGCCGCGCCGTAGGCAGCTTCCGCCGTCGCTACGGCGAGTACATTGCCGAGGCCGCGCCCCTGCCCTACTATGTGGAGACCACCTTCAAAAACGACGCCCTGGGCGACCCGCTGGTGACCAAGGACGGCCTGGTGGATCTGGGCATCATGACCGGTGAGCAGTATGACTCCCTCAAAGAGCAGACCCAGAAAATTACCGCCATCGTAAACGACGAGATGGCCGCGCGCGGCATGGAGCTGTACGACATCAAGTTTGAGTTCGGCTATGTGGGCGACGAGGTCATCCTCATCGACGAGATCGCCTCGGGCAACATGCGCGTTTACAAGGACGGGGAGTACATCGATCCCATGACGCTCTCCGAGCTGTTCTTTGCCTGATGGGCGGCTTCTTCGGAGCGGTCAGCAAGCGGGACTGCGTCCTGGACGTCTTCTTCGGCGTGGACTACCACTCCCACCTGGGCACGCGTCGGGCGGGCATGGTGGTGCGCAACGCCGACGGCAGCTATAACCGCGAGATCCATAACATTCAAAACACCCCCTTCCGCACCAAGTTTGAGAAGGACTTAAACGAGTTCCACGGCTGCAGCGGCATCGGCTGCATCTCCGACACGGACCCGCAGCCGCTCTTGGTGCGCTCGCACCTGGGGCTGTACGCGATCACCACCGTGGGCATCGTCAACAACGCCGAGGCTCTGGTCTCCGCGTACTTTGCCACGCACGGCAACCAGTTCATGGCCATGAGCTCCGGCAAGGTCAACCAGACGGAGCTGGTGGCGGCGCTCATCAACCAGAAGGACAGCTTTGTCGAGGGCCTGCGCCACGTGCATGAGGTGGTGGACGGCTCGATGACGGTGCTGATCTTAAACGACGACGGGCTTATCGCGGCCCGCGACAGGCTGGGCCGCCTCCCGGTGCACATCGGCAAGAGCAAAGACGGCCACTGCGTAAGCTTTGAGTCCTTTGCCTACCACAAGCTGGGCTACGAGGACGCGCATGAGCTGGGGCCGGGCGAGATCGTGCACCTGACCGCCGACGGCTTTGAGACCATCTCCCCGCCGGGGAAGGACATGCGCATCTGCGCCTTCCTCTGGACCTACTACGGCTACCCCAACTCCAACTACGAGGGGCAGAACGTGGAGGTCATGCGCTACCGCAACGGTGAGATCATGGCCCGCGACGAGATCGAGGCGGGGCACCTGCCGGAGGTGGACTATGTGGCGGGCGTGCCGGACTCGGGCGTGCCCCACGCCATCGGCTACGCCAACCGCAGCGGCAAGAGCTACGCGCGGCCCTTTGTGAAATACACCCCCACCTGGCCCCGCTCCTTCATGCCGGACAAGCAGGAGGTGCGCGATCAGGTGGCGAAGATGAAGCAGATCCCGGTGACGGAGCTGATCCGGGGCAAGAAGCTGTTGTTTGTGGACGATTCCATCGTCCGCGGCACGCAGCTCAAGGGCACCATCGACTTTCTCTACGAGTCCGGCGCCGAGGAGGTGCACATCCGCTCGGCCTGCCCGCCGATCATGTACGCCTGCAAGTACTTGAATTTCTCCCGCAACAACTCCGCCATGGACCTGCTGGCCCGCCAGATCGTGCGCGAGCTGGAGGGCGAGGAGGGCGAGCAGCATCTGGAGGAGTACGCCGACTGCCACACCGAGCGCGGCCAGTGCCTGCTGCACGCGATCTGCCAGAAGCTGGGCTTTACCTCCCTGGGCTATCAGTCCCTGGACGGTCTGCTGGAGGCCATCGGCATCGACCGGGACAAGATCTGCACCTATTGCTGGAACGGAAAGGAATAAAAAGGAGATTCGCCATGAGCAACTCTCACTCCGCCTCCTACGCCGCGGCCGGCGTGGACATTGAGGCCGGCTACAAGGCCGTAGAACTGATGAAGGCGCATATCGCCAAAACCCTGACCGCGGGCGTGGTGTCGGACATCGGCGGCTTCGGCGGCCTGTTCGAGCTGGACGTTCAGGGCATGGAGCGGCCCGTGCTGGTCTCCGGCACCGACGGCGTGGGCACCAAGCTCAAGCTGGCCTTTCTGCTGGATCGGCACGACACCGTCGGCATCGACTGCGTGGCCATGTGCGTCAACGACATCATCTGCTGCGGTGCAAAGCCCCTGTTCTTTCTGGACTACATCGCCTGCGGCCGCAACGTGCCCGAGCGCATTGCCGGGATCGTCAAGGGCGTGGCCGAGGGCTGCGTGCAGTCCGGCGCGGCGCTCATCGGCGGCGAGACCGCCGAGATGCCGGGCTTTTACCCCGCGGAGGAATACGACCTTGCGGGCTTTGCCGTGGGCGTGGTGGACAAGGCGAAGATCGTCGACAACCGCAGCATGCGACCCGGCGACGTGATCCTGGCCCTGCCCTCCAGCGGCGTGCACTCCAACGGCTTCTCCCTGGTGCGCAAGGTCTTCCGCGTGGGCGAGGGCGACATCACCTCGCCCGTGGCGGCGCTCGGCGGCAGGAGCATCGGGGAAACGCTGCTTACCCCCACCAAAATCTACGTCAAGCCCATGCTCGCCCTCTTTGAGCAGGTGCAGGTGCGCGGCGTGTCGCACATCACCGGCGGCGGCTTTTACGAGAATATCCCCCGCTCCATCCCGGCGGGCCTGTGCGCAAAGCTCGAGAAGGCGGCGGTCAGGACCCCGCCCATCTTCGACCTCATCGCCAAGGCGGGCGACGTGCCTGAGCGCGACATGTTCAACACCTACAACATGGGCGTCGGCATGAGCGTGGTGGTGCCCGCTCCCGATGTCGACAGGGCCCTTTCCATCCTCCGCGCAAACGGCGAGGACGCCTACGTCATCGGTGAGATCACCGAGGGCGATGACCGCATCGTCCTATGCTGAGCAATCGGGCGCGCATCGCGGTGTTCGTCTCCGGCGGCGGGACGAATCTGCAGGCCCTCATCGACGCCGAGAAAAGCGGCCTGCTGCACAGCGGGCAGATCGCGCTGGTCGTCGCCAGCCGCCCGGGGGTCTATGCCCTGGAGCGCGCGAAAGCGGCGGGCATCCCCGCCGCCGTGGTTGACCGTACCGCCTGCGCGGGACAGGCCGACTTTGAAGCGCGGCTTCTCGCGCTGCTTGACGAGCATGCCATTGACATGATCGTGCTGGCCGGGTTTATGAGCATCCTCTCGGCGGACTTCACCGCCCGCTATCCGAAACGCATTCTCAACGTCCACCCCTCGCTGATCCCCTCCTTCTGCGGCAAGGGCTTTTACGGCCTGAAGGTGCATGAGGCGGCGCTGCAATACGGCGTCAAGGTCACGGGGGCGACGGTGCATTTTGTCAATGAGATCCCCGACGGGGGACAGATCCTCCTGCAAAAGGCGGTGGAGATCCTGCCCGGCGACACGCCGGAGGTCCTCCAGCGCCGGGTCATGGAACAGGCGGAATGGATCCTCCTGCCCCGGGCGACGGAGCTTGTGGCGCGGGAGATCACGGAAAAAGGAGTTTAGTCATGGACATTTACAAGATCAGCACCCCGGAAGAGCTTATCCGGGGCAACAGCTATGTCGGCCGCGGCATCGTCATCGGCCAGACCCCCGACGGCAGTAAGGCTGTCACGGCCTACTTCATCATGGGCCGCTCGGAAAACTCCCGCAACCGCGTCTTTGCTCTCTCCGACGGCGTACTGTACACCAAGCCCTTTGACGAGAGCAAGGTCAAGGACCCCTCCCTCATCATCTACGCCGCCCTGCGCCAATATAAAAACAAGCTCATCGTCACCAACGGCGACCAGACCGACACCGTCTGGCAGGGCCTGCAGCAGGGCGTGAGCTTCCACGATTCGCTCAAGACCCGCTGCTTTGAGCCGGACGCGCCGAACCTGACCCCCCGCATCAGCGGCATGATCAGCTTCTCGGGCAGCGGCTTCACCTATGAAATGAGCATTCTCAAGAGCGCCGACCCCGCCGGCACCGCCTGCAACCGCTACCTGTTCGATTACAGCCCCCTGCCCGGCCTCGGCCACTTTTTACACACCTACGTCTGCGACGGCAATCCCATCCCCACCTTCCAAGGGGAGCCGGAGCGCATGGCAATGACAGACGACATCGACGTCTTTACCGCCTCGCTGTGGGACAGTCTCGACGCCGACAACAAGATTTCCCTCTATGTCCGCTATACCGACCCGGTCACCGGCGACTATGAAGACCGGCTCCTGAACAAAAACCAGTGAGGTGGCATATGAAAGACTTTGAACTCAAGTACGGCTGTAACCCCAACCAGAAGCCGTCCAGAATCTACATGCACGACGGCTCGGACCTGCCCATCGAGATTCTATCCGGCAGGCCCGGCTACATCAACTTCCTCGACGCCTTCAATTCCTGGCAGCTGGTCCGGGAGCTCAAGGCGGCCACCGGCCTGCCCTGCGCGGCCTCCTTCAAGCACGTCAGTCCCAGCGGCGCCGCCCTCGGCCTGCCTATGAGCGACAAGCTCAAGCGGGCCTGCTTTGTCGACGACATCGAGGGTCTGGATGAAAGCCCCCTCGCCTGCGCCTATGCCCGCGCCCGCGGCACCGACCGCCTCTGCTCCTTTGGGGACTGGATCGCCCTGTCCGACGTCTGCGACGTGACCACCGCCACCATCATCAAGCGCGAGGTCTCCGACGGCATCATCGCCCCCGGCTAT
>JAFTGE010000100.1 GCA_017458085.1 Oscillospiraceae bacterium
AGTTGGCGGACCGCACTCCTACTCTAAAGCAAAGGGAGTTTCTCTGTCTACATCATCGCCATTAGGCTTCTTTTGAACCACTCGCCTAGCGAGTGGTTTTCTACATACAAAAAGCCTCCCGGTATCTGCCGGGAGGCTTTTCGCATTTATAACACAAGAGCGATTCTGAACGAATTCAGAACCGCTCTCGTTTTTGGGGGGAACCCGACAGGGCCGAAGCCCTGCCGGGTGGGGGAGATAAGGGGATTACTTCGCGGTGAGCGTGATGCTCAAGTCGGTAACATCACCGTTCGGCATCTTGAAGCTGGTGCCATTCGTAAATCCGGCCGTTGCGCTCGTCATCTTGGGATCTTTGTAGCTGGTGTTGTCGTACAGGGACAGGCTGACCGTGCTGCCGTAAGGAACCTTGACCGTATCGCCGGCCTTCACAACGACTGCGGGCTGACCGCTGACCGTGAGCTGTGCGACATTATCGGCCGTCACAGAGTTAATCTTAACCTCGTAGACAATCGCCTCAAACTCGGCGGCGGGCTTGACACCCTTCGCGGGCATCTCGAACTTGTAATCGAAGTCATCAGTGCTCGTTCCCTTGTCGCCAATGATGGTATTGTCTGCCGCGTTGAGGATCTTCAGGCTGCCGTCCTTGAGCTGGTAGCCTTCCTTGGCGGATGCCTTGACATACACAGTCTCACCGGGCTTTGCAGCTGTAATAATGTTCTTGCAATCTGCATCACTGTAGAACACCAGCTTGCCATTAGCAGTCTCATACTTGAGGGTAATGGGCTTGAGGGTGGCATCATCGCCGATGGTAACGTTGATTACGACATCGCCGGCAGGCATTGTGAACTGGTAGCCGTCGGCAATCTCGGCAACGGGAACCTTATCGGAACCGTTAAGGACCTCGATGCTCTCGATCTTCTGGGCCTGGGCCTTGGCGTACTCGGTACGCAGGACCTTGACGGTGGTGCCGAAGCCGACAGCGTTGAAGGAATCGGCAGCGAGGACATCGCGGAATTCACTGCCCGCGGAAACCTTCACGAGACCGTCACCGCCGGTGACATTCACCTCGACATTGTAAGCAACCGCAGTAAAGGAGGCGTTGATCCTGCATCCGGTCTGAGGCATGATGAAGGTATAGACGGTCTTGCCGGAAATCGAAGTAGTATCCGCGCTGGGGACAATGACCGTGGCGTCATCGCCGTAGACCTTGATGCTGTTCTCATCAAGCGTGTACTCGTCGCTGGTGCTGTTAAACACGATCGCAACCTTGTCGCCGGCGTAAGCCTGCTTGACAAACTTGGTCGTATCTACCGTGCTGTAGCCGCTCGGGGACTCAAGAATCAGGAACTCCACATTGCCCTTGCTGGCGTCATAGGAGGCGCTCAGATTGAAGGGCTTGGCATTGTTGGTAACGGTCTTCGGGCGGACCGTGGCGACGACCTCGATCGGGTCATACAGTGCGCGCAGCTCGCTGACACGGAAGTTATAGCTCTCATTCTTGACATAGGAGATGTACTCCCAGCCGTTGATCTTGAAGGAGATCATGTCGTAGTCGGCCTTACCGGCATCGGTCATGGCCACGACCACACCGTCATTGTAGCTCAGGTCGACGTCAGTGGCGCTGTTCTCGGCAATGCCGTCGCCGCCGTTAACGGAGATGGTCCAGATGCCCTTGCCGGTCAGATCGTTGCCCTTCTCGTCGACGGTCTTCATCGAGAGCTTGTAGGCAGCGGGATCAAAGGTGGCCACAATATCCACACCCTCAGCGGGAATCACGAAGGAGTACCAGAATTTGCCTTCGTCCGGCTTGACGCTGTATTTGCTTACGGTAAGCTGGGCGCCGGTATCCTTGCGGGACACGATCAAATTCTTCTCATAGTTCTTGTAATCGAAGCTGTAATTCTTCGCCGGGTCAAGCGCTATGACGACCGTATCGCCGGACTTGCAGGTGCTGACAGACTTTCCATCAACCATGTAACTGACAGTACCGAGACCCTTGACAACGGCGGAGCCGATATTCATCTTACCGGCGGTGAAGTAAGCCTCCACGGTAACTGCCTCATTCGGCATTTTGAAATATCCGTTCAGGTTCGCCTGGTTGGTCAGATCTTCGTCAACTGCTCCGCCAACCTTGACGACGTAGCGCTCAAATCCAATGGCATCGTTGGCAGCGAAGCTGAGGTTGACATACTCACCGACGCCGGCCTTGGCCTTATCGGGATTGGAGGTGAGCTTGAACTCCGTACGCTCGCGACCATCTGCCTGGGCATAGAAGCTGACGCTGCTGTAAGCAGTCACATTACTGCCGTCCAGATACAGCATACCGGTGATCTCATTCTCCGCAGCTTTGAATGCGCCGGTGATGGTGACGCCGCCTGCGGGCATGGTAAACTGACCGGCAGTGGGTGTCTTCACGCGCAGACCGTCACTGTTGCGGGTCACGATGTAATTCTCGGGATCGTCGGTATAACCGGCCTCGACCTTATCGGACTTAATGTAAACTTCCACATTGGTTCCGGCATCGGAAACGGCCTTATCAATATCATCGCCGGAATTCAGAACCGCATAGAAGATGCCGCCCTCGACGGGGTTAACCACGATGTTATTGCCCTTGGACCCGAAGGTAACCGTCACGTCGACGTCAAAACCGGGCATAGAGAAGGTGTTGTTGAACACGCTGACCTGCACGGTGTCGTCGCCGTGCTTGACGACCTTGATCTCAGTCGGGGTGTAACCATCCTGAGCCTTGGTGACGATGGTGACATCGGCGCCCTTGGCTGCACGGGTCACGTTGCTGCCGTTGACCTGCAGGAAGTAGCTGCCGTTGGGAACCTCATCCACGTAGAAGGCGAAGGTAGGCACGGGCTTGAGGACGACCTCAACGGTGACGTCGGCATCGGGCATCACGAAGCCCTGGGACAGGTTGGTAACCGCATCCTTTTTATCGCCCATCATAGTCCTGTAGCTGACATAGGCTTCAGCCACGGTGTAGGTGGGATCGGTGCTGACGATCATAACAGAACTGCCCTTGGTGGCAGAGGTTACGGCCACACCGCCGACATTGGCAACGGCCATGTTGGCATAGTTGGACTGGATGTTAATGTCATGGCCTTTCTTGATGGCGACGTCAACGCGCACATCGCAGGCGGGCATGATGAAGGTATCGCCGGTCAGCAGCAGATCAGCGGAGCCGTCAGCGTACTTGACCGTAAGGCTGTCGATGGCCTTGCCGGACAGCGTGTCGACAACGACGGTGACCTTCTCGCCTTCCTTGGCGGTGGTGGCGACCTTGTTGTCAACGTAGAACTGCAGCGTACCAGCCGCGGAGCTGATGTTAGAGCTGAGCTTGTAGCTCTTGTCAGTCGTTGTGGTGGTCGTATTGGTGCTGCTGGTCGGCGTCGCCGCAGCGGAGCTGCCGGAAGTCGTCGTAGAGCCGGTGCTCGAGGTGGCTGCAGTGATCGTGGTGGCAACAGGCAGATAGAAGGTAGAACCCGCCTTGATGCTGGCCAGATTGTTGTTATTGTTCAGTGCCTGCAGAACCTTGGTGTTGCCGGCATAGTTGATGCCATTGGCCGCGCAGATGGAGTAAGCGGTCTCGCCGGAACCGACCTTATGCGCCAGAACGGCGATGCAGGAAGTACCGACAGCGGGCTTGGTGGCAACAGGCAGCAGGATCTGGGTCCCGGCCTTGATGTTGCTCCAGCTGCCAATGCCGTTGATGGCCTTGATCTGGTCGGCGTAAGAGGCGAACTTGATGCCCAGGGCGTTGCACACACCCGCGACCGTATCGCCGCTCTGCATGGTATACGGAATCATGTAATACGCAACCGGATCGCCGCTGACCGAGTTGTTTCCGGCCGCGGTAGAGGCCCCGGCTGTACCGGTGGAACCGGTAGACACAGCGGCGCCGCCCATGATCGCGATGGCATCGCTGTCAGAAGCGGGTAGCGTCAGCACACGACCGACCGCCAGCTTGGTCCACTGGGATTCGGTAATGTTGTTGAGCTTCATGATCGCCGCTTTGCAGGTCTCGAAGTTAAGACCCAGCCTCTGGCAGATCCTCAGAACATAGTCACCCTCGACCATGGTATACTTTACAGTATTCCCGACCGCGGTGTCGTCTGCATAAGCGCTGATAGACATGCCCGAAAACAGGGACATGACCATGAGCACTGTCAGCAGCATGCTTATGAGCCGTTTTTTCATAATTGCTCCCCCTAATTAACTACCCTTTCGGGTAAAATGATTACTGTGCTGTGGTTTTGCGAAGATTCAACAGCAGCCGAATAGTAAAAAAACTATTACGATTCGGCTATAATATTACAACAAGTTACAAAGAAATGCAAGACCTATTTCACAGAAAATTTCAAAAAATTTCAAATCCGTAACATCTGTTTCCAGTCTTAGCTGTTCTATCCCTTGGGGCAGAAGGCTTTTCGGTTTTTCTCCAAACCGGTCTTCTTTTCTGTTTCGTTTTACTAGACGGCTTGCGAAACCGTTTGTTCCCGTTTTTTCAAATTTTTTTCTCATACTATTTTCAATAAAAAGTGTCTACTTTTTATTGAAAAGGCGCCGCTCGATGCGCCGCCCATCTGCGCGAAAGCGCAGATGACGTCTCATACAGTTTCCGACGCGCTTACACGCTATGAAAAGTAGACCTTGTCTACTTTTCATGGGAAACTAGTATCAATTGTAAAGCAATGAGCCGAAGGTCTCCCCTCCGGCTCATCAAAAACTATGATTCATACATTAAATACCAAACAGCCGCTTTCCGTTTTCCATGGATGCCGCGGCAACCTCCTCGACCGAAACGCCCTTGACCTCGGCCACGCGCTGGGCAATATAGCGGAGGTTGCGGGAATCATTGCGTTTTCCGCGCATAGGCACCGGGCTCAGATACGGGCTGTCCGTCTCGAGCAGAATGCGATCCAGCGGGCAGATTTCCAGCACCTCGATGGCGCGGCGCGCATTTTTATAGGTAACCGGTCCGTCGAAGCCCAGATACCAGCCGCGCTTGAGCAGCTCCGCGGCCATCTCCGCCGACCCGGAAAAGCAGTGGAACACGCCGCGCAGCGTCGGATAGCGCAGCACGGTCTCCAGGCTGTCGGCGTGCGCTTCCCGGTCATGTACGATGATCGGCAGCCCGGCCGTCAGCGCAATCTCGATCTGCCGTGTAAAGAGCTGCTTTTGTTCCGCCTTGTGGTCAGCGTCCCAGTAATAGTCCAGGCCGATCTCTCCGATGGCCACACATTTGGCCTCTCCCGTCAGCTTGGCGATTTCTTCCACATCTCCCTCTTTGCAGCCGGCCAGCTCCTCCGGGTGGATTCCGACGGCGGCATAGACATGGGGAAACCGCTCCGCCAGTGTCAGGGCGGCCCGGCTGCTGACAAGATCGCAGCCCGGATTCACCACCAATGTCACCCCGTTTTCCGGCAGTGCAGCCAGCAGCTCCTCGCGGTCCGTGTCAAACGCTTCGTCGTCATAATGGGCGTGGGTATCAAAAAACATGCCTCTCCCCTCCTGCGGTTCGTTATCCTCTGCCTGCTATCTTACCCCGCCGCATTCTTCTTTGCAAGTATTTTACATCTCCCCGTGTTACAGACTAGGAATATGAATTCTTGCAATGTTCGGGAGTATGTGCTAAAATATTTTGAATAATTATTTTCGGAGTGTACCCAATGAAGCCGAATCCTTCCCTTATCAGCGAACAGGCCTGGTCTCGGACGCTCGCCTGCATGGCGGCGGCGCTGTTGCTGTTTTATATGGTTTGTCCGGTCGCTCCGCTTCGCTGGAACGATCTGTATCTGGCCTATGGCAAGACCCTCATTATCGCCATGGCTGCGCTGTATTTCTTCGTTCGTGGTATGCGCGGTGTCGTGGAGGTTCGTCTCGTCCTCTGGTATGCCATCTGGGTCTTTGTGACGCGCCTGCTCAATACGGATTGGTATCTGCAAAATGAGTTGGATCTGGTGATCAGCCGCTTTCTCTGCGCCGTGATTTTGCCGGTGGGTCTGCTGCTGAAGGGGAAGGACCGGGAGCGCTTGCTGGATGTGGTCATCGCCGTGGCCGGTGCCTTTTATTTTGTCACCGCGCTGCTGGGCCTTTACGCCTGCGTTTTCGGCGTATACTTCTACCTTCCGCCGGAGCATGTCGTCTTCGGCCTGGACAACGAGTTTTTCGGCAATACCTTTATGTATGTCATCGCTTGGGAGACCAACCGCACCATCTCGGCCGTCTGGTTCTATCTGGCCTGGTGCATGATGGCCTACGAGTTCTTCCACTGCAAGAACAAGCTCTGGCGCATCCCCATCGGTCTTGCCTGGCTTGTCTTTCATCTGACCATTGCCTTCTGCTTCTGCCGCTCCATCAAGCTGGCCGTTTGTGTCAATGTTGCCATGCTGTTGATTTTGTGGATGGTAAAGGCGCTGCCTGTGAGAACGCGTGCGCTGAAGGCCGCGGTCATTGCGATTCTGGCCGTGCTCAGCATGGGTGCCTGCTATAAGAGCTTTGACCTGTTGACCTCCGCCACCGCCGCGGTTTATAACGCCATGGATGTGCAGGTTGAGCGCACCTCAGATGTCTTCATGGGTGACCGATTCCGGGATCGGACACAGAACGGGCAGGATTTCAGAGACACGCGGAACGTCTCTGAGAGCGTTTCCAACATTTCCAACCGGGGCGAAATATACCGCAGTGTGCTTCCCACCCTGCGGGAAGATCCTCTGCGGCTGGCGATCGGCAAGTACAGCAGCAAGCTCATGGACGGTCCCCGCAAGTTCCTGTCCTACCCCTATTTTCATATGCACAACTTTCTGCTCCAGGTGCTGATGCTGACTGGGCTGTTGGGATTTGGGCTTGTGGCGGCGTTCTGTATTCTGCTTGTTGTGCGTATGGTCCGCCTCTTTTTCTCGGATCACCCGGCGGCGACCACGGCGGTCAAAGCGCTGACGCTGCCCCTGGCCGGCATATTTATATACGGCATGTTCGAGACAATTCTTTTTACGGCCTCCGCGGATAACCGCGCCCTCACCGATTTTCGTGAGCTGTTCTTTTTCCTTGTGGCCGGTATTATCCTCGGTTACTATTATGACGTTTTCCCGCAAAGGAAAAAATAAGTTTATCGATTTTTCTTTCGATCCGGATCGCCATTTTAGATTCAGTTTATTCTGTATGTATATACTTTTTTAGATTTTAAATTCAGGAGTGATCGCTGCCATGGCCAAGCCCGTTGTCATTACCGCCGATAGTACCTGTGATCTATCGCCGGAACTGAGAGACCAGTACGACATCAAAATCACCCCCCTCACCATTCTTATGGGTGAGGATAGCTACCTTGACGGCGTGGAGTTTACCACTTCCCAGCTGTACGAGCGCTATCATAAGGACGGTACGCTGCCCAAGACCTCCGCGCCGGGTATCCAGCAATTTGCGGATTTCTTTGCCCAGTTTACCGAAGCCGGCTATGAGGTCGTGCACCTGGACATCAGCTCCGATCTCTCCGGTTCCTTCAACAATGCTTGCATTGCCGCCGCCGAGATGGAAGGCGTTTATACTGTGGATAGCCGCATGCTCTCCACCGGGGTTGGTCTGCTCTGTCTGGAGGGGGCCGAATGCCGTGACCGCGGCATGAGCGCCGCCGACATTGCCGAGCATCTGCGTTCCCTCACCGATAAGGTGGATACCAGCTTTGTGCTGGACACGCTGGAATTCATGTGGAAGGGCGGGCGCTGCTCCGGCGTTGCGGCGCTGGGCGCGAATCTGCTCAAGCTCAAGCCGGGCCTGGAGATGAAGGACGGCAAGCTGGACGTGTACAAGAAGTACCGCGGCAGCATTCAGTCTGTCTATGTTCAGTACATGAAAGAGCGTCTTTTCGGCAAGGAGATCCGTCCCGGTCACATCTTCATCACCGACTCCGGTGAAGTTCCCGCCGAGACGCTCAGCGCTTTGGACGATGTGGTGCATGAATTTGTCCCCGACGCCGTTGTGCATCACACCCAGGCCGGCTGCACAGTTGCGTCCCACTGCGGTCCCAAGACGCTCGGCGTTTTGTTTATCAGAAAGTGACGGGCCGGGTATTGAAAATTGCCGTTATTACAGGCGCCTCCTCCGGCATGGGGCGGGAGTTTGTCTTTGCTCTGGACGCGGACGAGGTTTTTGACGAGCTGTGGGTCATCGCCCGGCGGCAGGATCGGCTGGAAGAATTGCAAATGCGCTGCCGTGCGAAGGTAAGGCCGCTTTCCCTTGACCTTATTGAGCGGGAGAGCTTTGACGTATATCGTCGCCTGCTTGAGCAGGAGCGGCCGGAGATTGCCGTGCTGGTCAACGCCGCGGGCTGTGGCCTGTTCGGAGCCTTTGCGCAGATGGATATGGATGCGCAGCTGGACATCGTTGACCTCAACGACCGCGCGCTGACCGCCATGTGTCATCTCTCCCTCCCCTACATGTCCCGCGGCAGCCGGATCTACAACATGGGCTCCATGTCCTCCTGGCAGCCGGTCCCCTACATCAATGTCTACGGCGCGTCCAAAGCCTATGTGCTGAGCTTCTCCCGCTCCCTGCGGGTGGAGCTGAAAAATCGCGGCATTGATGTCATGGCAGTTTGCCCTGGCTGGATCACAACAGAGTTTTTTGATCACGCCGTCCACGACGATACCATTTCCTATTATAATCGCTTTTACCCGCCCGAGCAGGTTATCCGTCAGGCGCTGCGCGATATGAAGAAGCACAAACCCACTTCCGTGCTCGGTCTGCCGGAGCGAATGCAGGCAAGGCTGGTCAAGCACCTGCCGGTAAATATGGTCATGAAGACCTGGTGCAAGCAGCAAAATAAAGACTAGGAGAATATGCCATGATCGAACCCAAAGACGTCATGAAAGTCAGCGACGAGGACTGGGAACAATTCAAGAAGGACGCGGCGAAGGATGAGCTGTATTATAACGGCCCCGGCGACATGATGGACACACCGGAGGGTCGTGCCAGGTTCTGCCGCCTCAACGAATCGGGCGCCTTCAACAAGCCCGACCCGCAAAACCCCGGCTACAAGATTTGGGTCTTCAACCTCCAGGGTCAGGGTCTTGTCGTCAAGCGGCGCAGTCAGGTTGATCCCCGCCTCATGGAGGATATCGAGTACGATGCCGACGGCAAAGAAGTCAGCAAGTCCTACGAACCGGCCTAAACTCTCTTCAAATGAAAACCACGCGTTCATTCAACGCGTGGTTTTCATTTATTATGTTCAAGACGCAGACTTTCTTCGTCATGTCGTTTCCTTTGAAAAAACGACTACGCAATCGGCAATCTCCCGCACAAGCTCGGTATCGTGGGTAATGACAAGCACGGTCTTTCCGTCGTCGCGCAATTTTCTGAGCAGTGCGGCGACCTGCCGCATGTGCTTATAATCAAGCCCGCTTGTCGGCTCGTCGAACAGCAGGACGGGGTTACCGGTGACCACGCCGCCGGCGATAGCGACACGCTGCTTCTGCCCGCCGGAGAGCGCCATGGGGTGGATATCCGCCAAGGGCAAAAGGTCCAGCTGATCCAGAACTTGTCTGGCCAGCGCCTCCCGCTCCCCTTCCGGGACGGTTTCGGGGACGCTCAGCATGACCTCCTCAAGCACGCTGTCGGTAAAGAGCTGATGGTTCACATCCTGCATGATCATATAGCACAGGTCGGGGCGTTGCTTTGACTTCCACTCCCGGCCGCCAAAGCGCACTGTGCCCTTGGCCTTCTTTTCCAGCCCGCAGAGCACCCGGGCAAAGGTGCTTTTCCCCGCACCGTTTTTCCCCACGATGGCGGTGATTTTTCCCCTCGGAATGTGGAGATACGGGATGTGGATGCCCTTGTCTGAATGCTTGTAGTGGAAATCCAGCCCCTCGCAGACCAGCGCGTCTTTCTCCGCGGAGGGAGCCTCCGGCTCCGGCATGGCGATGGGCGTAAAGGAACGCAGCCCGCGCGCCTCGGCCTGCGCGTTATCCATCGACCGTAGCTGCTCACCGGGGATCTCCTCCACCAGTTTCCCGTCACGCAGCAGTAAAAGCCGGTCGGCAAGCCCGGTGAGGTAATAGAGCCGATGCTCCGCCACCACGACGGTCTTGCCCTTGGCCTTCCAGAGCGCCAGAACCCTTGCCAGTTCTTCGATCCCCGCCGCGTCCAGATTGGAGGAGGGCTCGTCGAGCACCATGATCTCCGGCTCGGAAACCGCAACGGATGCGCAGGCCACCTTCTGCTTTTCTCCCCCGGAGAGGGCGAAGATGCTGCGGTCCATGAGTTCATCCATGTGCATCTCCTGCGCCACCCGGCGGATATTCTTTCGGATCTCATCGGGCGGCGTACAGAGATTTTCGGACGCAAAGGCCAGCTCACTGGTGGTGTCGACGTTAAAAAACTGGCTGCGGGGATTCTGAAAGACGCTGCCCACATGCGGGGCCAGATCGCCGATGCCGGAGGATCGCACATCCAGGCCGCAGACGGAGACTGTTCCCGAAAGCTCCCCATCATAGTAGTGGGGCACAAGGCCGTTTATGAGGCGGGTGACGGTCGTCTTGCCGCAGCCGGAGTCTCCAGCGAGGACCACGAATGCGCCCTTTTCCACGGTGAGCGTCAGATCGTCGATGCCGCGGGTTTTCTGCAGCTTGCCGAAGGCGTCGGTATTCTTATAGTGGAAAGAAACGTTTTGAAGCTTGATCATCGCAGCACCAGCATGTAAAAAAGAAATCCCAGACTCAGCAGCACCAGCGCCCAGTCCCACAGCTCCATTTTCACATGGCAGATGTGGGTCCTGGGCTTACCGGCGTTCAGGCCCTTGGTCAACGACGCGGCGGAGAGCTCATCCCCGATCCGCAGTGTGGACATCATCAGCGGCACGACCTCGTACTCAATCTGTTTCATCACGCCGCCGTTTTTCCCCCTGAGCCGGATGCCCCGCAGACGCATGGCGTCCCGGATGGCGCGGCTCTCCTCCGCGAGGGTGGGGAAAAAGCGGAACATGACCGACAGCGGAATGCTGATCTGGTCGGGGACGTGCATCCTTTTCATGGCGGTCACAAACTCGCTGACCGTGGTGGAGCACATCATGTAATAGGCGAAGGCGTAACCCACCAGGATGCGGGAGAAGGGACCAAGCGTGATCACAATGAGCAGATTCAGCACGCCCCTTGTGTGGGGGATCAGCACCGCCTCGCCGAAGAACATGGCAAGGCAGACGAGACCGTAGAGCAGCGCCGTGCGGGTCCGACGTATGATCAAGAACAGGATCAGCGGGATGGCGGCACAGACGATGCGCAGCAGGAAGTCTGTCCCCGTAAAGCCCGTGCCGATGATCACGACGTTGATGACAATGAGCAGCAGGAGCTTTGTGCGCGGATCGAGGACGCTTTTATAGCCCTCGTTCCCGTACTGAAAAAACTGCATGGGCTCAGGCCATACCGGCCTTGACAAAGTGCTTCTTGAGGATCTTCGTGCCCACAAGGCCGCCCAGCAGACCGCCCACAAAGATCGTAACCGCCAGCACCCAGAACATCCAGTCGGGCGTGAGCCTGGTAAGGGTCTCCACATAGGCGTCACCGTAGCCGGAGCGCAGGCTTTGGAGATACGCGTCATGATAGCCGAAGAAGAGCGGCAGCGCCATGCCCAGCAGCCACAGGGAGAAGATGCCGCAGCCGAAGGTGGACTTTTTCACGCTGTTATAGCCGGTGCCCTTGAGGTAGAGGTCAGCCAGCAGTCCCGCCGCGATGCCGATGGGCAGGCAGGGCCAGGGGCGTCCCATCAGGAAGGTGAGCAAAGCCAGCAGAACGCCCATGATGGTAACCATACCGAATTTCTTCGTACGGGTCAGGAAGAGCATGAATGGGATGGCGCCGAACAGTGCGCAAAGCGCCGGCATAATGACCATCAGAATCGGCACATAGCCCACGAAGGCCACGATCATCACGACCACGAAATACAGCGCGGTAAAGATACCGATGCTGATCAGGTCTTTGGTGTTGAGTTTGTTTTCCATGTTTTCTACTCCTTTTCTTTTCTATCTCCCAGAGAAGCTGATCAATGGCTGAACCCACGAATTTTGCTTCTCTTGGTGACCATGTTGTGGTAAAGGCCGTTTGCCGCCATCAGCTCACGATGGGTGCCGCGCTCTTGGATCTCGCCGTCGGCAATGACCAGGATCTGGTCGGCACTCTCGATGGTGCCCAGGCGGTGGGCGATGACCAGCAGGGTCTTGCCCTTCACCAGCTCCGAAATGGCGGCCTGGATGTGGCTTTCATTGTCGGCGTCCACCGAGGCGGTGGCTTCGTCCAGGATGACGATGGGCGCGTCCTTCAAAATGCAGCGGGCGATGGAGATACGCTGCTGCTCACCGCCGGAAAGACTGGCGCCGCCCTCGCCGATGACCGTGTCGAAACCGTCCGGGAGCGCCATGATAAAGTCGTAGCAGCGGGCCTTCTTTGCCGCCTCCTCCACTTCTTCCCGGCTTGCGTCCATGCGGCCGATGGCGATGTTATTGTAGACCGTGTCCTGAAACAGGTAGACCCGCTGGAACACCATGCTGATCTTGTCCATCAGCGCCGCCAGAGGCACTGTCCTGACGTCCACACCCCGCAGCATCACCTCGCCCTTCTGCACGTCCCAGAAGCGGGGCAAGAGATTGGCAATGGTGCTCTTGCCGCTGCCGGAGGGCCCCACCAGAGCGGTCATGCTGTCCTTGGGAACCGCAAAGGAGACGTTCTTCAAAACCTCCCGCTTATCATAACCGAAGCTGACATTCTTGAATTCGATCTCGGCTCCGTCGCCGCCCTCGGGGATGGAGCCGACGCCGCTGTTATCAAGCTCCGGCTCGTCAAAGACGGCCTCGATCCGATCCAAGCAGGCGTTCATCACGGTGAGCCGCGCCACCTGTCCGTAAAAGGCCTTCAGCGGGGAGAAGAGCTCGAACACGAACAGCAGCATCCCGATGAACATGGCGAGGTTCATGGAGCCGTCCTGATATAAAAGCCAGCTCAGGCCCAGCATGGCGGCCGAGCCGACGCCGTAGCTCAGGTTGATGGCCCGGGACCAGGGGGCGTAGTCCACTTCAAAGGCAATGCTCTTGTCACAGTTGACCCGGAAGCTCTCGGTCAGCTCCCTGGACTTTTCCCCCAGCAGGTTGTAGGTCTTGATGATGCCGATGCCCTCGGTGAAGTCGATCACCGCGTCAGTGACCTGTTGGGCGGCAGCCTGCCGCTCGTCCGAGTGCATCAGGGTGTTTTTCTTCATGGCCTCGCCAAGTCCGAAGATGATCCCGGTGACCACGAGCGCCGCGACGCCCAGCCGCCAGTCAAAGGCAAACATGAACAGCACGAAGATCGCCGCGGAAAAGAGATAGCTCATCAGATCCGCCAGCACCATCATCAGGTTTTCCTCGATGAACACCATGTCTGTGGAGAGCACCGAGCTGATGCGGCCGATGTTGCCCTCGGTAAAGAAGCCCATGGGCATGCGCCTGAGATGCGCGCCCAGCTTCTTGCGCAGATCGGCCAGCATCTCAAAGCCCGCGCCGGACTGCATCCGGTCGGCCAGATTCTGAAACACGCACTGCAGCGCAAGGCAGAGGACCAGCGCAACTCCGGCCCAGACGCAGCTTTGGCCTGTGACACGGTTTTCGATAAAAGCCGCGATCAGAAAATACGCTGCCATGATGGGCGTTTTGCCCAGGAAGGCCTTGATAAAGGAGCAGACCGCCGCCAAGCGGATGCGGGTCCGATAGCCCTCGGCCAGGCGGAGGATACGGCGTACCAATGCGATCATGCTCTCACCTCCCATGCGATGCTCTGCTGGGCGGCCGCCCAAAGTCTCGGATAGACCTCTGAGCGCTGCAGCAGCTCCTCGTGCGTGCCCTGCGCCTCCACGCGGCCATTATCCAGAACCACGATCTTGTCAGCGCCCATAACGGTATGCAAGCGATGAGCAATGATCAGGACGGTCTTGCCCCGGATGACCTCCGAGATCGCGGCGTTCATCTTTTCCTCGTTCTCCGGGTCGATGAAGGCGGTGGCCTCGTCCAGCACGATCACCGGCGCGTCCTTTAGCAGTGCCCTCGCCAGGGAGATGCGCTGCCGCTCCCCGCCGGAGAGCATCTTGCCGCCGTCCCCTGCCGGGGTGTCGATCCCCAGAGGGAAGCGGGCAAGGAACTCGTCACACTGGGCAAGGTGCGCGGCCCGGAGCACTTCCTCCCGGGTAGCGTCTGGCTTGCCGATGCGGATGTTTTCGTACAGGCTGGTGTTGAATAGAAACTGCTCCTGGGACACAAACGAGATCTGATCGTTCAGCTCCTCCACCCGCATATCCGCAATGTCCTGGCCGCCCAGAGTGATGCGCCCGCCGTTCAAGTCGTAGAAATGGACCAGGAGCTTGGCCAGCGTACTCTTGCCGCTGCCGCTCTCGCCCACCAGCGCCGCCATCTGGCCTTCTTGAATCTCCAGATCGATGCCATGGATGACCTCGTCTTCTTTATATGAAAAGTGTACGTCCTCAAAGCGGATATCGTGGTTCTTCCCCTCAAAGGCTCTGTCGGAGCTTTTCAGCGGCGGGTGATCCAGCAGGCGCTCCAGCTCCTCGATCTTGTAGTTGAGCTGCGGGATCCTGCCGCCGAAGCTCATGGCCTTGATGAGCGGGGCGCCGATGCCGAAGGACATGCACAGCACCAGCACGAAATTGGCCAGCGTGCTCCAGCCGCGGAGCACAAACCAGCCGCCAATGGGCAGCGTAAACAGCGCCACGCAGGGCAGGATGCTGGAATAGAGCGCCATCCAGGGCCAGCAGACCTTATACCATTCCAGGGTCATGTCCCGGTAGGAATTGATGTCGTGCTCAAAGCGCTCATAGCTCTCGCCGTCCCGGTTGAAAACCTTGACGACCTCCATGCCGTTGATGTACTCGATGATGGTGTTGTTCATCCTGGTCGCCGCGGCGTAGTAGGCCTCCATGCGGCTCATGCCGAGCTTGAACATCATGCCCATGGCCAACATCCCGATGGGCAGCGCCGCCAGACTCAGCAGCGCCAGCTTCCAATCGGCGAAGAACATGGCGATCAACACCGCCGCCGGGGTGACCAGATTCCCGATCCCCTCGGGGATCGCGTGGGCCAACAGGATCTCGATGGTCTCGATGTCGTCGGTAAAGACCTTCTTGATCCGGCCGTTGCCAAGCTCCCGGATGACGCCGAGGGGCTGCTTTTCCAGCTTCCCCTGCAGGGCGATGCGGAGGTTTTTCAGCGTGTTGTAGGCGCTCAGATGGCTCAGACTCAGCCCGTACACATACAAAATGGCGTTTCCGGCCAGGCACAGCGCCGTGATCGCCACGCGCAGCAGCACAAAGCCCAGGGTAATGCTCCCGCCCTCTGTCAGCGGGGCAATGATCTGATACAGCAGGAAGTATGGAACAACGCTCAATATCACGGCGATCGTCACCGAAACCGCGGCGCGCTTGGTATACTTCATGTACTCGCCCATATACGGGCGAACCTTTTGAAACATGGAATTCCTCCTTTTGCGGGTTAGATGCGGCTAACTCAATGCCAAATGTTTTGGGCTTCCGATACGATGGACGCATCGTATTAAAAGCCCAAAACAGAAGTCCAGTCAAAGAGCTTGGCCACAGTCTCGCTGTGCCGCAGGGCCTTTTCCTTTGGAAGGCCGTGGACGATCGGCTCGAACATTGTGGACCAGTATGCCGTCAGCAGCATGTGCAGCTCCTCCTCGTCAATGAGAAAGGCCGCGATGCCGCGCCGGTATGCTTCCACGGTGAAGCGGTAAGAGCGGGCGGTCACGTCGCTGACAAAATCGTGGATAAAGTTTGCGTATTTGGTGCCCTCGGCATGGCACAGGAGGAGCCGAAAGCCGTCGTAGTCATTGTACAGCATTTCTATGATCC
>JAFTGE010000018.1 GCA_017458085.1 Oscillospiraceae bacterium
GACCTTGCCGATGGGGCAGTGGATGATGTTGGTCTTGTCCAGACGGTACTCGACCTTACCGGCTTTGGCTTCCTTGATGGCCTGAACCACGTTGGGGGTGACGGTGCCGGCCTTGGGGGAAGGCATCAGACCCTTGGGGCCGAGGATCTTACCGAGACGGCCGACGGTGCCCATCATCTTGGGGTTGGCAATGACGGTATCGAACTCGAACCAGTTCTCCTTCTGGATCTTCTCGACGTACTCCATGCCGCCGGCATAGTCGGCGCCGGCCGCAAGGGCCTCGTCAACCTGCTCGGGGGGGCAGAAGCACAGAACGCGGACGGTCTTGCCGGTGCCGTTGGGCAGCACGATGGCGCCGCGGACCTGCTGGTCGGCGTGACGGCCGTCAACACCGAGCTTTACGTGCAGCTCGACAGTCTCGTCGAACTTGGCCTTGCTGGCGGAGCAGACCAGACCCAGCGCTTCCTGGGGATCATAGAGGGCCTGCTTATCAATGAGCTTTGCGCTCTCTTTATAATTTTTACCTCTAAACAATTTGTTTTCCTCCTAATAATGTGGTTGAGTCGGATGGTTATCCTCCCACGTTTGAGCGATTCCGGTCGCTCAGTCTCCGACGACGACGCCCATGGAGCGGCAGGTACCGGCGATCATGCTGATGGCGGACTCGATGTCGGTGCAGTTGAGGTCGGGCATCTTCTGCTCGGCGATCTTGCGGACATCTTCCTTGCTGATGGTCGCGACCTTGTCTCTCTGGGGGACGCCGGAAGCGGTCTCGATGCCGCAGGCCTTCTTGATCAGGAGGGCGGCAGGAGGAGTCTTGGTGACGAAGGTGAAGCTGCGGTCAGAGTACACGGTGATGACGACGGGGATCATCATGCCCATGTCGCCCTTGGTGCGCTCGTTGAAGTCCTTGGTGAACTGACCGATATTGACGCCGTACTGGCCCAGGGCCGGGCCGACGGGGGGCGCCGGCGTAGCCTTGCCGGCAGGAACCTGGAATCTAACGTATCCTACAACTTTCTGTGCCACTTGACAGCACCTCTTTCTTATTATTCTTTGGTTACCTCGACCTGGTCGAGCTCCAGATCAACAGGAGTCTCGCGGCCGAACATGGAGACGACGACGCGGACCCGATCCTTCTCAGGCTCCAGCTCGTCCACAACACCGAAGAAGCCGGCCAGCGGCCCGTCGATGACCTTAACCTCATCGCCGACACTGTAGCCGACGACGATCTCCTTGCGTTCGACGCCCAGATCGTAAATTTCCTGCTCCGTGAGGGGGACGGCCACACCGTCGGACCCGACGAAGCCTGTCGCACCGCGGACGTTGTGCACCAGATGCCAGCTGTCGTCCGTAAGGATCATCTTCACCAGCACGTAGCCGGGGAAGACCTTACGCTCGACCTGCTTTTCCACGCCGGCGTCGGTGTACTCGGTGACCGTCTCCATGGGGATCTTGACCTCACGGATCAGATCGGTCATCCGGCGGTTTTCCGCTGCTTTCATGACCGCCGCAGCGACAGCGTTTTCATACCCGGAATAGGTATGAACCACATACCATTTCGCGTCTTCAGCCATGCCGATCAACCCAAACGGAAGATGAGCCTGACCAGCATCTGGGCGATCTCATCGAAGCCCCAGATGACCACCGCGGAAGCCAGCATCATGCCGACGGAGACGAGCGTATTGTTCTTGAGCGCCTTGGGCGTCGGCCAGATGACCTTCTTCAGTTCGCTCTTCATCTCGCGGAACCACTTGCCCACTCTCTGGAAGAAGCCGGGCTTGGCATCCTCCTTCTTGACGGCGACGGCGGCTTTTGCGGGGGCTGTGTTGGTTTTCTTTTCTTCAGCCATTTTCACGCTTCCTTTCCGGCGTCACTTCGTCTCGACATGCTTGGTGTGCTTTCTGCAGAAGGGGCAATACTTGCTGCGCTCCAAACGGTCGGAAGTATTCTTCTTGTTCTTGACCGTGTTGTAGTTCCTCTGCTTGCATTCATCGCATCTGAGTGTGATTTTTACTCTTGCGCCTGCAGCCATTCTTTCGGCACCTCCTATTTTATTTACCCGCGCAAACATCCGGCGGGCATTGCCTCCCTGTATGAGACGAACGGGTCTCTCCGCAAAAAATTGCGCGCAAAAAGAAAACCTCTCGTCTGACAGGTAATCCATACTATAACACAGGGAACAAGCCAGGTCAACACCTTTTTGAAGTTTTTTCTTTGCCTTTTTGCTCCTGTTTCGTTTTCAAATTCTCCTTGCCCTGTCCGTCAAAGGGTGTTATTATGTCAATGCAGATTATAAAGGAGCATGGTCAGAGCTTATGAATTATCAGGAAGCGCTCGCCTACATCAACGGGGTGGAGTTTTTCGGCTCCAAGCCGGGGCTGGAGCGCATCGGAGAGCTGCTGGAAACGCTGGGCAATCCGCAGAAGGAATTGAAGTTTGTCCACATCGCCGGCACCAACGGCAAGGGCAGCTGCGCGGCCATGACCGCGTCAGTGCTCAAGGCCGCCCACTATAAAACGGGGCTGTATACCTCGCCCTACCTCTACCGCTTCAACGAGCGCATGCAGATCGGCGGCAAGCAGATCGACGACGACGTGCTCTCCGAGCTTGTCACCCGCGTGCAGCCCGTGGCCGAGGCCATGGACGAGCACCCCACGGAGTTTGAGCTGATGACCGCCGTGGCGCTGCTGTGGTTCAAGGAGCAGGGCTGCGACATCGTGGTGCTGGAGGTGGGTCTCGGCGGCCGCTTCGACGCCACCAACATCATCGATGCGCCCGAAGCCGCGGTCATCATGAACATCGGCCTGGATCACACCGCGATCCTGGGCGACACGGTGGAGCAGATCGCCTTTGAAAAGGCGGGGATCATCAAGCCCGGCTGCGACGCCGTGCTCTTTCAGCAAAGCGAAGGCGTCACCGACGTGGTCCGCCGCCGCTGCGAGGAGGTGGGCGCGCCGCTGCACATCGCGGATTTTTCGCAGATCGTCAGCGAGTTTGACTCCCTCTACGGGCAGAGCTTTACTTACCGCGGCGAGCCCTATGCCCTGCCGCTGCTGGGCGCGCACCAGCTGAAAAACGCCGCCGTGGTGCTGGAGGTCGTGCAGGTGCTGCGCGAACGGGGCTGGAAGCTGGAGCAGAGCGACGTGGAGCACGGGCTCTATGCGGTCAGCTGGCCCGGCCGCTTCGAGCTGCTGTCGGACGAGCCGCCCTTTGTGGTCGACGGCGGGCACAATCCCCAGTGCGCCCAGACCGTGGCGGAGAATCTGCGCCGCTACTTTCCGGACATGCGCCGGGTGCTGCTGATCGGCATCCTGCGGGATAAGGACTACGCGGGGCTGACCGACATTCTCGACGAGGTGTGCGACGAGTACATATGCATCACGCCGGGCTCCTTCCGGGCGCTGCCTGCGGAGGAACTGGCCGCGCATTTAAAGCGTTACGGCAAGCCTGTCACCGTCTGCGACACGATCCGCGACGGGGTGAGTCTGGCCCAGGACAAGGCCGCCGCGGGCGCCGTTGCCTGCGCGGTCGGCTCGCTCTACTCCGTGGGCGAGATCCGCGCCTGCTTTGATAAATACTGATACTAGTTTCCCATGAAAAACAGTATGAGGTTGTTGAATGAGAACCATGGCCATTGATTACGGCGATCAGCGGATCGGGCTGGCTGTGTCCGATTTGCTGGGCATGCTCGCCGGGGAAGCCTGGACCATGCAGGAATGGGACATGGAGCGGGCCGCCAAACGCATCGCCGAGGAAGCAAAGGCGCGCGATGTGGGCACGCTGGTGCTGGGTCTGCCCAAGAACATGGACGGCACTGAGGGGCCGCGGGCCGAAAAAAGCCGCGCCTTTCGCGAGCTGCTGATCCGGGAAAGCGGTCTGCCCGTCATCCTCTGGGATGAGCGGCGCAGCAGCATCGAGGCCCACGCCATCCTCCACGCCGGAGGAAAAAAGGAAAAACAGCATCGGAAAACCGTCGACGCCGTCGCGGCCAGCCTGATTCTCGAGGGCTGGCTCGGCAGCACGAAATAAAAGTTTACTATATAATTAAGGAGGAAACATCATGGAACAAGGTATTGCAAACGTCAAATCCCTCACCGGCAGCCTCGCGCTGGACACCATCGTCTCCGGCCTGCTGACCCTGATCGTCTGCTACATCGCCATTCGTATCGTCAAAACGGTGGTGGCCAAGGCGCTCGGCAAGGCGAACAAGCTGGACGTCCCCGTCAAGAATCTCATCACCAAGGCCGTCACCTTCGTCCTCTGGGCCCTGACGATCATCATCGTCGCCGGCGCCTTCGGCATCAACTCCGCCTCGCTGGTCGCGCTGCTGAGCGTCGTCGGCCTGGCTCTGTCCATGTCGGTGCAGGGGCTGCTGTCCAATTTCTTCTCCGGCATTCTGCTGCTGATCAACCGCCCCTTTAAGGAGGGCGACTACATCGAGGCCGGGGATAAGGCCGGCACCGTCAAGAACATCGGCTTCTTCAACACCACCATCAACTCTCTGGACAACGTCTCCATGGTCGTGCCCAACGGCGACTTGACCGGCGCCACCGTCAAGAACTACAGCCGCGAGCCGCTGCGCCGCGTGGACATGACCTTCAACACCTCTTATGACGTGTCCACCGCCGATGCCAAGGCCGCCATTCTCGACGCCATCGGCAAGGACGCGCGCATCCTCTCCGATCCCGCGCCCTTCGTGCGCCTCGGCGAGTACAAGGACAGCACCGTGGAATACATCGTGCGCGTCTGGTGCAAGAATGCCGACTACTGGGATGTGCACTTCGATCTCAACGAAAACGTGCGCGAAGCCTTTGCCGCTAACGGCGTGGCCATGAGCTACCAGCATGTCAACGTCCACGTGATCGACAAGTAAGAAATTACCGTTTTTTCGCTGCGGCGGATATGCCCGTTTGCTCCTCTTTTTGTGAAAAAAAGGGAGGAATGACAGGCATATCCGCCTTTATTTTTTCCTCAGCAACACATAATGATTAAGGAAAATTTGTGTTGAAGAGGGAGCAAGACAGATGAAAAAAGCTTTGTTAACCGGCTTCTGGGCGGCGCTGCTGATGACGGTGCTGACCGTGCCGGCCTTCGCCCAGGAGCTGATCGTCGGCGGTCAGGCCGTGGGCATTCAGATCACGACGGAGGGCGTGCTGGTGGGCGGTCTGAGCGCCGTGGAGACCGCGTCGGGCAGCGTCAGTCCGGCCGAGGATGCCGGTCTGCGCACGGGAGATCTGATCGTCTCGGTCAATGGCCGGACGGTTTCCGACGCCGCCGCGCTCATGGATTCCATTGCCGCCTGCGACGAGGGCGAGTGCCTGCGCATCGGTATTCTGCGCGGGGAGAAAACGCTGACCGTGGACGTGACGCCCGCCGTCTCCGATGAAGGACGGCCCATGCTGGGCATCCTCCTGCGCGACGGACTGACCGGTATCGGCACGCTGACCTTCTGCGACCCGGACAGCGGTCTCTTCGGCGCGCTGGGCCACAGCATCAACGACGCCCAGACCGGCCTGACCATTCCCGTCCGGGAGGGCAGCATCACCGACGCGCAGATCGTCAGCGTTCGGCCCGGCGCCTCCGGCACCCCCGGAGAGCTGAGCGGCACGTCCGATCTTGGCCGGACGCTGGGCGCGATCGACCGCAATACCGAGGAGGGGATCTTCGGCTTTATGGTTGAACAGCTGGGCGGCCGCCGCCTGGAGACCGGCAGCATCGCCGCCGGTCCCGCCTCCATCCTCTCCACCGTGGAGGGCCGGGAGCTGCGCGAGTACGCGGTGGAGGTCAACCGCGTCTATCACGAATCGGACGGCACCCACGCCATGCTCTCGGTAACAGACGCGGAGCTGCTGCAGAAGACCGGCGGCATCGTTCAGGGCATGAGCGGCAGCCCCATCATTCAAAACGGCAAGCTGGTCGGCGCGGTGACGCATGTGTTTGTGTCCGACCCACGGCGGGGCTACGCCCTGAGCATTCAGGATATGCTGCGCACGGCGGGCATCCTCGACCAGGCGGCATGAAAAAGTGCTGGCAGACCTTTCGGTCTGCCAGCGCTTTTTCGCTGATATTGGTTTTATCCTTGTATGTTTTTCTGTCATATCAGAATAAATAGCGGTCTGCGCCTGTGTAAGTTCGCGGCTTTCCGTACGCGTACAACCGCTTGGATAAAAGCTCTCGTATGATGAAGGCCTTACTTCAGCAGCTCATCATAGCTGGTGCCGAGCGCATCGCGGATGGCACGCAGCTGGGTGGCCTGAATATGCTGCACCCCGCGTTCGATTTTGACCAGCGATTCCCGTGTCATAGATACACCCGCCAGTTGAAGCAATCGAACAAGCTCCGTCTGCCCGATGCCGCGGGCCTGGCGTATGGAACGGATATTTTGTCCGATAAAAATTTCGTCCTGCTTAATTTTTTGCATGTCCATGTCGCCCCTTGTTGTGAACCGAAACAGGTCCACTTTTTCTTGATTGTAGAGGCATCACATGGTACAATGGGACCGAAACAAGTCCACTTCGGAGGAAATCATGAAAAAAGTTACGCTTCAATAGGATGTCGCCGGTGATATTACGAGTTGGCAAGACATATTCTGCGTAAATGCGCCCCCCATTCTTTCTTTTCGTCTTGCCGAAAAGAAAGAACGCGCCGCGCCCGGTGTAAGAAAGAAAAGGACGCTAAACGCGCTGAACGTGGTTGCAGGCCGTAGGCTGGTCATCGCGATCGTCGTACATGGTGCCGATCTGGTCCGTGTCTATACCTGCCCACGAAACCGTCCGCGGAAGGCTCCCTTCGGTCGCGCCGCTGGCTGAGCTGTTGCTTGTAGGGGAGGGCCTTGGCCCTCCCGTGTGCGCCGTGCAGGAACATATACAATATTGCCGCTGTCACAGCAGCAGCATGGCGCCGAGGATGACCAGCAGCTCGGTGTCGCCGCTCTCGCGGTAGAGGAGGTATAGGATCAGGATCAGCAGCAGATCCTCCGTCTCCTGCTCGTGAAGAAGCCGCCCCACCAGCTGCGACAAATCAGGCATCCCCGGCAGCAGGCCGCCCAGTCCCTGCGGCGGCCGATGCGCCGGCGGGGGAGGCGGTGCGCCGGGCGGTCCGAAGTCCGATTCGGGCAGACGCACATAACGCCCGGTGTTGCCGTCATAGCGGTTGATCGGGCCCACCTCCTCCCGCTTCCATAGCCAGGCGCGCGAGGCGCATCATCCTGGCAAGCTCCATCGCGCGGTCCAGCTTGCCGCGCCGCTTCTCGGACAGATAGGGGCGCATGGCCTGAAGCAACGCCTGCTCCCGGCCGGAGGGCGCGCCGCCGCCGTTCATCAGCCCGCCGAGACTTTGCAGCAGCCCCGCCGGAAGGCCGGGCGAGGCCGTCGGCTGGGCGGCAGGCTCGGGGGTCGGCTCCGTCCCGCCGCCCATTAACGACTGCGCCAGGCCCGCGATCTTTTGCATCTGCTCCGGGTCGCCCAGAATGCGGCTGATCTGATCCTCCAGCGTGTCCATGGCGCGTCACCCCTGCAGGGCGCGGCGGATGCTGTCGGCCAGGCGCCGCCCATCCTCGCTGCCCAATGCTGCCGCCAGCTGCCGGCGCAGGCTCTCGGCATCGCCGCGTTTGACGGCCTGCTCCAGCGCCGCCGCATCCAGCGTCCCGGCCAGGCGCTGTCCTTCGGGCGACTCAGCCAGCTTTCGCAGCGCGTCGCCCTTGCCGCGCTTTTCCAGTTCCCGGCTCAGCTGCTCAAAACTTTGCATTGCATCTCACCCCCATCCGTTCTATTATATTCAACAGAAAGTTCGATGTTCACTGTAAGGGGGAGTTTATATGATCAAAGCCGCGGTTTTCTCCGATACCCACGGCAACAATACGCTGATGATCGACGCGGCCCGACGCTGCCGCCCGGACGTGCTGATCCATCTGGGCGACCACGACCGGGACGCGCTGGAGCTGCGCGAGGAATTTCCCGATATCCCGCTCTACTTCGTCTGCGGCAACTGCGATCTGATGCCGCTGGCGCCGGCGTGGGACATCGTGCCGCTCGGCCCGGTGAAGGCCTTCATCACCCACGGGCACCTGTACAACGTCAGCCGCTGGCAGGCCGATTCCCTGGTCTACGCCGCCCAGGAGCAGGGCTGCCAGATCGCCATGTACGGTCACACCCACAGCGCGGTCAACGACCAGCTCGGCGGCGTCACGCTCATCAATCCCGGCACCGCCGGAAAAGGCCGGGAGCTGACCTGGGCACTGGTGACCGTGTTTGACAACGGCGCCATCGCCTGCGAGATCAAGGATCTGTAGATGCAACAGAAAGCCGCATATTTCCAGCGTTTTACCGGAGAGCGGATTCCCACGCCAGTGTGAGCACTGGCTCGGAATGACGTTTTTTGAGGTTTGTCGACACATTGAAAGCCGCCGCCCGATTGGGCGGCGGCTCTTTTCTTTATATGCTTTAATTGGTCTTGGGCGGGCGGCAGTACACCACGATCTCCTTGGTGTAGCTGGCGCAGGTCAGCGTGATCGTCTCACGGCTGGACTCGGTGCCGAAATACTCGATCGTAACGGCGTACTCGTCATCCTGCGTGATCTTGAGCAGCTCCGGATCGCTGGACTTCCAGTCGACCTTCAGCCCCTGCAGCGTCAGCGGCATGACCTGCACGGTCAGCGCGATGGCCTCCTCAGGTCCCGGCCAGATGGTGAAGTCCTCTTTGATCTCCGTCGTGTAATACATGACGCGCAGGCCCTCCACATTGGGCGTGGGCGTCGGCTCCGGCGTGGGCGCTTCTTCGATCACAGGCACATACTCGGTGACGACGGGCGGGGTGATGGCGGTGCCGCTCTGCTTGACGTCGGCCCCCTCCAGCGAGGTGGAGACCATGACGATCACCGCGAGAATGACCGCGACAACCAGGATCAAGCCGAATATGATCTGCCATTTTGTATTGGTTTCCGCGCGCTCATAGGAAGCGGTACCCTTGACCGTTCCGGGCGTGGGACTCGGCGTGCGGCCGCTCTGGGCAACCCGGCGGGTGCCGCAGTTGGGGCAGCGAGAGCGCATGGAAGAAAATGTCGCGCCGCAGCGCCGGCATTTTACTTCGGGAATCATGCTCATACGAGTTCCTCCGATCTATGATCTTTCAAGAAAAAACGAAAAGCGAAAATGGACAGTTTGCTACCCGTAAATAATACATCGAATTTCCCTTTTCGTCAAGACTTGTCCTCATAAATGCGCCGATTTCCGGTTCTTTTTTGACACAGATTCCCCACTTTCCCGGCAAAAATGTCCCTTTGGCTGTCACGGAAAGCGGAAAACACGGGCATTCCGGCATCTGTCTCCCCCATCCGCATCACGGGGAACGAGCAGAAAAGTTCCGCGCTTTGTCGTTGAAAAAACAGGCGGCAGATGGTAAACTGTCTATGGATCGATTTCTCCCCATTTCGACAGACAGAAGGAGGATTCCCCCATGGCAAAGAGCATTACCAAAATCGTTCTGACCGGCGGCCCCGCGGCGGGCAAGACCACGCTTATCAGCCGCATTCTCAAGGAGTTTAAAAGCGAGGACGGCTGGAAGGTCATCACCGTCCCGGAAACGGCGACCGACCTGATTTCCGGCTTCGGCATCCGGCCCTTCGGTAACTGCGTCAGCATGGAGGATTTCCAGTATTTTGTCATTGAGGATCAGCTGCACAAGGAAAAGCTGGCTCTCAAGGCGGCGCAGATGGTGCCGGAGGAGAAGGTGCTGATCATCTATGACCGGGCGGTCATGGACGACAAAGCCTACATCTCCGACGAGCAGTTTGCCCGCACGCTCGGCTTCTTCGGCAAGACCGAGGAGGAGATCCTGGGCCATTATGACGCGGTGCTGCACCTGGTGTCCTGCGCCAAGGGCGCCGAGTACGCCTACAACTACGGCAACGCCGCCCGCTATGAGAGCATCGAGGAGGCCCGCGCCATGGATGACAACACCCTGCGCGCCTGGCAGCGGCACCACGCCCTGCACATCATCGACAACTCCGTGGACTTTGAGGATAAGATCAACCGCGCCATCGCTCAGATCTACCGCATTCTCGGCCAGAGCGCGCCGGAGCCCGGCAAGCGCAAGTTCCTCGTGTCCATGCCTGACCGCGACGCGCTGACCCGTTCCTACGGGGCGCTGCCGCTGGAGATGATGCAGACCTATCTGCTCTCCTCCGACCCCGGGATCGAACGGCGCATCCGCCAGCAGACCAGCATGGGCGAACAGTTCTTTTTCTACACCCAGAAGCGCGTGGCCGACGACGGCACCCGTTGGGTGACCGAGCGGCCCATCTCGGAGAAGGAGTATGTCACCTACCTGATGGAAGCGGATCTCAGCCTGCACAGCGTGCGCAAGCTCAAGTACCGCTTCAACTACGCCCGCCATCGCATGGAGCTGGACGTCTACCCCTTCTCAAGCGACAAGGCGGTCTTCTTCGTCTACGGGGCCGAGCCCTTCGAGCTGCCGCCGGAGATTACGGTGCTCCGCGACGTCACGGGGAACGAGGACTATAAAAACCGCGCCCTGGCCGCCACGCAAAAGCTGTAAGGGAGCGTGGAGTTTGGAGAGTGAAGAGTGAAGATATGGTGTCCGTCCCTAAAGGGACTAGGCACGTCTAAAGAACGGCTTTGCCTCTTTTATGTGCCGTCACGAAGCGGACGGACATAAATTGCGCCGAAGGCGCTCCTTAACTCCACACTCCACTCTAAACTCTCCACTCTCAAGCTGTCCCACCGTTGACAACAGGGGTGTTCAGCCATATAATATTTTATCTTCCGCCGGTATTATTTCGATCTGAAGGAGAACTGCTTATGAACACGGTCACGGACAATTTCGGCTCCATGGTATTCAATGACTCTGTCATGCGCTCGCGGCTGCCCAAGGACGTGTTCCGACAGGTGCAGCGCTCCATGAACGAGGGCAAACGCCTCGACAGCGCGGCGGCCACCGTGGTGGCCAACGCCATGAAGGACTGGGCCATCGAAAAGGGCGCCACGCACTTTACCCACTGGTTCCAGCCCATGACCGGCATCACCGCCGAAAAGCACGATAGCTTCATCGCGCCCGTCGACGGCGGCAAGGTCATCATGGAGTTTAGCGGCAAGGAGCTCATCCAGGGCGAGCCGGACGCCAGTTCCTTCCCCTCCGGCGGCCTGCGCGCCACCTTCGAGGCCCGCGGCTACACCGCCTGGGACCCCACCTCCTACGCCTTTATTAAGGACGGGGTGCTCTGCATCCCCACCGCCTTCTGCTCCTACGGCGGCGAGGCCCTGGATAAAAAGACGCCCCTGCTGCGCTCGATGGAGGCCATCAACAAGCAGGGTGTGCGCGTGCTCCGGCTCTTCGGCAACGCCGACGTGACCGCCGTCCGCACCACCGTCGGCCCGGAGCAGGAATACTTTCTCATCGATCAGTCGGTCTTTGAGCGGCGTAAGGACCTGCTCTACACCGGCCGCACGCTCTTCGGCGCCAAGCCCCCCAAGGGTCAGGAGCTGGACGACCACTACTTCGGCGCCATCAAGCCCCGGGTGGCCGAGTTCATGAAGGAGCTGGACGAGGAGCTGTGGAAGCTCGGCGTCATGGCCAAGACCGAGCACAACGAGGCCGCGCCCGCCCAGCACGAGCTGGCCCCCATCTACACCACCACCAACATCGCCGCCGACCACAACCAGCTGACCATGGAGCGCATGCAGCGCATCGCCAGAAAGCACGGCATGGTGTGTCTGCTGCACGAGAAGCCCTTCGCGGGCGTCAACGGCTCCGGCAAGCACAACAACTGGTCCCTGTCCACCAACACCGGCGTCAACCTCTTTGAACCCGGCGATACCCCCGCAGAAAACGCGCAGTTTCTGCTGTTTCTCTGCGCGGTGATCCAGGCCGTGGACGATTACCAGGACATGCTGCGCATTTGCGTGGCCTCCGCCGGAAACGATCACCGTCTCGGCGCGGCCGAGGCGCCCCCCGCCATCGTCTCCATCTTCCTGGGGGAGGAGCTGGAGGGCATCCTCGACGCCATCGAGAACGACACCCCCTACGGCGGCAAGGAGAAGGAGCTGATCAAGGTCGGCGTACACGTGCTGCCCAAGTTCCCCAAGGACACCACCGACCGCAACCGCACCAGTCCCTTCGCCTTCACCGGCAACAAGTTTGAGTTCCGCATGGTGGGCTCCTCGCAGTCCATCTCCGGCCCGAACGTGGTGCTCAACACCGCCGTGGCCGAGTCCCTGCGCCAGTACGCGGACGTGCTGGAGCAGGCGGCGGATTTTGAGTCCGCCCTGCACGAGCTGATCCGCGACGTCATCCGCAAGCACAAGCGCATCATCTTCAACGGCAACGGCTATGACGACGCCTGGGTGCGGGAGGCCGAGCGCCGGGGGCTGCTGAACCTGCGCGCCACGCCCGACGCCGTGCCCTACTACACAGCGGAGAAGAACATTGCCCTCTTTACGCGCCACAAGGTCTACAGCGAAACCGAGCTGCGCGCCCGCTATGAGATGAAGCTGGACAGCTACTGCAAGGTGCTGCGCATCGAGGCGCTGACCATGCTGGATATGCTCTGGCGGGATATCCTGCCCGCGGCCTCCGCCTTTGCCGGGAAGCTGGCAAAGACCGCCAACGAGAAAACGGCCCTCTGCCCGGACATGGACGTCAGCTACGAGAGCGAGACGGTGCGCCGTCTCAGCGCGCTGACCGCCTCGGCCGCGGTCCATGGCCGCGCCCTGGAGAAGGCCATGGACGGCGTCAAGCAGCAGGAGAATACCCTGGCCGCCGCGCGCTATTATCGGGACCGCGTGTTCCCGGCGATGCAGAGCCTGCGTACCGTGGTCGACGAAATGGAAAGCCTCTGCGACGCGAAGGATTGGCCTTTCCCCAGCTACGGCGAAATTTTGTTCAGCGTCAAATGAGTGTGGAGTGTGGAGAGTGGAGTGTGGAGTTGAGGTATCCGCTTCGCGGATGATTATTATCGCGCCGAAGGCGCACCATAACTCCAAACTCCTAACTCCAAACTCCAAACTTTTTAAGAAATTGCTTGACATTCTATTTTTGCTCTGTTATATTATCAGAGCGCTCCGAAGACAGCAGGTGGAGTTTCTCCGTAAATCCTGCCGAGGACATCAACAAGATCTTGATTGTTTTTGTGTCCTTGCGTCTTTTGACGCGGGGGCTTTCTTTTTGAGCGCGTTATCAATCGTGTGGAGGTGAAAAACACACATGCCTAACGCAAAGGTTCTTAGCGAAAAGCAGGCTATCGTGGAAGCACTGGCTCAGCGTATCCAGAACGCGAGCGCCGGCGTCCTGGTTGACTACCGCGGCATCACCGTGGCGGAGGACACCGCACTGCGCGCCGAGCTGCGCAAGGAGTCCGTGGATTACACGGTCGTCAAGAACACCCTGACCAGAAAGGCCCTGGACAAGCTGGGAATGAACGAGCTCGACGACGTTCTCAACGGCACCACCTCTCTGGCTACCGCCGAGGACGATCCCATCGCTCCCTTCCGTATCATCAACGATTACAGCAAGAAGCTGGGTGAGCGCTTCAACATCAAGGCCGCCTTCATGGAAGGCAAGGTCCTCAACGATGCTGAGATCGCCGAAATGTCCTCTCTGCCCTCCAAGGACGCTCTGTACGCCAAGGTTCTGGGCACCATGATCGCACCCATCACGGGTCTTGCCGTTTGCCTCGGTCAGATCCTCGAGCAGAAGGGCGGCTCTCTCGAAGCCCCCGCCGCCGAATAATCGGCACCACAATTTTTATTAATGGAGGAAAAACCAATGAGTGAAAAAATCGCCGCCATGATCGAAGAGATCAAGGGCCTTTCCGTCCTCGAGCTCAGCGAGCTCGTCCACGCGCTGGAGGACACCTTCGGTGTCTCCGCCGCCGCTGTTGCTGCCGGTCCCGCTGTCGCCGCCGGCCCCGTTGTCGAAGAGAAGACCGAGTTTGACGTTGTCATGACCAGCTTCGGCGCTGAGAAGATCAAGGTCATCAAGGAGATCCGCGGCATCACCGGTCTGGGTCTGGCTGAGGCCAAGGCTCTGGTCGAGGGCGTGCCCGCCAAGATCAAGGAAGGCATCTCCAAGGAAGACGCTGAGGCTCTCAAGGCTCAGCTCGAAGGCGTCGGCGCCACCGTCGAAATCAAGTAAGACAAGCTTACACATAAAAAATCCGCTTCATCAGAGGCGGATTTTTTTGTGCTTTTTTTGCCATTAATTTATTGGTTGATACCCACCTGTTCACAAGACTCGCTCTGCGTAATGCGCCCCCCTGTCTTTCTTTTCGTTCTTGCACGAAAAGAAAGACAGCGCCGCGCCCGGTGTAAGAAAGAAAAGGGCGCTAAACGCGCTGAACGTGGTTGCAGACCATAGGCTGGTCATCGCGATCGTCGTACGTTGTGCCGGTCTAGTCTGTGTCTATACGTTTCTGCGAAGCCGTCCGCGGAAAGAAGGGCGATCCGGTATAGACCTTGTACCAGACAAATGCCCTGCTTGGTATCCGCGGGCGATATGGATCGTCTTTGTAGATGATATCCGCGTTTCAGCGCCCTTTTCTCTTTGGAGTCCAAGACCCGTTTCTCTTTTCGGCAAGACGAAAAGAGAAATGGGTCTTGATTTACGCAGCTTCGTCACGGCGAACAGCTGAATTGAGTGTCAAATAAGCTATGCGTTTTCTTTCTCCCCCACGACCTCGCGCTCGACATACTGGGGCGAGGCGTTGACGCACATGAAGACCCGGCCGACATATTCGCCCACAAGCCCCAGCACCAGCAGGATCATGCCGCCGAGGATCAGCAGCAGGATCGTCGTGCTCGTCCAGCCCAGGGGGGCCTTGTGCACCGCGAAAAAGCGGATGAAGGCCACCAGCGCGTAGACAAAGCCCGCCAGCGCTGTGAAGGCGCCCAGATAGGTGGCCATGCGCAGGGGCTTGATGGAGAAGGAGGTAAAGCCGTTCATCCACAGGCCGAGGAGCTTGCCCAGGGTGTAGCCCGAGGCGCCCTGCTCCCGATCGCGGTGGGTCACCGGCACATTGCAGACCCGCTTTGTGCTGCGCAGAACCAGCCCCATCACATAGGGGAAGCAGTTGTCATAGCGCAGCATCTCGTCCACAATGAAGCGCCGGGCGGCAAAGTAGCTGGTCAGGCTCAGCTCCCGCGGCTTACCCAGCATGATCTCGGTCATGCGGGCGTTGACCGCGCTGCCAAAGCGACGAAAGCCGCTCTCCCGCTTGTCCTCATAGGAGGCGTAGACCACGTCGTAGCCCGCCTCGATCTGTTCCAGGAGCTTGCCCACCTCGTCGGCGGGGGTCTGCCCGTCGTCATCGAGGCAGACGATCACGTCGCCGTCGCTATGGCGCATGCCGCACATGAGCGCCGCGTGCTGACCGAAGTTTTTGGCCAGGTCCACAGCGGTAATGCGCGCATCCTGTTCGGCCAGGGCGCGGATCACGCCGAAGGTGCCGTCGGGCGAGCTGTCGTTGACCAGCACGATTTCATACTCATACGGCTCAAGCGTCGCCATGGCGGTGCGGATTTCCTCCACCACGGCGGAAATGGTCTTCTCCGAACGGTAACAGGGAATCACAAAGGATACTTTTGTCATTGTCATTCCTCCTGCGTCAAAGTGCTTTGCAGCCTCGCCATGAAGATCACGTCACGGTAGACGCCGTCAAGCAGCACCATGTCCCGGAAGACACCCTCGCGCCGGTAGCCCGCGTTTTCGTAGCTCTTTTCTGCCTGGGTGTTCCCCGCCAGCAGGCGAAGACTGATCCGGTGCAGACCCAGCGTTTCAAAGCCGAAATCGGTGAAGATACGGGCGGTCTCGCTGCCGAGGCCCTTGCCGCGGGCGGACTCCTCCCCGATGAAGATGCCGTACTCGGCGCTGCGGTTTTTCCGGTCGATATCCCGGAAATAGACCGAGCCGACGCTCTGCCCCGTCGCCTTGTCCAGGATGATGTACTGCACGACCTCGCCGGAGGCGACCTTGGTGTTCAGCCAGCGGGTATGCATTTCGGCGGTAAAGGGCTCGCGGAAGATGAAGTTCCGCCGGACCGATTCCCGGTTGCGCCAGCACACGATCTGCGGCGTGTCGTCCGGGGTGATGGGGCGGAGAATCACGCCCTCCCCCTCGATGATCGGCAGCGGCGCGTTGTTCAAATCTGTCATCGTTCGATCCTCGTTCAGAGATAGTATACCACGACTCCCAGCATAATCAGCGCCATGCCGAGGAGCTTATTTTTTGTCAGCTTTTCCCCGTAAAAGATCCGGCCCAGCACCATCACCAGCGGAAAGCCCAGGGCCTCGATCACGGGGACGTTCTTCATCTCCAGGCCGCGGCAGGCGAAAATCACGCTGAGCATGGACAGCACCAGCAGCCCATAGCCGCCGATGACCCAGACGTTGAGGTACTCGCGGATGGGGTTGGGGTAGTCGGTTTTGGCCGCTCTCTTCAAAAGCATCTGGGACGCGGCGGAGAGCGCCACCGCGCCGAACATGGCAAGCCAGTATTTACCCATCGCGGTTCACCATCCAGATCCCGGCAAAGAGAATGCCGATGCCGAGCACGTTCTGCACCGAAATATGCTCATGAAACACCAGCGCAGCCCAGAGGGTCGTCCACACGATGGCCGCGGCGCGGTTGGAGTAGGCCACCGAGATGTCCACCTTTTTGATGATCTGCTGCCAGCAGAGGGCGTACACGCCCAGCACCAGCACCTCCGTCCCGATCCAGAGCACATAGGGGAGCGTCAGGAAGGGATGGGCACTGGCAAGCTTGGCGCAGATGTCCGCGAAGGAGTAGATCACTACCGCCCCCTGCAGGCCGAGCATCAGCTTGAAGTTGATTTTTCTCGTCACGGCTGCGCTCCTTCTCCCCAAAACAGCGGCTCGATGCTCTTTTCCCGCAGCAGGGTATACTCCCCGTTGCGGCAGAGGTAGATGTTGGGGGCGGCATTGATGAAGTTGGAGTTGTGGGTCGACATATAGGCCCCGCAGCAGTGGAACAGGAAGCGGCTGCCCTTCTCGGCCAGGTTGTGCATATCCCGCGGCCAGAAGCGATCCAGCTCCATACAGGTGCTGCCGGCGATGATCTGTTCGGCGTCGCTCTCCTCCCCCGGGTCGAGCATGGTAAAGGGCGTGGGGTGCGGGCGCATCATGGGATTGATGTGCAGCAGGCTCCCGTCCACGGTGACGATCCGGTGACAGCGCACCGCGCGGATGTTCAGCACCGCCGTCAGATAGTCCATGGCGGTGGCAAGCACGGCGGCGCCCGGCTCAAGGATCAGCGTAGTTCTTGCGGGGTCATAAAACTCCCGCAGGGTTTGACAGATGGTGTCGGCATACTGGGGGATGGTGGGCTTGCCGGGGAAGAAATTCCCGCCGAAGTAGCCGCCGCCCATGTCCACAAAGTCGAGGCCGTCCAGACCGTAGGTCCGGCCGATCTCCACCGCCTTCTGCGCGATGGCGGCATAGATGCTCAGGCTCCGGGTCTTGCTGCTCTGGTGCAGGTGCAGACCGGACAGCTTCAGGCCGCTTGCGCGCAGGCGCTCCATGGCCCGCTCAAAGTCGCCGTTTTCCAGACAGATTCCAAAGCGGCCCGGCACGCCCTCGCAGGTGGTTTCGCCGGGGCAGAGGTTTTCCAGATCAAAGTTCACCCGCAGGCCAAGCCGCGGCTGCGTGTCCGTACCCGCGAAGGCGGCGCAGACCGCCTCCACCTCGTCGAGATTGTCGAGGTTCACGATCGCCCCGCTCCTTAGGGCCGTCAGCAGGGTGTCCCCCTTCTGGGGGCCGTTATAGATGACCTGCTCCCCCACAGCGCCGCAGCGCGCGGCAAAGGCCAGCTCGTCCGGGGAGACGACCTCGGCCACATAGCCGTGGGCCAGGGCCTGTTTGAGCATATAGGGGAGGTTATTGGTCTTGACAGAATAGCCAAAGGCGACCTTCTCGCCCCAAGCCTCGGTAAAGGCCGCCTTGAAGGTCAGCAGATTGTTCTCATATTCCTCGTCATTGACGATATAACAGGGGGTTTTCAGTTCTCGGATATCCATATCACGCGTCCACCGTAACCGTCAGGCTGCGGCGGAAATCCTCCACCGCGGTCTGCAGCGCCTCATTCGTCCGGGCATAGAACACCGCCTGCCCGATGCGGTCCGTTCCGTTTTGGAAGGCGTCGATATCGTCGCCGGGGCCGAAGCTCAGCTCCACCCGGCCCCGCTCCGGCACATCGGCGTTCTCGTTGCAATAGTCCCGCCCGGCAAAGCGGTAGCGCACCTCGCGCAAGAAGCCGGTCTGCCGCGAATAGAGCAGCAGGGACGCCGTGGGCCGTCCGCTGCGGGTATCGAAGGGTTCCACCGGGATGCCCAACGCGTTATCCAAAATGCAGGAATAGTAGTTGCGCCCCGTGTAGCCGGTGATGACCTCGGGGATGCCGGTGGCACCGCAGCGGCCGGCGGCCTCGATGATGTTGACCCGCTCATCCGGCAGGACAAAGGCGTCGATGTTCACGGCGCAGTTGTCCATCCCGGTGGCGCGGATGACCTTCTCCGTCTCGGACAGCATATTTTCATAGAGCCGGTCCGACGCCTCCATGGGGCAGTAGTGCCCGATGGGGATGCCGGTCTTGCCGGAGAAGTAGACGTACTTTTCGTGGGGCAGCAGCATCAGCAGCTTTCCGTTCTGGACAAAGGCGTCGATGCCGATCTCCCGGCCCTCGATGAACTTCTCCACCACCATATGGTCGGCCCTCGTGAAGGCCAGGGCATAGTCGTAAGCCGCGCGCAGCTGGCTCAGGTCCGTGATCTTCGTGATGCCGCGGCTGCCGGACTTATCTACGATCTTGAGCATGACCGGCAGGCCGATCCGCCCGGCGGCGGCTACGGCCTCGTCATAGGAGCGGACCGTCTCAAATTCCGCGGTGGTCACCCCGCCGCGGCGGAAGGCTGCCTTCATCAGCGCCTTGTCCGTGAGGATGCGCGCCGCCTCCTCCCCGATGCCGGGCAGCCCCAGCACGCGGCAGACTGTGCCGATGGTGGACACGGCCACGTCGGTGCCCGTGGTGACGATGGCGTCGATATGCTCGTCCCGCGCGATGCGCAGCACGCCGTCAGTGTCGGTGGTGTCGGTGTAATACGCCTTGTCCGCCACAGAGAAGCCGGGGTAGTTGCCGGGGATGCTGGCGATGACGGCCCGCATGCCCCGCCGCTGCGCCTCGCAGATCAGCGGCACCTGGTAGATGCCCGCGCCGAGTATCAGGATTGTCTTGCCCTTATCCATGGAATTCCTCGATTTCCGACCGCGCGGCGCTTAGCGTTTCAGCGGTCACGTTCCTTCCGCCCGCAGGCGAGCAGATCCTCCGGCGTCATCTGCCGGATGACATACTGGGGAGAGTTGTTGATGCAGATATAAATTCTGCCGATATATTCCCCGATCAGGCCCAGCATCACCATCAGCAGCCCGCCGACCAGCAGCAGCACCGCCATAATGGTGGTCCAGCCCTCGACCACGGTGGCGTCCGTGATGCGCACGATGACGATGACCAGCATCCAGACAAAGCCGATCAGCGCGAACAGACCGCCGCACAGCGAGGCCGCGCGCAGGGGCTTGACGGAAAAGGCCGTAAAGCCGTTGATCCAGAGCTTCAAAAGCTTGGAAAAGGTATAGCCGGAGCTGCCGTAGGCCCGCGCGCGATGCTTGACCTCGACATGGCCGATGTTCTTGGTGGCCCGGATGATGAGCCCGTCCAGGTAGGGGTAGGGCTTATCGTACTTTAAGATCTCGTCGACGATCAGGCGGCGGCAGACGAAAAAGCTCGTGGCCTGGACCTCCTTCGGCCAGTCCAGCAGGCTCTCGGCCATCTTCTTGTTCATCCAGCTTCCGAAGCGGCGGAAGAGATTCTGCTTGATTTCGGGGTATGTACCGAAGACGACGTCGTAGCCCTTGTCCAGCTCGTCGACCAGCTTGAACAGCTCGTCCAGCGGGGCCTGCCCGTCGTCGTCCAGGCAGAAGGCCGCGTCTCCGGTCACGGCGGAAAGGCCCGCCAGCAGCGCCGAGTGCTGGCCGAAGTTGCGGGTGAACTGGATGGCCTTGATGCGGCTGTCCTCGCTGGCCAGGCCCTCGATGACGTTCCACACCCCGTCGGGGGAGCAGTCGTCGGTCAAAATGATCTCGTAGTCGACCTCCGGCCGCGTCGCCATGACGCTTTTCAGTTCCCCGATCACCGCCGGCAGCGTCCGCTCCGACCGGTAGCAGGGGATGACGAAGGAGAGCTTCATCCCTGCGCCTCCGCCCATGCAAGCACCGCGGCGATGACCCTTGCCCGGTCTTCCGCCGTCAGGCCGTAGTACATTGGCAGGCGCACCAGCCGGTCAGACTCGGCCGTGGTATACACGTCCTCCCCGGCAAAGCGGCCAAAGCGCAGCCCGGCGGGGGCCGAGTGCAGCGGCACATAGTGGAACACCGCGAGAATGTCCCGCTCCTTGAGGAAGCGGATCAGATCCGTGCGCGCGGCCAGGTCGCGGCACTTGAGGTAGTACATGTGCGCGTTGTGCACGCAGCCGTCCGGAATCGTCGGCAGCTCGACCACGCCCCGGGCCGCGAGGCCCTGAAACGCCTCGTCATAGGCGTGCCAGCTGTTGAGCCGGTCGGCGTTGATTTCATCGGCCATTTCCAGCTGCGCCCAGAGGTAGGCGGCGTTGAGCTCCGAGGGCAGGAAGCTGTCCCCGATGTCGACCCAGGTGTACTTGTCCACCTGGCCGCGGAAGAATTTGGATCGGTTGGTGCCCTTCTCGCGGAGGATCTCCGCCCGCTCGATATATTTCTCGTTGTTGATGATCAGCGCGCCGCCCTCGCCCATGGAGTAGTTCTTCGTCTCATGGAAGGAGTAGCAGCCGAGATCCCCGATGGTGCCGAGGGCCCGGCCCTTGTAGCTCGACATGACGCCCTGGGCCGCGTCCTCCACCACGAGCAGCCCGTGGCGCCGGGCGATGTCCATGATGACGTCCATCTCGCAGGCCACGCCCGCGTAGTGCATGGCGACGATGACGCGGGTTTTGTCGGTGATGGCGGCCTCGATCTTCGTCTCGTCGATGTTCATGGTGTCGGGCCGCACGTCCACAAACACCAGCCGCGCGCCGTAATTGACAAAGGCGGTGGCGGTGCTGGAGAAGGTGAAGCTCGGCAGGATGACCTCGTCCCCCGGCTTTAAATCACACAGGAGGCTCGCCATATCCAGGGCGGTGGTGCCGCTGGTGGTCAACAGGGCCTTGCGTGCATGAAAGCGCTCCTCCAGCCAGGCGTTGCACTTTTTGGTGAAGGCCCCGTCGCCGCAGATTTTGTGGGCGGCAATGGCCTCGGCAATATAGTCGATCTCCTTGCCCGTGCAGGGCGGAACATTAAAGCTGATCATGGCGGTTTCCTCCGTATATCTGTTTTGCCGCACGGCGACATAAATAGGCATAGTATCATTTGATTATACCATATCTCGCGGGATTTACAAGACATTCTTCCCCTCGCGGCGTCATTCATTTCGACGGCGGCAAAAAGAAAAAGTGCCCGCCCAACTGACAGATTTCACAGCGCATTTTCCGATTTGGCCCGTCGGATTTACAGATCCGACAAAAATACAGCAATTTGTAAACAAACTATTGACTTTCCGCAATTCAGCACTATAATGTACTAAACTGAACAAAGCATGATAGAGGCGCGGCCGACATCAGTAACCCCGGGAATGCGACGGGAATCGCAGGGGTGAAAGGGGACGCCGCCGAAGAGTATCGACCGTCCCGGGTCGGTATATCTGGGCCGACGGAGAATATCCGGCGGACTGTCGCGAAAGCGGAGCGCTGTCAGACGGATGGGGGGTTCCCCCGCATTTGTGTCATGAACAGGATCTGCTCTGTTCATGATTTTTTATTTTAAGAAGGAAAGACCTATGTACGGTACTTTCTGGGCACTCGTCCCCCCCATCGTGGCCATTGTTCTGGCCCTGATCACCAAGGAGACCTACTCCTCGCTTTTCGTCGGCATTCTGGTCGGCGCGCTGTTTGTCGCGGGCTTTAGCCCCGTGGCCTCGCTGGACACCATGATCAACGACGGCTTCATCGCCGCCATTGCCGACGGCTGGAACGCCGGTATCTTCATGTTCCTCGTGCTGCTGGGCATCATGGTCGCGCTCATTAACGCCGCCGGCGGCTCCGCCGCCTTCGGCCGCTGGGCCGTCAAGCATGTGCACACCCGCACCGGCGCGCTGCTGGCCACCTTCCTGCTGGGCGTGCTGATCTTCATTGACGACTACTTCAACTGCCTGACCGTCGGCTCCGTCATGCGCCCGGTCACCGACAGCCACAAGATCTCCCGCGCAAAGCTCGCGTACATCATCGACGCCACCGCTGCCCCCATCTGCATGATCGCCCCCGTGTCCTCCTGGGCCGCCGCCGTCTCCGCCACGGCGCAGGATCTGAACACCGGCATCTCCGGCATCCAGCTGTTCATTCATGCCATCCCCTACAACTTCTACTCCCTGCTGACCATCGTGTTCGTGGTGGCCATCTCCGTGATGGGCTTCGACTACGGCCCCATGGCCAAGGCGGAGCTGCGTGCCCTGCAGGGTGAGCTCGGCGCCCTGAGCGACGAGGAGGAGGAAAACAACCCCCGCGCCTCCATCTGGGATATGCTCTTCCCCGTGATCGTGCTGATCGTCTTCTGCGTCATCGGCATGATGTACGTCGGCGGCTTCTGGGACGGCGCGAGCCTGATCGATTCCTTCGCTGACACCGACGCCTCCGTGGGCCTGCCCTGGGGCTGCATCGTGGCGCTGATCATCACCTTCCTGTACCTGCTCATCCGCCGCGTCATCTCCTTCAAGGACGCTACCGCCTGCATCACCAAGGGCTTTGTGGCCATGGTTCCCGCGATGCTGATCCTCACCTTCGCGCTGACGCTGAAGAACATGACCGGTCTGCTGGGCGCGGCCGACTACGTCGCCGGCCTCGTCGAGGGCGCTGCCGCCGGCCTGTTTGCCATGCTGCCCGCGGTCATCTTCCTGGTGGCCCTGGGTCTGGCCTTCGCCACCGGCACCAGCTGGGGCACCTTCGGCATCCTGATCCCCATCGTGCTGCCCGTCTTCGCGGAAACCCCCGACCTGCTGATGATCGGCATCTCCGCGTGCCTGGCCGGTGCCGTCTGCGGCGACCACATCTCCCCCATCTCCGACACCACCATCATGGCCTCCGCCGGCGCCAACGTCAACCACATCGAGCACGTCAGCACCCAGCTTCCCTACGCGCTCACCGTGGCCGCGATCAGCTTCGTCTGCTACATCATCGCGGGCTTTGTGCGCAACTGGGTCGTCTGCCTGCTTATCGGCGCGGTGCTCACCGTCGCAGTGCTCTTTGTCCTGCGCAAGCGCAACCCCGCCCCCGCCGAAGCGTAACGCACACTATCTGAAAACAGATCAAAATCCGCCCGAAACCGGGCGGATTTTTTTCGGAAAACAGTGGCAATTTGGCGAAAACAGTACTATACTGTGTGCGTTGTGCATAAATTCTTTCTCTGATTTTTGGAGGCTTTGACAGTGAACACGGTTGAACGGGAATCCAAAGAGGTCATCCGCTATATTCTGACCTTTCTCAAGTGGGTGCTGATCGCGGGCGTGACCGGAGGGGTCGGCGGTCTTGTGGGAACGGCCTTCCATCTGAGCGTGGGCTGGGCGGCCGCCTTCCGGGAGGGCCACCCGTGGCTGCTGTATCTGCTGCCCGCCGCGGGCCTGGTGATCGGGCTGATCTACCATGTGCTGAAAACCGAAAACAAAAACACCAACACCATCATCGACTCCATCCACTTCGGGGACCGGGTGCCGCTGGCCCTGGTGCCGACCATCTATCTGGCAACCGTCATCACCCACCTTTTCGGCGGCAGCGCCGGACGCGAGGGCGCGGCCCTGCAGATCGGCGGCAGTCTCGGCAACTATGTGGGCAGGCTGTTTAAGCTCGACGAAAAGGACATGCGCATTGCCACCCTGTCCGGCATGAGCGCGGTGTTTGCCGCCCTGTTCGGTACGCCGCTGACCGCCACGGTCTTCGCGCTGGAGGTGATCAGCGTGGGCGTGCTGTACTACTCGGCGCTGGTGCCGTGTCTCGTGGCCTCGCTGGTGGCGCTGGAGCTCTCGCTTTTCTTCGGCGTGGCGCCGACGCGCTTTCTGGTCTCCGTCTACCCGGTGCAGGCGGTGATGCTGCTGAAAATCACGGCGCTGGCCCTGCTGTGCACGGTGGTAAGCATTCTGTTCTGCCTGGCCATGCACGGGACCGAGCACGCCCTGCGCCGGGTGATTCCCAACGACTTTGTCCGGGTCATCTGCGGCGGCGTCGCCATCGTCCTGCTGACGCTGCTGGTGGGCACGGGAGACTATAACGGCGCGGGCATGGAGGTCATCACCCGGGCCATCGAGGAGGGCACGGCGAGACCCGACGCCTTCTTCTGGAAGCTGCTGTTCACCGCTGTCACCCTCGGCACCGGCTTCAAGGGCGGCGAGGTGGTGCCCTGCTTCTTTGTGGGGGCGACCTTCGGCTGCGTGGCCGGGTCTTTGCTGGGGATTCCGGCGGGCTTTGCGGCGGCGGTGGGGCTGGTGTGCGTGTTCTGCGGGGCGGTCAACTGCCCGCTGGCCTCGATTTTGCTCAGTGTGGAGCTGTTCGGGTCCACGGAGCTGATCTACTTCGCCCTCGCCTGCGGCATCGCCTATATGCTCTCCGGATACTTCGGTCTCTACAGCAGCCAGAAGATCATGTACTCCAAGCTCAAGGCGGAGTTCATCAACATCCACGCGAAATAAGCAACACGGGGCAGTCTCAGCGCCTGTCATTCCGAGGAACCAGTCCGCAGACTGGTGACGTGGGAATCCGTCTTTCTAGGGAATACGGATTGCACCCGCAGGGTGTACACCACACCAGTGACATCGGTCACTGGTTCGCAATGACGGGTGAATCTGAGACTGCCCCGTGTTTATTTTTTTGTTTTACCGTTCTTCTCTGAAGTAGGCCAGGCCCAGGGAGGCGGGGGGCTGATTTTCGCGCTTGTTGCGCATGGAGGTCAGCACCAGCACCACGATCGTAACCACGTAGGGGATCATCTTGTACAGCTCCTTGACGGCCAGGTTCATGCCGGAGGGGATATACATGTGCAGGATGTAAAGCCCGCCAAACAGGATCGAGGCCAGCACGCCCACGTTGGGCCGCCAGACCGTGAAGATGACCAGCGCGATGGCAAGCCAGCCGCGGTCACCGAAGGCGTCGCTGGACCAGATGCCGGAGGTGTAGTCCATGATGTAGTACAGGCCGCCGAGGCCCGCGATCATGGAGCCGACGCAGGTGGAGACATACTTATAGCGGCTGACGTTGATGCCGGCGGCGTCGGCGGTGTTGGGGCTCTCGCCCACGGCGCGCAGGTGCAGGCCCACGCGGGTGCGCCGGAGCACCCAGGCCGCGGCCAGCGAGACGATGACCGCCGTATACGCCAGAAAGCCGTAGCTCAAAAACAGCTTGCCGAACGCGCCGGAACCCGCGCCGGGCAGCGTCTTGCGGAAATACGCGCTTGTACCGGAGAGGACGATGGCGGGCACGGCGCTGCCGGAGAGCTTGATGAGCGAGCCGCCGAAGAAGTTGCCGAAGCCCACGCCGAAGGTGGTCAGGGCAAGACCGGTGACGTTCTGGTTGGCACGCAGGGTGACGGTCAAGAAGCAGTAGAGCAGGCCCATGAACAGGCTGCCCAGCAGCGAGCAGCACAGGGGGATCGCCACGGCGAGAAAGCCGTTCAGGTTTCCACCAGCGGACTGCTCATAGAAAAACGCGCCGATGACGCCGCAGATGGCGCCGACATACATGATGCCGGGGATGCCCAGGTTCAGGTTGCCGGACTTCTCGGTGAGGGTTTCGCCGGTGCTGCCGAACAGCAGGGGCATGCCCTGCATGACGGCACGCGGAATAAAGGAGATAAAATCAAACACGGCTTATTCCTCCTTCCCCGCGGTGTGGCGGAAGTTGATCTGGTAGTTGATGAAAAATTCGCTGCCGATGATGAAAAACAGGATGATGCCCGTGAGAATATCGGCAAAGGAAGCGCTGAGGCCGAAGTTTGTGGCGATCTGCCCGGCGCCGCGCTCCAGAAAGACCAGCAGGAAGCTGGTGAAGATCATCCAGATGGGGTTGAACTTGGCAAGCCAGGAGACCATGACCGCCGTGAAGCCGCGGCCGGAGGTGATGGTTGTGGTGAGGGTGTGCTCCGTGCCGCCGACCAGCAGCATGCCCGCAAGCCCGCAGACCGCGCCGGAGAGCAGCATCGTGCGCACGATGACCTTTTCCACCTTGATGCCGACATAGCGGGCGGTGCGCTCCGACTCGCCGACGACGGAGATCTCATAGCCGTGCTTGGAGTAGTTGAGATAGACATACATGGCAACGCACAAAATCGCCACGATGATGATGTTCAGCAGATACTTATAGCTGCCGATGGTGGGCAGCCACCCGGCCTCGGTCGCCTGATTGATGATGCCGATCTTACCGGCGCCCTTGGGCACCTCCCAGACGATGATGTAATAGGCCACGAGCTGGGTCGCGATATAGTTCATCATGAGGGTAAAGAGCGTTTCGTTGGTGTTCCACTTGGCCTTGAAGATGGCGGGGATGGCCGCCCAGACCGCGCCCGCGAGAACGCTGGAGACGACCATGCAGACGATGATGGCCCAGTTGGGGAGCTTGCCGGCCAGCAGGATCATGCAGGCCGTGGTAGCCAGGCCCCCGATGAGCATCTGCCCGTCGCCGCCGAGGTTCCAGCAGCGCATGCGGAAGGCCGGCGTGATCGCCAGCGACACGCACAGCAGCATCGCGATATTCTGAAACAGCACCCAGGCACGGCGCGCCGAGCCGAAGGAGCCCTTCCAGATGGATTTGTAAACGGCGATGGGGTCCTCCCCCGTGACCCAGGTGGTCACAAGGCCGCAGAGCACCAGCGCCAGCAGCAGCGCCGCGCCGCGGATGGCCCAGGACTGATACCACTTGAGCGCGCCGCGCTTGGAGACGTGGAACAGCGGCGTATGGGTCTTGTTATTCATGGCTGTTCCCTCCCAGCTTTGTCATCATCATGCCGACGTCCCGCTTGTTGGCGCCGCGGCCCGGCACGATGCCGGAGACCTTGCCGCCGCAGAGCACCAGGATTCGGTCGGCCAGCTCCAGCAGCACGTCCAGGTCCTCGCCCACGTAGATCACGGCGACGCCCGCCGCCTTCTGCTTGTTGATGAGCTCGTAGATCGTATAGGACGAATTGATATCCAGACCGCGCACCGCGTAGGCCGTCAGCAGCACCGTCGGGGCCGAGGCGATTTCGCGCCCGACCAGCACCTTCTGCACGTTGCCGCCGGAGAGACGGCGCACCGGGGTCGAGACGCCGGGCGTGACCACGTCCAGCTCCTCCACCACGTCCAGGGCCAGCTGACGCGGGGTCTTGCGGTCGGTAAACATCGAGTGCCCGCGCCGGAAGGAGCGGAGCATCATGTTATCCGACAGGTCCATGTTGGCCACCAGGCCCATGCCGAGACGGTCCTCCGGCACGAAGGAGAGGGAGACGCCCATCTGCTGGATCGCCAGGGGGTCCTTGCCGATCAGCTCCTCGCGGCTGCCGTCATCCTCAATATAGCTGATGGAGCCGTTTTCCACCGGCTGCAGGCCCGCGATGGCCTCCAGCAGCTCCTTCTGGCCGCAGCCGGAGATACCCGCGATGCCGAGGATTTCGCCGGAGTTTGCGGTAAAGCTCACGTCGTCCAGCTTCAAAATGCCGTCCAAGCTGCGCACCGTGAGGCCCTTGACCTCGATGCGGGGCTTGGGGTCGACAGGCTCGGGCCGGTCGATGTTGAGCGTCACGGCATGGCCCACCATCATGTTGGTCATCTCCTGCGCGTTGGTCATGGAGGTCAGCATGTCGCCAATGAACTGGCCGTGGCGCAAAATGGCCACACGGTCGGACAGGGCCTCCACCTCATGCATCTTGTGGGTGATGATGACGATGGCCTTGCCGTCGTCGCGCATGTTGCGCAGCACGGCAAAGAGCTTGTCCGTCTCCTGCGGGGTCAAAACCGCGGTCGGCTCGTCCAGAATCAGGATATCCGCCCCGCGGTAGAGGACCTTTACGATCTCGACCGTCTGCTTCTGAGAAACCGACATGTCGTAAATCTTCTGGTCGGGGTCGACCTCAAAGCCGTAGGCGTCGCAGATGTCGCGGATCTTTTTCGCGGCGGCCTTCAAGTCCAGCTTTCCCGGCAGGCCGAGGACGATGTTTTCCGCTGCGGTCAGCACGTCGACCAGCTTGAAGTGCTGGTGGATCATGCCGATGCCGAGGTCAAAGGCGTCCTTGGGGGAGCGGATGACGACCTCCCTGCCGTCGATGGCGATCTCGCCCTCGTCGGGGAAGTAAATGCCCGAAAGCATGTTCATGAGCGTGGTTTTTCCGCTGCCGTTCTCGCCCAGCAGGGCCAGGATCTCGCCCCGGTAGATGTCCAGCCAGACCTTATCGTTGGCCAGCACCGGGCCGAAGCGCTTGGTGATGTTCCGCATGGTGACTGCGGCGGTTTTATTGTCCAAAGACGACACCTCTTTCAAAGTGTGGAGTGTGGAGTGTGGAGAGTGGAGTTATAGTATAGCGCAAAAAGGGGAATCTGTACAGATACAGTCGGTTCCAAAAGAGAAAAAAGGGCAGCGCGGCGGCCGAGGTCACTGCGCTGCCCTTTTGCAGCTTAAACTATGATGGGGGTTAAATTAGAACGCGGTGTCGAGCAGGGTGATGCCGTCGATCTGAACGTCGAAGTAAGGAGCGGAACGGAACTCGGATTCGTGGAAGTAGCCGTCAGCAACAACCTCGGTGTCGGGGGTGTAGGCGGGATCGGTGTCGACGTCAGCCATGTAGCTGTCGAGCGTCTCGCCGCCGACGGTGAAGGTGGCGGTATCGAAGGCGTGCAGGGTGCCGGCCTCAAAAGCGGCCTTGGCCTCGGCAATGGCCTCGGCGGTGCCGGGAGCGGCAACAGCCTCGTTGACGTCGGTCAGCTCAACAGAGCCGGTGGCGATGGAGCCGGTCCAGTCGGCGTCAATGGCCTCGCCAGCCTGAACCTGGCCGATGATGTACTCGAAGTAGGGCGCCCAGTTGATGCGGGAGGAGACGATGAAGGTGTTGGGGCCGGCCTCGATGGTGGAGCCGTTGTAGGAAACGTTGGGGACGCCGGCGGCCTCACAGGTGGAGGGAGCGCCGAGAGAGTCGGCATGCTGGCTGAGCAGGACGCAGCCGTCGTCGATCAGCTTCTGGGCACCCTCAGCCTCGAGGGAGAGGTCATACCAGGAGCCGGTGAAGGTGACTTCCATGGTGGCTTCGGGAACGACGGAGCGCAGGCCGAGGAAGAAGGAGGTGTAGCCGGAGATAACCTCGGCGTAGGTGAAGGCGCCGACGTAGCCGATCTTGGCCTGATCCACGGTGATGTCGCCGTTGTCGATCATTTCCTTGACCTTCATGCCGGCGGCGATGCCGGCCAGGTAACGGCCCTCATAGATGGAGGCAAAGGCGTTGTGGTAGTTGGCAAGACCCTCGGTGTGGGCACGGGTGCCGGTGGCGTGGCAGAACTCAACCTCCGGGCACTCCTTGGCGGCCTGGATCATGTAGTCCTCATGGCCAAAGGAGTCAGCGAAGACAATGTTGCAGCCCTCGTCGACCAGGTCCATGGCGGCCTCGTAGCACTCCTGACCTTCGGGGATGCCGACCTTGTTGACATACTCGATGCCGAGCTTGTCGCAGGCTTCCTGAGCGGCCTTCATGAAGTTGAGGTCATAGGTGGACTGCTCATCATGCAGGAAGATGAAGCCGACCTTGACGGTGTTGGCAGTCTCAGCGGCAGGAGCAGCCTCGGCAGCGGGCGCAGCGGCAGGAGCCTGGGTAGCGGCGGGAGCGCTGGAGCTGGAGCCGCAGGCACACAGGGCAAAGACCATGGCCGCAGCCAGAAGCAGGGCAAGAACTTTCTTCATTTTCATTCTCCTCTAAAGAATTAAAATAAATTTATCTTAGGGCCTTGCGGCCTTAGATACGCGGTAAAGCACCCGGCGCGGTTGGGGTTTGGTTTCCTTTATAATCATGTGCTCTTCCGGAACATGATTATAAAGGAAACGCGGTGCGGGAATAAAAAAGGCACTGGCGCGGACGATCGGCGCCCGGTACCAATGCATACAACAATAACCAAAGGGGAACAGAAACACTGACCCCTGAGGAAACATCGATAGTCCGGTCATTTACGGCGTCCGGGTAGAAACTTCAAATCCATATTATTTGTTTATATCGAAGTATTCAATTGATAGGATTAGTTTAGCTGTGTTTTCCCCAAAAGTCAACTGTTTTTATTGTAAGTTCTTACTATTTTCATAGGCCGATTTTTGTGATGAATGCACAATTTTTGAGCCGGACAAAAAAGCGTGAAGCGCTTGGGGAGCAAGCGCTTCATGCTTTTTTGCCCGACTCAAAAATTGTGCATTCATCACAAAAAACGGCCCATGAAAATAGTAAGAACTTACAATAAAAACAGTTGACTTTTGGGGAAAACACAGCTAAACTAATCCTATCAATTGAATACTTCGATATAAACAAATAATATGGATTTGAAGTTTCTA
>JAFTGE010000019.1 GCA_017458085.1 Oscillospiraceae bacterium
CTGGTTTACGCCCACCGAGGCGTCCAGCGTCGCGGTTATCTACGCGCTGATCGTCTCCATCTTCGCGTACAAGAGCATGACCTGGAAGCAGTTCCTCAAGTGCCTGCGTGATTCGGCCCTTTCCTCGGCCAACACCCTCTTCATCATCGGCACCTCCACGCTCTTTACATACGTTATGGCCATGGAGGGCTACTCCAACAAGCTGGCCGCCTTCATCATGGGCATCAGCAACAGCCCCATCGTCATCCTGCTGGTGATGAATGTGCTGCTGCTCATCCTCGGTATGTTCATGGAGCCGGGTGCCATCCTGATGCTGATGCTGCCGGTGCTGCTGCCCGTGGCGCAGAAGATCAATCTCGATCTGGTGCACTTCGGCGTCATGCTGGTCCTGAACCTGATGATCGGTCAGGTGACGCCGCCCTTCGGCGTGTGCCTGTTCGTCATCTCCGACGTCAACAAGATCAAGCTGGAGAAGCTCTATAAGGCAATTCTGCCCTGGTGCATCCCGCTGATTCTGACGCTGCTGCTGGTTACGTATGTGCCCGTCGTCGTGACCTGGCTGCCGAATGCGCTGCTGTAAACAATAAAAAAGTTGGTTCCCGCCCCGGGGACCAACTTTTTTGGCATGACTTTATTTGCTTCGCTGTAGATTCAGAATGTCCTGCGGCGTCAGAAGCCTGCCCTTGAAATCCGCCCCGAAGGAGGAGGTGGAGTGGGCCTGGATCACGCGCAGTGCGCCGGCGATATCTCCGGCCTCAAAGCAGTCGATCAGCGCCAGATGCTGCTTTAGCCCCTCGGCGAGCATGGACGGCTCGCGGATGTGCTGGGCCTGCCACAGCCGGACCAGGGAATTGAGCCGCTCCTGCAAATCGCACAGCAGACTGTTGCCGCTGAGCGCGTAGATTTTGCGGTGAAAATCGGCGTCCAGACTATGCCGCCGTTCCAGATCGCCCGCCTCGTTTGCCTCGATGCAGGCCAGCGCCAGCTTACGCAGCGCGTCCAGATCCTCCGCGCTCGCCCGGTATACGGCCAGGGGAATGGCCAGCTGGTCATGCTGCCAGCGGACAAAGGCCAGATCCTGGATCAGCTTTTCATCCATGACGACCACGGTGGAGGCACGGTTCGGCTCAATGTGGATCAAGCCCTCCCAGGCCAGGCGGCGGATCGCTTCGCGCACGATGGGACGGCTGACGCCGTATTCCTCGGCCAGCTTCTGCTCGGGCAGCTTCTCGCCCGGTATGAATTCCAGGCGGAAAATGCGGTCGCGGATCGCCTCACAGATGCGATCCTTCAGGCCGATATCTTCCGTTTTAGACACAGCTATCACTTCCCATTCTGGCTCTATCATAATAGAAAACGGCGGGAATTACAACAAAAAGTTGCCGCGGAAAAAAGTTGTCGCGGCCGGTCATTGACAGCGCCGAAACGGGTGTTTATAATACGGTTTTGGGCGGGTCGATCCTGCCGAGGTAAAAAGAAAAATATTTTGAAAAGAGGTTAATATATGAAAATCGCATTGATCAACGAAAACAGCCAGGCCCCGAAAAACGAGCTGATTTTTGAGACGCTCAAGAAGGCCGCCGAGCCTCTGGGCCATGAGTGCTTCAACTATGGCCGCTACTCGGCCGAGGACCCCCATGAGCGCACCTACGTGCAGGAGGGTTTGCTTGCCGCGATCCTGCTCAACTCTGGCGCGGCTGATTTTGTGATCACCGGCTGCGGCACCGGCATGGGCGCTATGCTGGCCCTCAACTCCTTCCCCGGTGTTATGTGCGGCTGGGCGCATGAGCCGCTGGAGGCCTACCTGTTTGCGCAGGTCAACGCGGGCAACGCCCTGTCCATGCCCTTCGCCATGGACTTCGGCTGGGGTGCCGAGGTCAATCTGCAGTACATGTTTGAGCGTCTGCTCGGCACGCCGATGGGCGCGGGCTATCCCGAAGCCTGGGCCGGTGCGGAGAAGCGCAACCGCGGTGTGCTGGCCGAGGTCAAGAAGGTCACCCATACCGACATCATGACCGTCCTCAAGAACATCGACCAGGACTTCCTCAAGGGCGCCATTGCCGAGCCCACCTTCCCCGAGCTGTTCTTCCCCAACTGCAAGGACGAGGCCATTGCCGACTACATCCGTTCCGTCCTCGCTTGATTTTGAAAGGAGCATAACACCATGAGAATCATGTACACCGATACCGACCATCCCTCCCTTGACATCGAGCGCGGAGTTATCGAGGGCGCCGGCCTGAGCTTCACGGTCACCCAGTGCAAGACCGAGGACGACGTCATCGCCAACTGCAAGGATGCCGATATCCTCATCAACCAGTACGCCCCCATTACCGCGCGCGTCATGGACAACCTCCCCAACTTCAAGATGGTCGTCCGCTACGGCGTGGGCGTGGACAATGTTGAGGTGGCCGAGGCCGTCAAGCGCGGCATCGTTGTCTGCAACGTGCCCGACTACGGCACCAATGAGGTCGCCGACCAGGCGCTGGCGCTGATGATGGCGCTGGTGCGCAAGGTCGTCACCGTCAACGAGTATACCAAGAACGTGGATTGGGACTGCACCAAGGCCTTCCCGATCCAGCGCCTGTCCACGCTGACTGTCGGCATTCTGGGCTTTGGCCGCATCGGTCAGGCTTTTGCCAAGCGCGTGCATGCGCTCGGCTGCAACATCATCTCCTGTGACCATCACCTGGAGCCGGGTCAGCTGGCCCCCTGCGGCTATGTTACCGGCTGCACTCTGGACGAGCTGATCGAGCAGTCCGACATCATCTCCATCCACTGCCCGCCTATCAAGGGCCAGTACATGATCGACGCCGATGCCTTCAAGCGCATGAAGAAGGGTATCTACATCATCAACGACGCCCGCGGCGGCATCATCGATGAGGACGCCCTGGATGAGGCGCTGGACAACGGCACCGTGGCTGGCGTGGCGCTCGACTGCATGCGCGGCGAGCCTGTCAAGCCCGGCAACAAGCTCTTCCGTCATCCCAATATGATCGTCTCCCCGCACATGGGCTGGTACTCCGTCCAGGCTGCGGAGGATCTCAAGCGCAAGGTCGCTGAGCAGGCGGTCAAGTTTGCCCAGACCGGCACGGTCGATTACCCCGTTTACAAGAACTGATCCCACGGGGGAACTGTCTTAAAACGCAATCGGACTGCCATTCCGTATAAAAACGACCGCGAAAGCGGTCGTTTTTATATGTAGACAAAGGACCCCAAGTGAAAGGACGCGCCATTCAAAGCCCCCAAACCGACTGAAAAATGGGCGGCAAAAACCCCCGAAACCGTTGCAGTTTCGGGGCTTTCCGCTGCGGTATTTTTTGTACCACAATGTGGATGAAGTGGTAAGCCTCCTGTTCACTTCGGGGCTGTTCTTGTCCAGAGATGTTTTCTTGCTGTCTCCCATTATACATCATCTGTACAAAAAGTATCCCCTCCGTGTCCAATTTAAGCTTACCACTTCATCATTCTTCTTTTGCGACTTTCTCTAAGGTGCGATAGTCAATCTTGCCAATTGGGGTTACCGGTAAGTTATCGTAGAAGTACCACTTTACTGGCTGTGCGTACTCCGGTAACTCTCGCGCACACAGTTCTTCAAGTTCACTTTCTAAATGGTTCTGTTTCCTGTTATGTTCTTTTAAGACAACAAAAGCAACTGGAAGGAATCCCTGACTGTGCTCAGCGTCCGCAACACCTACAACACAGCATTGTTCGACAGCTGCGTGCTGCGCAACGGTTTTTTCTATTAAAGAGGGGAAAACTTTAAATCCATCATACCGGACTATCATTCGCTTCATTCGGTCTAAGATAAACAAACTCCCTCGTTCATTCATATATCCGATATCTCCTGAGTGTACCCAACGTTGACCGTCTTTATGGAGGCGGATGATCTCATTTGTTGCCCTTTCGTTTTGGTAATAACCCAACATGACGTTCGGCCCACAAATGCATACTTCACCCTCTTGATTATAGGGCAACTCTTCTCCTGTCTCTGGGTCAAATATTGCAACGGTTGATTTGACAAAAGGTACGCCAACACTTCCTAGTTCATTATTTGCATCCAGCGTTCCTGTAACACCCGCGCATACTTCTGTCATCCCATAGCCTTTTGTTACTTGATATGAGCAACCATGCTCTCGTAAAAAGCGATTTGCTTCTTTTTCTAGTTCAGGATCCATCGTGTCACCGCCAACAGTAGGTGCAATGATATAGGAGAGATCCTTTCCTCTCAGTTTATGGCTATGGATGATCGCGCCCCAATAGGACGGAACGAAAACCATGTGCATCGGTTTGTATTTCAGCAGAAGACCATCAAACTTTTTCGGATCGAACGAAGGAATCAAGATCGTCTCCATACCAATCACGAGAGGCAAGCATATTCCCATGCCAATACCGTATGCTATGAATGGTGGCATGATATCCATCCATGTGTGTTCGCGCTTCATATTGATTCCTGTTAAAATGCTTTGGAAAACTAGTGCATTGATATTGTCATTGGTGAGCATCACACCTTTGGGTATGCCCGTTGTACCTCCTGTATGTACTATTACGCAGCACCTATCTTTTGTATAGGGTACGGTAGTTGCTGTGACACTTTCATTGCCTTCAATAAAACTCTGCCACGATTGGCACAAACTACCATATGAGTTGGTTTTGCCTTTCACTCTCACGGAAGCGAGATACAGGGATTTTTTTACAGGGGGAAGTGAGTCTGCCGGGGAGACCACTATGATTTTTCGCACACCCGTTCCAGCAATTGCTTGTTCAATTTTAGGATATGCTACATCAAGAGTCAGAACGACTTCTGCATTAACCTCGCAAATGTACTGATGTATTCCCTCAACACTGGTCCGCGGATCGACCATGTTAGATATTGCGCCAATTCGATTCAGCGCGTAAAAAGCATATATTGTCTCCGGTGTAGTAACCGTTGACATGACAACAATATCGCCCTCTCGTATTCCAATTGCAGTAAAAGCCAAGGAAACTCTCTCAATTTGAGAAAAAAGTGTGCGAAAGCTGATTTTATTACCCAGATAATACAATGCTGGATTATCAAGATAATTTTTGTTGTTATTCCAAAGATAATCATAAACTGTGCACTTCGGCAATTCCGCTTTGATAGCTTCTTCGGAGTAGTATTTCAGCCACGGCTTGTCGATGGACGGATACCCGGTCAATTGTTTTTCCTGTGACAATATTTTTCCCTCCATACCCAAAAATCACAATAATTATAGTCTCCTTAACGACTATAGTCAAGAAAAGAACTGCATAATACTATCTATGCAGGTGATAATTGTGATTTCTTATTCGCCGTTTTGGGATACGCTCAAAGGATCCCGGGAATCGACTTATACTTTAATTAACAAGTATCATATATCAAGCTCGACCATCGACAAGCTGCGAAAGAATAAACCGTTAAACACTACAACGATCAACGATTTATGTAGGATCCTTGACTGCCCTGTCGAGCATATTATGATGTATATTCCGTCTGATACAGATCAAATGCTTTGAAAACCTCAAATTGAACGATAACCCTCTGTGAGAACGATTTGTCCGGAAGGGGCAGGTCGGAGGGCTCCCAAAATACGAAACAGTCGCTGCGGAAATGACTCCGTAGCGGCTGTTTTCGTGTCATTCCGAGGCCAGTTCGCAAACTGGCCGTGGGAATCCGTTTTCCCGATGATCTGTGATAGAGACGGATTGCCACACCAGTCTGCGGACTGGTTCGCAATGACAAGTTCATTTCTTCGGGCAAAAAGAAAAGCACGGCAATTCTATCAAAATTACCGTGCTTTTATGGCGGAGATGGAGAGATTCGAACTCTCGAAGAGCTTTTGACCCTTACACGATTTCCAATCGTGCGCGCTCGACCAACTACGCGACATCTCCGTATTGCTCAAGAAGCCTGTATCAACTTTTCAGCTTGCCTATTATAATGCACAAATTCGGCAAAGTCAAGGACTATTTTTTACGGATTTGCGGATACTACCAGAAAAGGAGGATTGCCCATGAACATGTCAAATGAGGAATATAAGCAATATGCCGAGCAGCACATGCCGCGCTCCAAGGCAGGGCGGAACATGCTGCGCGCCTTTCTGGTGGGCGGCGCGATCTGCGCGGCGGGGCAGGGCCTGATCGCGCTGTACACATGGCTCGGCCTGGACGAGGAGGGCGCGGCAACGGCCTGCTCGGTGACGCTGGTCATGCTTGGCGCGCTGCTGACGGGGCTTGGCGTGTATGACGATATAGCGCGCTTTGCCGGCGCGGGAACGCTGGTGCCGATCACCGGCTTTGCCAATTCCGTGGTTTCTCCCGCGCTGGAGTACAAGACCGAGGGCCGCATTGCCGGTACTGCGGCCAAGATGTTCCTGATTGCGGGGCCGGTGATCGTCTTCGGCATGACGGCCGGGGCGCTTTACGGATTGGTGCTGCTGCTGTTCTCTCTGGCCTGAGCTGTGGCGGGGCTTTGCCCGTGCATGGCGGCTATGACGTTGACGGCGCAGGTGATCAGGCGTCGGACGCCGCGGTCGGAGGCCGTGCGTTCTCCCACAATGATGCCGAGGCTGCGCGCGGCGCGCGGCGCAAGGGGGACGGTCCGCACCCGGTATTGCATGCCCTGCGTGACAAGGCGGGTCAAAACTGTGACGCCGAGACCGTGCTCCACCATGGAGACGATCGAGGCGTCGTCCATGTTTGTGTACCGAAGGTTGGGGGTAATGCTGCGGCCGTCGGCCGTACGGAAGATCGGGGCGATGTCCAGATCGAAGCCCTGCGAAGGCATGAGGAACACGGCGTCCTGAAAGGACTGAACCGGGTAGCTCTCACCGACTGCGGGATCATTTGCCGGCAGGACGGCCAGCAGTTCATCCTCCCACAGCGGGACCCACTCCATTCCGTGCAGCATGGCCTCCTGCCGGCTGACGATGGCGCAGTCCAGCTCTCCGTTTTGCACGGCGGAATACAGGCCCACGATGCTGTCGGCGGTAATGGAGATCTGTGTGCCGGGGGAGATTTGCCAAAAGGCGGAGAGAATGTCCGGCACCCAGTGGCGCGCGACGCTGGAATAGGCGCCCAGCCGGATCGTCGAAGCCGAGCGGTCGCGCAGACGCTGCACCTCGCGCTCTAGCTCCTCGGCCGCCTCGGTCAGGGCGCGGAGGCGGGGCAGTAAAAGCTCGCCGTCAGGGGAAAGCCGCACGCCGTTTTTGCGGCGGATCAGCAGCCTGACGCCCAACTCGTCCTCCAGAGAATTCATCATGTGCGTCATGCCCGACTGTGTGTAGCCCAGCTCAGCGGCGGCGGCCGTGAGGCTGCCTTTATCGACGGCTGTGATGAGCGCATTGACCTTCTTGCTGTCCATAAGGTTCATCCTTCCCTTAATCATGACAAAATGGAATTATATCCATTATATAATGAACGGATAGAAAACACAAGAGCAGTTTCACGCGTGACTGCGATTCACGCACAGCTGCCTTTGACTTGCGGAATGGCGGTAAAACTGCACAGAAAGACTGTCAAAAAAATACCTTTTCTTGAAAGAAATGACGGTGTAGATTATAATATAAAATAAGCCCGTTAAGAAGCTGTAAATTCATAGCGGAATGTATAGTTTTTTACACTTGATAATTGTTTGACAAGACTGTATAATGAATTGAGTTAGGATATACGCGCAAGGAGATCGTGCCCATGGAGAGAGTGTGGATACATATTCGTGGGATCGTGCAGGGGGTCGGTTTTCGGCCCTTCATCCACAAGCTTGTAAAGCGCGGTGATCTCCGCGGCTGGATCAAAAACACTTCCTCCGGCGTGGAGCTGGAGCTGGAAGGGGAGCGGGCGGCGCTGGAGCGCTTTGTGCGCGAGCTGCCCGAAAAGGCGCCGAAGCTTGCCCTCATCGAATCGATGGAGGCGGCGTATTCAAAGCAGCTGCGCGGCTACCGGGATTTTCAGATTTTGTCGAGCAAGACCGAGGCGCGCCGAAATACGCTCATTTCGCCCGACATCGGCATCTGTGACGACTGCCTGCGGGAGCTGAAGGACCCCGCCGACCGGCGCTATCGCTACCCCTTTATTAACTGTACCAATTGCGGCCCGCGCTTCACCATCATCCGGGATGTGCCCTATGACCGTGCCAAGACCTCGATGGCGGCCTTCCCCATGTGCCCCGACTGCGCGCGGGAGTATCACGATATTGAAAACCGGCGCTACCATGCCCAGCCGGACTGCTGCCCGGACTGCGGGCCGACGGTGTTTTATCTGGATGGAGCGGGAAACGAGGTGCCCGGCGACGCCATCGCGCTTGCACGAGAGGCCGTCAAGGCCGGGAAAATCATCGCCGTCAAGGGCTTGGGCGGCATTCACCTGGCCTGCCGCTGCGACGATCCCGCCATCGCGTGGGAGCTGAGGCGGCGTAAGCATCGGGATGAAAAGCCCTTTGCCGTGATGTGCCGGGACGTCTCCTGCGCCCGGCAGCTGTGCGAGGTTTCGGCTGTGGAAGAACGGGTGCTCACCGGTTTTCAAAAGCCCATCGTGCTGCTGAAAAAGAAAGCGCCGGGGCTGGAGCATATCAGTGAAAACGGCTATGTCGGCGTGATGCTGCCCTATACGCCGCTGCACATTCTGTTGTTTGACGAGGATATCGACTGCCTCATTATGACCAGCGCCAACCGCTCCGACACGCCCATGCTGATCGATAACGGCGAGGCGCTGCGGGAGCTGAGCGGCATTGCCGACGGCTTCTTGCTCCATGACCGGGACATTCAGACCCGCTGCGACGATTCGCTCTGCTGGGTCGTCGGGGACGGGGAGTACTTCGCCCGGCGCTCGCGCGGCTATGTGCCCTTCCCGATCCGCTTGGAGCGGGCGCTGCCGCCCATTCTCGCCTGCGGAGCCGAGCAGAAGGCCAGCTTCTGCCTCTCCCGCGACAAGTATGCGTTTCCTTCCCAACACATCGGGGACCTGAAAAACCTCGAAACGCTGGAAAACTACACCGGGCAGATCGCCCATTTTGAGCGTTTGTTCGATGTCAGGCCGCAAGTGCTGGCCTGCGATCTGCACCCGGATTATCTCTCCACCGACTACGCCGTGTCCCGCGCTGAGCGGGAGGGGCTGCGCCTTGTCCGCGTCCAGCACCATCACGCGCACATGGCCTCCTGCATGGCGGATAACGGCGTGGACGCGCCGGTCATCGGCCTTGTGTGGGACGGCACCGGCTACGGAACGGACGGCACGACCTGGGGCGCGGAGTGCCTCATCGGTGATTTCACCGGTTTTGAGCGCTTCGGCAGCATCCGACCCATCCCCCTGATCGGGGGCGACCGGGCGGCGGAGGAGACCGACCGCGTGGCCTTTGCCTTGCTGCGCGAGGCGGGGCTGGAGCCTTCGGAGATCGAAAACGCCGCGCTGTATGAGGGGATGCTCTCGGCAAAGCTCAACTGTCCTCTTTCCAGCGGCATGGGCCGCCTCTTTGACGGCGTGGCCGCGCTGCTCGGCATCAAGACCCGCTGCAGCTATGAGGGCCAGGGCGCGGTGCTGCTGGAGGCCGCGGCCGGAGAGGACGCGGGCCGCTACACGGTCAGTCTTTCCGGTGCGCCGCTGCGCTTTGACTGGCGGGATATGATCCGCGAAATCGTTTGCGACCGCAGCCGCGGTGTGGAGCCAAGCGCCGTCGCCGCCCGCTTTATGAATACGCTCATTGACATGGCGGTGGCGCAGTGTGTGGCCGCGCGGGAATATAGCGGGCTTGACACGGTGGCCCTCTCCGGCGGCAGCTTTCAGAATCAATATATCATGGCGCGCCTTCCGGCACAGTTGGAGGCGGCGGGCTTTCGGGTGCTGCGGCACCGGCGTGTCTCGCCCAATGACGAGGGGCTCTCCCTCGGCCAGCTGCTCATTGCCGCCGCGCAGCTTCAGAAATAACAGACAGAGGATTTCAATATGTGTTTGGCGATCCCCCTTCAACTGACGAAAATTGACGGCGTCAACGCCATTGGCGAGGCCATGGGCATGAGCCGCGAGATCCGCGTCGACTTCATCCCCGAGCCGAAGCTCGGCGACTATGTGATTGTCCACGCAGGCTTTGCCATTGAGCGCCTGCCGGAGCGACAGGCGCTGGACGATCTGGAGGCGTGGGCGGAGGTGCGCGATGCCCTCCGCTAGAGAAGACGTCCGCCGTCTGCTGGACGCGCTTGCCGCTCTCCCAGTGGGGGAGATTCAGCTCATGGAGGTCTGCGGCACGCACACCATGTCCATTGCCCAGGCGGGCATCAAGTCCATGCTGCCGGGGAATATCCGGCTGCTGTCCGGCCCCGGCTGTCCGGTCTGTGTCACGCCGCCGCAGGTGATTGATGCGGTGCTGGCGTTGAGCATGGAAAAGGACGTCATCATCGCAAGCTACGGCGACATGCTCCGCGTGCCCGGCAGCCGTCCGGGGGACAGCCTGCTGCGCCGCCGCGCCCTGGGCGCGAAGGTGCAGACCGTGTATTCCCCCGTGGACGCGGTGAAGCTGGCGCAGGAGCGGCCTGATCGGCAGATCGTCTTCCTCGGCGTCGGCTTTGAGACCACCGCCCCCGGCACTGCCGCCGCGATGCTGACGGCGCAGGAAGCGGGCGTGAAAAACTTCACGCTCTGGTCCATGCTCAAAACGGTGGAGCCTGCGCTGCGGGCGCTGATCGCCATGGATGGCTTTCATGTGGACGGGTTTCTCTGCCCCGGCCATGTGGCGACGATTATTGGCGAGGCGGGCTTTGCCTTCCTGCCGGCGGAATATAAGCTGCCGGCGGTGATCGCGGGCTTTGAGCCGGAGGACATTCTGGCCTCCGTTTACCGCCTGACCCGCCAGATTGCGGAGAAGTCGCCCCGGCTGGAAAACGAGTACCGCCGCGCCGTCTCCCCGGAAGGGAACCGGCTCGCGCAGAATATACTGCGCCGCTGCTTTGAACCGCGCGCCGACCTCTGGCGCGGCCTGGGGCAGATCGAAAACAGCGGCCTCGGCCTGAACGAAGAACTCAGGGATTTCGACGCCGAGCAGCGCTTCGGCGTGACCTGCGCCGCGGCCGAGCCGCCCACGGCCTGCCGCTGCGGTGAGGTGATCACCGGCCGGTTAAGTCCGGAGCAGTGCCCTTTGTTTGGCCGCTCCTGCACGCCGGAGGACCCGGTGGGCCCGTGCATGGTGTCCTCGGAGGGCGCCTGCGCCGCGGCGTACAAATACCAGGGAGTCATTTGACATGGACGAAATCATCACCCTTGACTACGGCAGCGGCGGCAAAAAGACCGCCCGGCTCATTGACGAGCTGCTGCTGCCCGCCTTCTCCAACCCGGCCCTGGACGCCCTGGGCGACGGGGCGCTGATCCGGGGCGCCGAGCAGCTGGCCTTCTCCACGGACAGCTTTGTGGTGGACCCCATCTTTTTCCCCGGCGGGGATATCGGCAAGCTGGCCGTCTGCGGCACGGTCAACGACCTGGCGGTTTGCGGCGCGGAGCCGAAGTATCTCAGCTGCGCCTTCATCATCGAGGAGGGCCTGGCGCTGAGCGACCTCCGGCGCATTGTGGACTCGATCCGTACCCAGTGTGAAGCGCTGGGCGTGGCCGTCGTCACCGGCGACACCAAGGTGGTGGAGAAGGGACGCGGCGATAAAATCTACATCAACACTGCCGGTATCGGCTTTGTCAAGCACCCCGGCCTGAGCCCGAAGAACCTTCAGGCGGGCGACGCGGTGATCGTCTCCGGCACCGTGGGCGACCATGGCACCGCCGTCATGCTCGCGCGCAGCGGCATGATGCAGGGCGATATTTCTTCTGACTGCGCGGCGCTGAGCCCGCTGTGCGCGGCGGTGCTGGCCGTGTCAGACGGCGTGCGTGTGCTGCGCGATCCCACGCGCGGCGGGGTGGCCACCACGCTCAACGAGTTTGTGGAGGGCAGCAGCCTCGGCATCGTGATCGACGAGGCCGCCGTCCCTGTGCGGCCCCAGGTGCGCTCGGCCTGCGATCTTTTGGGGCTGGACCCGCTCTACTGCGCCAATGAGGGCAAGCTGCTTGCGGTGGTGGCTGCCGAGGACGCGGACAAAGTCCTCGCTGCCATGCGCGAGAGCGCGGAGGGGCAGGACGCGGCGGTCATCGGCCGCGTGACTGCGGACTATCCCGGCAAGCTTGTGATGCAGACGGCCTTCGGCGGCAGGCGGATTTTGCAGAAACTCCCGGGAGCGCAACTCCCGCGGATATGTTGAAATAGAATGAAAACGAAATACAGTACTGAGAGGTGAATGGTATGCAGGAGTATAAGAGAATCGACATCACCC
>JAFTGE010000020.1 GCA_017458085.1 Oscillospiraceae bacterium
CCCCTCGCCTGCGCCTATGCCCGCGCCCGCGGCACCGACCGTCTCTGCTCCTTTGGGGACTGGATCGCCCTGTCCGACGTCTGCGACGTCACCACCGCCACCATCATCAAGCGCGAGGTCTCCGATGGCATCATTGCCCCCGGCTATGAGCCCGAGGCGCTGGAAATCCTCAAGACCAAGCGCAACGGCTCCTATAATATCGTGCAGATCGACCCCGCCTATGTCCCCGATCCCCAGGAGCATAAGCAGGTCTTCGGCATCACCTTCGAGCAGGGCCGCAACAACTTTGCGATCGATTCCGCCCTGCTTGACGAGATCGTGACCGCCAACAAGGACCTGCCCGAGAGCGCCCGGCGCGACCTGATCGTGGCGCTCATCACCCTCAAATACACCCAGTCCAACTCCGTCTGCTACGCCTACGACGGCCAGACCGTGGGCGTCGGCGCCGGGCAGCAGAGCCGTATCCACTGCACCAGGCTCGCCGGCACCAAGGCCGACACCTTCTTCCTGCGCCAGTGCGACAAGGTGCTCGCCCTGCCCTTCAAGCCGGAGCTGGGCCGCGCCGACCGCAACAACGTCATCGACAGCTATATCAACAAAAACGAGGAGGACGTCACTTCCGACGGCGTGTGGCAGCAGTACTTTACCGCCCAGCCCGCGCCCTTGACCGACGCGGAAAAGGCCGCCTACCTCGCCACCGTCTCGGGCGTTGCCCTGGGCTCCGACGCCTTCTTCCCCTTTGCCGATAATATCGAGCGCGCCGTACGCTCCGGCGTCAAGTACGTCGCCCAGCCCGGCGGCTCCATCCGCGACGATCTGGTCATTGAAGCCTGCGACAAGTACGGCATGGTCATGGCCTTCACCCACATGCGCCTGTTCCACCACTGAGTCGTCGCAAGCTCCATATCCCTCGCTTTCGTGTAAACGCGAAAGCTCAATGTGTAGACAAAGGTCAAATTTGTCATTGCGAGGAGCGCAAGCGACGTGGCAATCCGTATTCCAAACGCCTTGCAGCGTCAAGGAGAACGGATTCCCATTTTTTAAAAACCATTATTCGTTTCGAAAAGGAGCGTTCCATGGATCTTCTCGTTGTCGGCGGCGGCGGCCGCGAACACGCCATCATCAAAAAGCTGAAAGAAAACCCGGCGGTTGAAACCGTCTACGCCCTGCCCGGCAACGCCGGCATGGACTGCGAGGCCGTGTGCGTGCCCATCGGGGCCAAGGAGATCGACAAGATCGTCGCCTTCGCCCGGGAGAAGGCCGTGGACTATGCCGTTGTCGCGCCGGACGATCCGCTGGTGCTCGGCGCGGTGGACGCGCTCGAGGCCGCGGGCGTGCCCTGCTTCGGCCCCAACAAGGCCGCGGCCATCATTGAGGGCAGCAAAATTTTCTCCAAGCGCCTCATGCAGAAATACGGCATCCCCACCGCCGCCTGCGCCATCTTTGACGACGCCGACGCGGCCCTCCGGTATGTCGAGACCTGCCCCCTGCCCACCGTCGTCAAGGCCGACGGCCTGGCCCTCGGCAAGGGCGTCGTCATCGCCAACACCCGCGAGGAAGCCCGTGAAGCGGTCGACTCCATGATGCGCGGCGGCAAGTTCGGCCAGAGCGGGCTGCGCGTCGTGATCGAGGAATTTCTCACCGGGCCGGAGGTCTCCGTCCTCTCCTTTACCGACGGCGAGACTGTCGTCCCCATGATCTCCTCCATGGACCACAAGCGCGCCCTGGACGGTGATCAGGGCCTCAACACCGGCGGCATGGGCACCGTGGCCCCCAACCCCTACTACACCGAGGTCATCGCGGCCAAGTGCATGGAGACGATCTTCCTGCCCACGATCCGCGCGATGAAGGCCGAGGGCCGTCCCTTCAAGGGCTGCCTGTACTTTGGCCTGATGCTCACGCCCGACGGCCCCAAGGTCATCGAGTACAACTGCCGCTTCGGTGACCCCGAAACCCAGGTGGTCCTGCCCCTTTTGGAAAGCGACCTGCTCACCGTCATGCAGGCCGTCACAAGCGGCACCCTCAAGGACGTGGAGGTCAGGTTCTCGGACAAGCACGCCTGCTGCGTCGTCATGGCCTCCGCGGGCTACCCCGCCGCCTATGAAAAGGGCTATCCCCTCTCCATTCCCGAATCTGTGCGGCCCCATGTCTATGTGGCCGGGGCCAGGCGCGAGGGCGGAACGCTGGTCACCAACGGCGGCCGCGTCCTCGGCGTCACCGCCGTGGAGGACAGCCTCTCCGCCGCCATTTCCTCTGCCTATGACATGGTCGGGCAGATCTCCTTCGACAACGCCTTCTACCGCCGCGATATCGGTCAGCGCGCCCTGAACGCCTGACCCCAACCAATCCAACACGAGGTGTAAAACCCATGGTCTACAGAGTCTTCGTTGAAAAGAAGCCGGCCCTGGCCCACGAGGCCAAAAGCCTGCTGGCCGACGCCCGCAATCTCCTGGGGCTGACCGCCCTGGAGGGCGTGCGCGTTATCAACCGCTACGATGTGGAGAACATCGACCCCGCCCTCTTTGAAGCCGCCAAGCGTACCGTCTTTTCCGAGCCGCAGGTCGACCTCGTCTCCGATACGCTGGACGCCGAGGGCCAGGTCTTTGCCGTGGAGTATCTGCCGGGCCAGTTTGACCAGCGGGCCGACTCCGCCGCCCAGTGCATCCAGATCCTCTCTCAGGGGGAGCGGCCTGCCGTGCGCACCGCCAAGGTCTATGTCCTGACCGGCGACCTCACGGCGGAAGACCTCGCCGCGCTGAAAAAATACGTCATCAACCCCGTCGAGGCCCGCGAGGCGTCTCTGGAGCTGCCCGAAACCCTGCGCCTTGCCTACGACATGCCCGACACGGTGGAGACGCTCACGGGCTTTACCGCCCTGGATGACGCCGCCCTGGCCGCCTTTGTCGCGGCGCGCGGCCTTGCCATGGATCTGGACGATTTGCGCTTTTGCCGCGATTACTTCCGCAGTGAAGGCCGCGAACCCACCATCACCGAGATCAAGATCATCGACACCTACTGGTCCGATCACTGCCGCCATACCACCTTCACCACCACCCTGGACAAGGTAAGCTTTGACGACCCGGAGATTCAGGCCAGCTTTGACGACTACCTCAAGACCCGCGAAGACCTGGGCCGCGTCAAGCCCGTTACCCTCATGGACATGGGCACCCTCGCGGTCAAGGCCCTGAAAAAGGCCGGGAAGCTCGACAAGCTCGACGAGTCGGAGGAGATCAACGCCTGCACCGTGAAGATCACCGTCGATGTCGACGGCAGGCCGGAGCCCTGGCTGCTCCTGTTTAAAAACGAAACCCACAACCACCCCACGGAGATCGAGCCCTTCGGCGGCGCGGCCACCTGCATCGGCGGCGCCATCCGCGACCCCCTCTCCGGGCGCAGCTACGTCTACGGCGCCATGCGCGTCACCGGCGCGGCCGACCCGCTCAAGCCCGTCTCCGAGACGCTGACGGGGAAGCTGCCCCAGCGCAAGCTGGTCACCACCGCCGCCGCGGGCTACTCCTCCTACGGCAACCAGATCGGCCTTGCCACCGGCATTGTCGACGAGCTGTACCACCCCGGCTATGTGGCCAAGCGGCTGGAGGTGGGCGCGGTCATCGCCGCCGCCCCGGCGGAGAATGTCCGCCGCGAGCGCCCCGCCCCCGGAGATCTCGTCATCCTGCTGGGCGGCCGCACCGGGCGCGACGGCATCGGCGGCGCCACCGGCTCCTCGAAATCCCACACGGTCGCCTCCCTCTCCAGCTGCGGGGCCGAGGTGCAAAAGGGCAACGCCCCCGAGGAGCGCAAGCTCCAGCGCCTGTTCCGCAACCGTGAGGCCAGCCGCATGATCAAGCGCTGCAACGACTTCGGCGCGGGCGGCGTCTCCGTCGCCGTGGGCGAGCTCGCCCCCGGACTCGACATCGACCTTGACGCCGTGCCCAAGAAGTACGAGGGGCTTGACGGCACCGAGCTTGCCATCAGCGAGTCCCAGGAGCGCATGGCCGTGGTTATCGAGCCGCAGGAGTTGACCCGCTTCCTCGCTCTGGCCGAGAGCGAAAACCTCGAGGCCACCGTCCTTGCCACGGTTACCGAGGCCCCCCGCCTGGTCATGCGCTGGAAGGGAAAAACCGTGGCCGACATCAGCCGCGCCTTCCTCGATACCAACGGCGCCGAGAAGCACGCGCAGGCCCACGTGTCCGCCCCGCAGAATTTTGAAAAGGCCCTGCCCGCTGACTTTGCCTCCGGCATGACGGCGCTTGCCCAGGATCTCAACGTCTGCTCCAAGCGCGGCCTTGCCGAGCGCTTTGACTCCACCATCGGCGCGGGCACCGTGCTCATGCCCTTCGGCGGCAAACATCAGCTCACCCCCATCCAGGCCATGGCGCAGAAGATCTCCGTCGAGCAAAAGCACACCGACGACTGCTCCGTCATGTCCTGGGGCTTCAACCCCTATATCTCCGAAAAGAGCCCCTACCATAGCGCGTATCTGGCCGTTGTCGAGAGCGTCAGCAAGCTTGTCGCCACCGGCGCGAAGTTTGAGGACGTCTATCTCAGCTTCCAGGAATACTTTGAGCGCCTGCGCAAAGAGCCCGACCGCTGGGGCAAGCCCGTGGCCGCGCTGCTGGGCGCCTTCCGCGCGCAGATGGCCCTGGGCGTGGCCGCCATCGGCGGCAAGGACTCCATGTCCGGCTCCTTTGAGGACCTCGACGTGCCCCCTACGCTCATCTCCTTTGCCGTCACCACCGCCAAAACCGGCGACATTGTCTCCAACGCCTTCAAGGCCCCCGGCCACCCGGTGGTCCTCCTCACACCAGACTACGACGAAAAGGGTCTCCCCACCGCCGAAAGTCTCCTGCCCCTCTTTGACACGGTCCATGACCTTCTCTCCTCCGGCAAGGCCCTCTCCGCCTACACGCCCGGCATCGGCGGCGTGGCCGAGGCGGTTATGAAGATGTCCTTCGGCAACGCCCTCGGCTTTGCCTTTGCCGATTCCCTTACCCTCTCCGACCTTTTCGCCTACCGCTACGGTTCCTTCCTCCTCGAAATGGCGGGGGGCACCGATCTGCCCCAGATCGGCGTGACCACGGCGGAGCCGGCATTGAGCTATCAGGGCAGCCGCCTTGCGGCGGACGAGCTTCTCGCTCTGTACGAAAACAAGCTGGAATCCGTCTATCCCTGCAACATCCCCGCCGAAGGAAAGAGGATCGAAACCCTCTCCTTTGAGGCAAAATCCCGCCCGGTCCCCGCCGTCAAATGTGTAAAGCCCCGGGTGCTGATCCCCGTCTTCCCCGGCACCAACTGCGAATATGACAGCGCCAAGGCTGTCCGCGACGCCGGGGCCGAGCCGGACATCATGGTCATTGCCAACCTGACGTCCGACCACATCGCCCGCTCGGTCGACGAATTTGCCCGGCGTTTGAAGCAGTCTCAGATGATCTTCATCCCCGGCGGCTTCTCCGGCGGCGACGAGCCCGACGGCAGCGGCAAATTCATCACCGCCTTCTTCCGCAGCGCAGCGGTGAAGGAGACCGTGACCGAGCTGCTGGAAAACCGTGACGGCCTGATCTGCGGCATCTGCAACGGCTTCCAGGCGCTCATCAAGTTAGGGCTTGTCCCCTACGGCAGGATCATAGATGCCGATGAAGACGCCCCCACCCTCACCTTCAACACCATCGGCCGCCACCAGTCCCGCATCGCGCGGGTGCGCGTGGCCTCGAACCTGTCCCCGTGGCTGGCCGGGACCAAGGTGGGCGAGGTGTATTCCGTGCCCATCTCCCACGGTGAAGGCCGGGTCCTGGCCTCGGAGACGCTGCTCCGGGAGCTTGCCGCGCGCGGCCAGATCGCCACGCAGTATGTCGATCTTGACGGCCGGGCCACCGACGACATCCACTTCAATCCCAACGATTCCGTCTGGGCCATTGAAGGTCTGACCTCCCCGGACGGACGGGTCTTCGGCAAGATGGGCCATGCCGAGCGCATCGGCGCGGGCCTGTACAAGAATGTCCCCGGCGCGTACGACATGAAAATGTTCGCCTCCGCCGTGGAATACTTCAAATAAAAACAAGGAAAAGGAGCGTGCACCATGGCCTATCTCAGTGATATCGAAATCGCCCGCCAGTGTCAGATGCAGCCCATTGCTTCCATCGCCGGGAAAGCGGGGATCGACGCGGATTATCTTGATCCGTACGGCCGTTACAAGGCCAAGGTCGACCTGCGCTATCTGACAGACAGCCGCTGTCCGGACGGGAAGCTCATCCTCGTCACCGCCATCACGCCCACCCCGGCCGGGGAGGGCAAAACGACCACCACCATCGGCCTGGCCGACGGCCTGCGCCGGATCGGCAAAAAGGCCGTGGTCGCCATGCGGGAGCCGTCGCTGGGCCCCGTGTTCGGCGTCAAGGGCGGCGCCTGCGGCGGCGGCTGGGCCCAGGTGGTGCCCATGGAGGACATCAACCTCCACTTCACCGGCGACATCCACGCCATGACCGCGGCCAACAATCTGCTGGCCGCCATGCTCGACAACCACATCCAGCAGGGCAACGCCCTCGGTATCGACCCACGGCGCATTGTATGGAAGCGCTGCATGGACATGAATGACCGCCAGCTGCGCAGCATCGTGGACGGTCTCGGCGGCAAGGCCCACGGCGTGCCGCGGGAGGACGGCTTTGACATCACGGTGGCGACCGAGATCATGGCGATCATGTGTCTGGCCGAGAGTCTGAGCGATCTCAAGGCCCGGCTGGGCCGGATCATCGTGGGCTACACCTACGACGACAGGCCCGTGACCGCCGCCGACCTCAAGGCCCAGGGCGCCATGACGGCGCTTTTGAAGGAAGCGCTCAAGCCCAACCTGGTGCAGACCCTGGAGGGCACCCCCGCCTTTGTCCACGGCGGACCCTTTGCCAACATCGCCCACGGCTGCAACAGCGTGCTGGCCACCCGGATGGCACTCAAGGCCGGGGACTACACCGTGACGGAGGCGGGTTTCGGCGCCGATCTCGGTGCGGAGAAATTTTTGGACATCAAGTGCCGCGCGGCGGGTCTGCGGCCCGACGCGGTGGTGGTGGTGGCGACGGTGCGGGCGCTGAAAATGCACGGCGGCCTGCCCAAGTCCGCGCTGGATCACGAGGATCTGGCCGCGCTGGAAAGGGGCGTGCCGAACCTGCTGCGCCACGTGGCGAACATCAAAAACGTCTACAAGCTCCCCTGCGTGGTGGCGGTCAACCGCTTCCCCACGGACACCGACGCGGAGATCCGGTTTATTATGGAAAAATGCGCCGAACTCGGCGTGAACGTCCGCCTGTCCACCGTGTGGGCCGAGGGCGGCAAGGGCGCCGAGGCGCTGGCCGAGGAGGTCGTGCGCCTGTGCGGCGAGGGGGAGAACGACTTCGCGTTCAGCTATTCCCTGGACATGAGCCTGGAGGAGAAGCTGCGCGCGGTGACGCAGCGCGTCTACGGCGGGCGTGACATCAGCGTCCTGCCCGCGGCGCAAACGCAGCTTCAGCGCCTGACGGAGCTGGGCTACGGCGGCTGTCCGGTCTGCATCGCCAAGACGCAGTACAGCTTTTCCGACGATCCGACGCTTCTCGGCGCGCCGGAGGACTTCACCGTCACCATCAAGAGCGCGAAGGTCTCCGCCGGGGCGGGCTTCGTGGTGGCGCTGACGGGTGACATCATGACCATGCCGGGACTGCCGCGGGTGCCCGCGGCGGAAAAAATCGACGTCGATGAAGACGGGAATATTACGGGGTTATTTTAAAATGAAACTGATTATCGCATCCAACAACGCCCACAAGCTCACGGAGATGAAGGCCATCCTGGCCCCCTTCTTTGACGAGATCGTCTCCATGCGTGAGGCGGGCATTGAGCATGAGACCGTAGAGGACGGCCAGACCTTCATGGAAAACGCCGTCAAGAAGGCGCGGGAGCTGGCGGAGATTTCCGGCTGCTGCGCCATCGCGGACGACAGCGGCCTGTGTGTCGACGCGCTGGACGGCGCGCCGGGCATCTACTCGGCCCGGTTTTCCGGCGTGCACGGGGACGACGCGGCCAACAACCGCCTGCTGCTGGACCGGCTGCGGGACGAGAAAAACCGCGCGGCCCACTATACCTGCGCCATCGCGCTGGTCTGGCCGGACGGCAGGACCGTCACCGCCGAGGACTACCTGTACGGCGAGATCGCCTATGATGAGCGCGGCACGGGCGGCTTCGGCTATGACCCGCTGTTCATCCTGCCGGAGATCGGCCTGCGCACGGCGGAGATCAGCAGCGAGGAGAAAAACCGCATCAGTCACCGGGGCAAGGCCCTGCGCCAGCTGGTCAAAAAGCTGGAGGGCTGAACATGAAAAAGCGAACAAAGTGCCGCAATTCAGCGGCGCTTTGTTCGGGCGTTTCGTCAATTGACAGGATGGGACGCCTTTGATATACTGCATACGATCTTTAAGACGATACGAGATATCGGCAAGACGAAAGTGCATAGGGGGTTACTGTACCCTGTCGAACGCTGTCTTGCCGTGGGCATGACGGCTTTTCTTTTTATGGGAGGACAGCAAATGGACCTGCGCTATGTGGACAAATTCGGCCCGGACGCCGCCGACGGCATCCGTGCCTGCCTTTCCCGCTCCACCTTTTCCGACAATGACGAATACACCGTTTTTCCCGGTTTCTGTGATGTGCATGTGCATTTCAGGGAGCCGGGTTTTTCTTATAAGGGCAGCATCAAAACCGGGTGCGAGGCCGCGGCCGCGGGCGGCTACACGGCGGTCTGCCCCATGCCGAACTTAAACCCCGTGCCCGACAGTCGGGCGCACCTGGACGAGGAGCTTTCCATCATCCGGCGCGACGCCTGTGTCGCCGTCTACCCCTACGCGGCGGTCACCGTGGGCGAGCAGGGGGAGCAGCTGTCCGACATGGAGGCGCTGCAGGACGCCGTGGCCTTCTCCGACGACGGAAAGGGCGTGCAGTCGGACGAGATGATGCGCGCGGCGATGCGGCGGGCCAAACAGCTGAACAAGATGATCGTGGCCCACTGCGAGGTAAACGAGCTGCTGCGCGGCGGATATATCCACGACGGGCAGTACGCCAAGGCCCACGGACACCGGGGCATCTGCTCGGAGAGCGAGTGGCGGCAGGTGGAGCGCGACCTCAAGCTGGCCGAGGAGACCGGCTGCGCCTACCACGTGTGCCACGTGTCCACCAAAGAGAGCGTGGCGCTGATCCGCGCGGCCAAGGTCCGGGGCGTCGACGTCAGCTGCGAGACGGCGCCGCACTATCTTGTGCTGGACGACGGTGACCTCATCGAGGACGGACGCTTCAAGATGAACCCCCCGCTGCGGGATAAGGCCGACCGCGAGGCCCTGATCGAGGGTGTGCTGGACGGCACCATCGACGTGATTGCCACCGACCACGCCCCCCACAGCGCCGAGGAAAAAAGCCGCGGGCTTGAAAAGAGCGCCATGGGCATCGTGGGGCTGGAGACGGCCTTCCCGGTGCTGTACACCCGGCTTGTGAAAACGGGCGTATTGCGTCTCGACCGGCTGCTGGAATGCCTCGTCACCCGGCCGCGGGAGCGCTTCGGCATCCCGCTGGAGACGGACTTCTCCGTCTGGGATTTAAACGCGAGCTATACCGTAGACCCCGCGCAATTTCACGGCAAGGGCAGGGCCACGCCCTTTATGGGCTGGGAGGTCACCGGCAAGTGCCTTGCCACGTACTACAACGGAAAACAAGTATTCTGATCAAAGAGGGAAACGACCATGCCTAAGAGAACAGACCTAAAGAAAATCCTGATCATCGGCTCCGGCCCCATCGTCATCGGCCAGGCGGCGGAGTTTGACTACGCCGGGACCCAGGCCTGCCTCGCCCTCAAGGAGGAGGGCTACGAGGTGGTGCTATGTAACTCCAACCCCGCCACCATCATGTCCGACACCTCCATC